>JAXDGC010000086.1:0-3011 GCA_034665245.1 Solirubrobacteraceae bacterium | reverse complement strand
GGCTCGGACAACAACTCCGAGCGCGAGCAGACGCTCAACCAGCTGCTGGTCGAGATGGACGGCTTCGACACGGGCAACGACCTGGTCGTCATCGCCGCGTCCAACCTGCTGGAGAAGCTCGACCCGGCGCTGCTGCGCCCGGGCCGCTTCGACCGCCAGATCTTCGTCTCCCCACCCGACGTCTCGGGCCGCGAGCAGATCATGGACGTGCACACGCGCGGCAAGCCGCTGGTCAACGTCGACCTCGGCCTGATCGCCCGCCAGACCTCCGGCCTGACCGGCGCCGACCTCGCGAACCTCTGCAACGAGGCGGCGATCTTCGCCGCCCGCAAGCACCGCGACGTGATCGTGCACAGCGACTTCGACGCCGCGCTGGAGCGCGTGGTGGCCGGGATGCAGTCGCGCCGCACGCTCAACGACCACGAGCGCCGCGTCGTCGCCTTCCACGAGGCCGGCCACGCGCTGTGCGCCGAGCTGCTGCCCGGCGTCGACCGCGTCCACAAGATCTCGATCGTCCCGCGCGGCCGCGCGCTCGGCTACACGCTGAACCTCCCCGAGGAGGACCGCTACCTCAAGACGCGCGAGGAGCTCATCGACTACATGACGGTGCTGCTCGGCGGCCGGGCCGCGGAAGAGATCGTCTTCGGCGCGATCACCACCGGCGCCTCCGACGACCTCGCGCGCGTCGCCGAGATCTCGCGCTCGATGGTCCACGACTACGCGATGGGGACGACGATCACCTCGCGCCGCGTCTCCCACGAGGGCGGCCTCGTCTCCGACCGCACGCGCGAGCTGCGCGACGACGAGCAGCAGCACCTGACCGACGAGGCGATGCGCGGCGCGGCGAAGCTGATCGTCGAGCACCGCGAGAAGCTCAATGAGCTCGCGCGCTCGCTGCTCGAGAACGAGGTCCTCGAGCGCGGCGACATCGACCGCATCATGGAGGGCACGCCGCGGCTCGAGAGGACCCGTGGCAACGGCCTGCGCGTGGTGGCGATCGAGCCCACCCCCGACGAGCCGAAGTCCAAGCCCGGTTAGCCGGTCGTCTCCGGCTGCATCGCCCCGTGGTAGACGGCCTCGACGTTGTTGCCGTCGGGGTCGAGCACGAAGGCGCCGTAGTAGTTCTGGTGGTAGTGGGGGCGCAGCCCCGGCCCGCCGTTGTCGGTGCCTCCCGCGGCGAGCGCGGCGGCGTGGAACGCGTCGACCTCGAACTCGGAGTCCACGCGGAAGGCGAGGTGACAGCGCGTCGGCGCGGACTCGGCCGGCGCGATCCAGAAGTCGGGCCGCGTGGCGCCCAGGCCGGCCACGCCCGGCGCCGGCTCGAGCATCACGCGGTAGCCGAGCGGCGCGAGCGCCTGCTCGTAGAACGCGCGGCTGCGGGCCGGGTCGGTGACGAAGAGCTTGACGTGGTCGATCATGTGAAGGCGATCACGCTGCGGATGCCGTCCTGCGCCTCCATCAGCTCGAAGCCGCGGTTGACCTCGTCGAGGCCGATGCGGTGCGAGAGGAAGGCGTCGACGTCGATGTCGCCGGCGAGGTAGCGCTCGACGAACTGCGGCACCTGCTCGCGGCCCTTGACGCCGCCGAACGAGGAGCCGGCGACGCGGCGGCCGGTGATCAGCAGCCGCGGGACGATGTCGAGCGTCTCGCCCTTGCCGGCCACGCCGGCGACCGTGCAGAGGCCCCAGCCCATGCGCGCGGCCTCGACGGCCTGCTGCATCACCTTCACCAGCCCGGTTGCCTCGAACGTGTAGTCGGCGCCGAAGCCGCCGGTCATCTCGAGGATCTGCGCGACCGTGTCCGCGCCGCCGACCAGCGTCTCCGTCGCGCCCTGGCCGGTCGCGAGCGCGAGCCGCTCCTCGGACAGGTCGACGCAGATGATCCGCTCCGCGCCCTGCAGGCGGCAGCCCGCCACGGCGCCGAGGCCGACCATGCCCGCGCCGAACACCACGCAGGTGGAGCCGGCCTCCACCTTGGCGGTGTTCATCGCCGCGCCGAGGCCGGTGGACAGCCCGCAGGCGAACAGGCACGCGCGATCCAGCGGCGCGGCGGGGTTGATCCTCGCGAGCGCGATCTCCGGCATGACCGTGTACTCCGCGAAGGTCGAGCAGCCCATGAAGTGCCGGATCGGCTCGCCTCCCCTCGATAGCCGCGTGGTGCCGTCGGGCAGGTAGCCCTTGCCCTGCTGCTCGCGGATGGCGAGGCAGAGGTTGGTCCTGGGCGAGCGGCAGTGGATGCACTCGCCGCACTGGGGCGAGAACAGCGACACGACGTGGTCGCCCTCGCCCAGCGAGCCGACGTCCGCGCCGACGCGCTCGACCACGCCCGCGCCCTCGTGGCCGAGCACGGCCGGCGCGTAGCCGCTCGGGTCGGCGCCCGACGCGGTGTAGAGGTCGGTGTGGCAGACGCCGCACGCGACGAGGCGGACCAGCACCTCGCCCGGTCCGGGCTCGGCGAGATCGAGCTCCTGCACCTCGAGCGGGGCGCCGAACTCCTCCAGTACGGCGGCACGGATCTTCATGGCGCGAGAATCTACCGGCGCATGCGCGGCCCGCGCGAGCGCGAGTGGCGGCGGGCCAGGACCTGGCGGCGGGCGATCGCCTCGAACTCCTCGAGCGCCTCGCCGGCGCCGACCGCGACGCAGGTCAGCGGCGAGTCGGCGATCCGCGTCGGCATCGAGGTCTCGCTCTCCAGGCGCTCCGCGAGCCCGTGCAGCAGCGCCCCGCCGCCCGCGAGCAGGATGCCGTGGATGAGGATGTCCGAGGACAGCTCGGGCGGCGTCTGGTCGAGCGTCTCGCGGACCGCGTCGACGATCTGCTGCACGTTCTCGGCGAGCGCCGCGCGGATGTCGTCGGAGTCGAGCATCACCGTGCGCGGCAGGCCTGAGAGCAGCTCGCGCCCGCGCACCTCGACCTCGATCGTGTCGCGCATCGGGAAGGCGGAGCCGGCGGTGATCTTGATCTCCTCCGCGGTCGGCTGGCCGATCGCGAGGTTCGCATGGCGGCGGACGT
>JAXDGC010000085.1:0-6701 GCA_034665245.1 Solirubrobacteraceae bacterium | reverse complement strand
CTCGCGGCGGCGTGGGGCTCAAGCACCGTGCGTCGTCCGCCGACACACGGGTAGCGCAGGCCCAAGCAAAGGCACCATCCCGACAAAGGCACCCCCGTCGTGAGGCGGGTCCGCAAAGCCACGGGACTCCCCAAGGGAGTCGGCCGGGTCACCGAAGGCGTCTCGGGAGCATGCCGCCGAGACAGGGGGTGTTCGCATGGGTTTCAAGTACCGAAACGGTCGCAAGTGGTAGTTCGCGTCCAAGGCAAGGGCGGCGGCGAGCGGGACCGCGGCACTCGAGTGCTGATCTCCTTCAGTGAGCAGCAGCGGCTCGCGCGGCGTGCTAGCGCACCTGCTCCGTCGGGCGGACCAGGATCTCGTTGATCGACACGTGTCGCGGTCGCGTGACGATGTAGAGGATCGCGTCGGCGATGTCCTCCGCCGTGAGAATCTGGTCGATGCCAGGCGGGAGCTGGCTGCGGACCTCCTCGCGGACGTGGGTGACGAGCTCGCTCTCGGTCGCGCCGGGCTCGATCAGCGACGAACGGACGTGGCGAGCCGTGACTTCCTGGCGCAGGGCTTCGCTGAAGGTCCCGACTCCGTGCTTGGTGAGCTGGTAGATGCCGCCGCCGGCTCCGACGCGTCGGCCCGCGACCGAGCTGACGTTGACGAGGTCCGCGACCCGGCGCGGCTCGCGCTCGGCGGCGTGCAGGAGGTGCGGGAGCGCTGCGTGGGCGATGTAGAGCAGGCCTTGGAGGTTGAGCTCGATCATGCGATCCCACTCTTCGACGGGGGCGTCGACGATCGGGCCGAGCAGCATCACGCCGGCGTTGTTGATCACGATGTCGAGCCGGCCGAGCTCCTGGACGGTCCGCTCGACGGCGGCCAGCGCCTGCTCGCGGTCGGTGACATCGGTTTCGATGGCCAGGCCACCGATCTCGCCGGTGAGCGCGTCGAGCCGGTCCTTGCGGCGCGCGACAACGGCCACCGTCGCCCCCTGTGCCGCGAGGGCGCGCGCGGTCGCCTCGCCGATCCCGCTGCTCGCGCCGGTGACGAGCGCGACCGTGTCCCGGAGTCCGTTGGTCATGCCGCCGAGGTATACCGACCGCGACGAGGACGCGCCGCCGCGGTGGTGGGCGGGCGGCGAACGCGGCTCATCGCTCTGCGGCGATCGCGCCGGACGGCGAGCACGGGCTGGGGCATGGCGCCCGACTGGGGCATACCCCCGGGGGGTTAGATACACTTCTGCGCATGGCCGCGACCGACACTCCCAGTCCCGCCCCTGCGCGGGGCTACTCCGCAACGAAGGATCAGCTGCTCAAGCGCCTCAGGCGCGTCGAGGGACAGGTCCGAGGGATTCAGAACATGGTCGACGAGGATCGCTACTGCATCGACGTGTTGACTCAGATCTCCGCGGTTCAAGCCGCGCTCGACAAGGTGGCGCTCGGCCTCATGGACGACCATGCGCGCCACTGCGTCGTGGATGGGCCGGCAGACCTCAAGGACGAGCGGACCGAGGAGCTCATGGCTGCGGTGGGCCGCCTGATGCGACGGGGCTAGCCGCGCGGCGGCTCGCTGTGGGCGGCGTGATCTCCACGATCGGCGATGGGCTCTGGAACGCCTTCCTGATGGCCTGGGAGGTGTGGTGGGCGCTCGTGCTGGGCTTTGCCATCTCCGCGATCGTGCAGGCCTGGGTGCCACGCGAGCGCATCGAGCACGCTCTTTCAGGCGACGGCCTGGCGCCGATCGCGAAGGCCACGGGCCTCGGCGCAGCTTCCTCGTCCTGTTCCTACGCCGCGATCGCGATCGCCAAGAGCCTGTTTCAGAAGGGTGCCTCAGCCGCGAGCGCACTGGCCTTCCAGTTCGCGTCCACGAACCTCGTGTGGGAATTGGGGCTCGTGCTGTGGGTGCTGATCGGCTGGCAGTTCGCCCTCGCCGAGTACATCGGCGGACTGGTGATGATCGCGCTGATGTGGGGTCTGCTGCGCCTCTTCGTCTCGCGTCAGGCCGAAGAGCAGGCACGCGCGCACGCGCAAGACGCAGAAGCCGGTCACCAGCACCACATGCCGGGCAGTGACCTGACCTGGCGCTCGCGCCTGACCTCGAGGAACGCCTGGTCGGAGGTGGCCCACAACTTCCGCGGCGACTGGAAGATGCTCTACAAGGAGATCACGATCGGCTTCCTGCTGGCCGGTTTCGTCTCGCTGTTGGGCGATGACTTCTTCAACGGCCTCTTCCTCAAGGACTCGCCGGCCGCCGTGCAGACGATCTGGGGCGCGTTCATCGGCCCCGTCATCGCGGTGCTGAGCTTCGTCTGCTCGGTCGGCAACGTCCCGCTGGCCGCCGTGCTGTGGTCTGGCGGCATCAGCTTCGCCGGGGTGATGGCGTTCATCTTCGCCGACCTGATCGTGCTGCCGATCATCGCCGCCTACCGCAAGTACTACGGCACCGCGTTCGCGTTGCGCATCACCGCGCTGATGTTCGTGACGATGGTCGCGGCCGCGCTGGTCGTCGACCTCCTCTTCAGCGGCCTCGGACTGATCCCGAGCACTCGACCGAGCACCAGCGACGTGTTCGGCTCGATCCAGGTCGACTACAAGCTCGCGCTGAACATCCTGGGTTTGCTCATCTTCGCCGCGCTGATGTGGCTGGCCGTGCCCCGGGGCGAGGCCGACCCGGCCGAGGCGCGGATGACGCACCACCACGCGCACTGAGCAATACCCCCGTGGGGTTAGCCGTACCCGAGTTCTCGTGCTGACCGGCGCTCTCTCCCCATACCCCCGGGGTGTATGTTTGCGACACACCCTAGATACCCCCAGGGTGTATCCAGCCGAATCCGGACAAGGACTTCCCGATGACCCCCCCGCTTCGCCTCCTCGCATTCGCCGGCGTCCTTGCGGTCGCATTCGCCACGGCCGCCTTCGCCGGCAGCCGCATCGACGTCCATCCCGGCAAGCCGGCCCGCGGCGCGGAGAAGGACGCGCAGGGCATGCACGCGATGGCCGGGAAGGGCGCGCACGGCGCGATGGCGCCGCAGGCGGTTCGCGGTCTCGCCGTCAGCGAAGGAGGCCTCACGCTGAAGCTCGCGCAGCGGACCGCGCTCGCGGGCAAGCGCGTCGAACTCCCGTTCCGGATCGTGGATCGCCGCGGCGAGACCGTGCGCGACTTCGACGTCGAGCACACCAAGCGCATGCACTTCATCGCCGTGCGCCGCGACCTGACCGGCTTCCAGCACCTGCACCCGACCCAGGCCGCCGACGGCACCTGGTCGGTTCCGATCACGCTCCGAGACGCCGGGACATACCGGGTCTTCGCGGACTTCTCGACGGGCGGCAAGCCGCAGACGCTGGCCGACGACATCAGCGTGGACGGCAGCGTGGACTCGAGGCCGCTCCCGGACCCCGTGAAGAGCGTCGAGGTGGACGGCCTGCGCGTGAGCCTGACCGAGGGCGTGAGCAAGGCCGGCGCCGAGTCGCAACTGCGTTTCGACGTCCGGCGCAAGGGCGAGCCCGTCACGGTCGAGCCGTACCTGGGAGCGCAGGGCCACCTGGTCGCGCTGCGCCAGGGCGACCTCGCGTTCCTGCACGTCCATCCAGACGAGAGCAGCCTCGAGTTCATGGCCGAGTTCCCGACCGCAGGTCGCTACCGCCTGTTCCTGCAGTTCAAGACCGACGGCCGCGTGCACACCGCCGCCTTCACCCAGGAGGTGTCCCGATGAGCTCGGCGACCACGGAGCGTCTCGAGCTCCCGATCACCGGCATGACCTGCGCCTCGTGCGCGAACCGCATCGAGCGCAAGCTCAACCAGCTCGACGGTGTGACCGCGACGGTCAACTACGCCACCGAGAAGGCCCGGGTCGAGTTCGACCCGGGCACGGTCGCCCCCGAGCGGTTCGTCGAGGCGGTCGAGGCAGCCGGCTACAGCGCGGCGCTGCCGTCGGCCGAGCCGGCGCGGGCCGACGCCGAGGAGGACGCCACCGCGTCGCTGCGCCGCCGCCTCCTGCTCTCCGCCGTCCTGTCGGTCCCGGCGCTGCTGATGTCGATGATCCCGGCGCTGCAGTTCGACAACTTCCAGTGGCTCTCGCTCAACCTCGTCACCCCCGTGGTGCTGTGGGCGGCGTGGCCGTTCCACAAGGCGGCGTGGGCGAACCTCAAGCACGGCACCGCGACGATGGACACGCTCGTCTCCGTCGGCACGCTCGCCGCCTGGCTGTGGTCGCTGTACGCGCTGTTCATCGGCGACGCCGGCATGAACGACATGCGCATGGCCTTCGACCTCGTCCCGAAGTCGGGCGAGGGCGCCGACCAGATCTACCTCGAGACCGCCGGCATCGTCACCACGTTCCTGCTCGCCGGCCGCCACTTCGAGGCCAAGGCCAAGCGCCGTGCCGGCGCTGCGCTGAAGGCGCTTATGGAGTACGGCGCCAAGGACGTCGCCATCCTCGACGCCGACGGCACCGAGCGCCGCGTCCCGATCGAGCAGCTCGCCGTCGGTGATCGCTTCGTCGTCCGCCCGGGCGAGAAGCTCGCCACCGACGGCATCGTCGAACAGGGAGCGTCCGCGGTGGACATGAGCATGCTCACCGGCGAGTCGCTCCCGGTCGAGGTGCAGCCGGGCTCCGAGGTCGCCGGCGCGACGGTCAACGCCGGCGGACGCCTGCTCGTCCGCGCGACCAGGATCGGGGCCGACACCGCGCTCGCCCAGATCGCGCGGCTGGTCGAGGACGCGCAAACCGGCAAGGCGCCGGTCCAGCGCCTCGCCGACCGCATCTCCGGCGTCTTCGTCCCGATCGTGTTCGTGCTGGCCTTCGCCACCCTCGGCTTCTGGCTGGGGACGGGGGAGAGCGCGACGTTCGCGTTCACCGCCGCGGTTGCCGTGCTGATCATCGCCTGCCCCTGCGCGCTCGGGCTGGCGACGCCGACGGCGCTGATGGTCGGTACGGGCCGCGGCGCGCAGCTCGGGCTGCTCATCAAGGGCCCCGAGGTTCTCGAGTGCACGCGCAAGGTCGACACCGTCGTCCTCGACAAGACGGGCACCGTCACCACCGGCCACATGAGCCTCGTCGAGTTCACCGTCGCCGACGGCGTGAGCCGCGACGAGGCGCTGCGGCTCGTCGGCGCGCTCGAGAATGCGTCCGAGCACCCAATCGCCCAGGCCATCGCGGCGGCCGCCGCGAGCGAGGGGCTGCTGCCGGCGGTCGAGGGCTTCGCCAACCGCGTGGGGCTCGGTGTCGAGGGCGTCGTCGACGGGCACGCGCTGATCGTCGGGCGCCCCGCGCTGCTCGCCGACTGGGCGATGCACCTCAGCCCCGAGCTCGACGCCACGCGAAAGGCGGCAGAGGCGCGCGGGCAGACGGCGATCGCCGCCGGGTGGGACGGCCGCGCGACCGCCGTGTTCGTGGTCGCCGACACCGTCAAGCCCAGCTCGGCCGAGGCCGTCGCGTCGCTCAAGGCCCTCGGGCTGCGCCCAGTGCTGCTCACCGGCGACAACGAGACCACCGCCCGCGCGGTGGCGGCCGAGGTCGGCATCGACGACGTCATCGCCGAGGTCCTGCCCTCCCACAAGGCCGACGTCGTCCGCCGGCTGCAGGCCGAGGGCCGCATCGTCGCCATGGTCGGCGACGGCGTCAACGACGCGCCCGCGCTCGCGCAGGCCGACCTCGGCCTGAGCATCGGCACCGGGACCGACGTCGCCATCGAGGCCTCCGACCTGACGCTCGTCAGCGGCGACCTCCGGGCGGCCTCGGACGCCATCCGGCTCAGCCGCGCGACGCTCCGCACCATCAAGCAGAACCTCGGATGGGCGTTCGGCTACAACCTCGCCGCCCTCCCGCTCGCCGCCATCGGGCTGCTCAACCCTGTCATCGCCAGCCTCGCGATGGCCGTCTCCAGCGTCTCCGTCGTCACCAACGCACTCCGCCTGCGCCGCTTCAAGGCACAGCGCAGCGCCGCCGACGCGTCCATGACCTTCCAGGTCCGGCCATGACCGAGTCGGGTTACCGGCGCTGGGCCGACCGCACCGGTGTCGCCGCCTGAGCTGGGCTCGGGGGTGCCTGCGGCCCCCGCCAGTTCCAAAGTATCGCTGCCGGGGGGGGGCTTGTTTCAAGCCCCCGGGTGTGCTCCATACTCGCTCGCCGCAGGCAACAAAGGGAGCAACACGATGGGCACGGAGGAGCATGCGGCGGTGGGCGCTGGTGGTGATCCGAAGGGGATCGACACCTTCCAGCCTGACTCCTACGTGTTGGGTCTTGAAGAGATCGACGAGACGCAGGTCGCGGTCGTTGGCGGCAAGGGCGCGCACCTGGGGGAGCTTTCGCGAATCGAAGGCATCCGCGTGCCGCCTGGCTTCTGCGTGACGACGGACGCCTTCCGGCGGACCATGGGGGAAGCGCCACCGATCGACGATCGGCTCGACCGGCTGTCGTGCCTGAACGCGGACGACCGGGAGGGGATCCGCACGCTCAGCGCGGAGATCCGCCGGACCCTCGAAGGGATCGCCGTCCCCGACGATGTGGCGGCGGCGATCACCCGCGCGCTCGCCCGCCTCGGCGAGCAAGCCGCCTACGCCGTCCGATCGAGCGCGACGGCAGAGGACCTGCCGACGGCCTCCTTCGCAGGCCAGCAGGACACGTACCTGAACGTCGTGGGGCCGGCCGCGATCCTCCAGCACGTCAGCCGGTGCTGGGCCTCGCTGTTCACCGAGCGGGCCGTGACCTACCGCCT
>JAXDGC010000084.1:0-10682 GCA_034665245.1 Solirubrobacteraceae bacterium | reverse complement strand
GGCGCGTAGAGGACGTCGGCGCCCGCGCGCTCGTAGGCCTGCAGGCGCGCGATCGTGTCGTCGAGGTCGGGGTTGCCGCGGATGTGGTTCTCGGCCCGGGCCGTGAGGGTGAACGGGAAGCCCAGGCCGGTGGTGGCCTCTCTCGCGGCGGCGATCCGCTCCGCGGCATGGTCGCGATCGTAGAGCCGGCCCGCGGGGTCGAAGTCCTCGATCGAACCTCCGACCGCGCCGACCTGGGCGGCGCGCGCGACCGCCCGCGCGGCATCCTCCGGGTCGGGGCCGAAGCCGTTCTCCAGGTCGACCGAGACCGGCAGGCCGCTCGCCTCGTCGAGCACGCGGACGTGCTCGGCCAGCTCGTCGAGCGTCACGCTCCCGTCGAGGCGCCCGAGCGTGAACGCGAAGCCGGAGCTGGTGGTGGCGAGGGCCTCGAAGCCCAGCGCCTCGAACACGCGGGCCGAGCCCGCGTCCCACGGATTGGGGATCACGAACGCGTCACCCTCGTGGAGCGACTTGAACGCCTCGGCCTTGCGGGTCTGGGTCTCCGGCACGCTCATCCCTCCTCCCCGGCGACGCGCAGGACGACCTTGCCGCGGGTGTCCCGCGACAGGCTGCGCTCGAACGCCGCGCGCGCGTCGGACAGCTCGAAGATGCCGTCGATCGCCGGGCGCAGCGCGCCGGCGTCGATGTGCTTGGAGATCTCGAGCAGCTGCTCGCGGTTCGGCTCGACGACGAAGTAGACGCCGCCGTCCGGCGGCTCCTCGGCGACCGACACGAGCCTGCCGCCCTCGCGCAGCACGGCCGGCGACCGCTGCAGGTGGTCCCCGCCGGCGGTGTCGAAGACGAGGTCGACGGGCTCGATCGCATCCTCGAAGCGGGTGGTCGAGTGGTCGATCACCTCGTCGGCGCCGAGCGCACGCGCCGAGTCGACGTTGCGGCTCGACACCGCCGCGATCACGTGCGCGCCGGACTCGCCGGCGAGCTGCGTGGCGAACCGCCCCACCCCGCCGGTCGCGCCGTGGATCAGGACGCGCCGGCCGTCGGCCAGCTGCCCGTGGTCGAAGAGCGCCTGCCACGCGCTCAGCGCGGCGAGCGGGACGGCGGCCGACTCGACGTGGTCGAGCCGTTGCGGCTTGGGGGCGAGCAGCCCGGTCGGCACGACCGCGTATTCGGCCGCCGCGCCGTCGCGGTCGAAGGCGGTGAGGGCGTAGACGGCCTCGCCGACAAGGTTCTCGTCGGCGTCGGGCCCGACGTCGACGACGACGCCGGAGAGCTCATACGACGGGATCGCGGGGAGGCGGTCGGTGGGCCATTCGAGCTCGTCGCGGGTGATGGCCGCGGCGTGGACGCGGACGAGCGCCTCGCCCGCCCCCGGCTCGGGCGTCGGGATCTGCTCGGAGACGAGCCCGTCGAGGCCCTCGTCCTTGAGACGAATCGCGCGCATGGTTGCGGGAGGGGGCACCGGCTCGTCGGTCACTCTGGCTCGCTTTCGTGGGTCGGTCGGGGTTGGGTGGACGGTAACGAGCGTGGAGCGAGATGACCGATTCCACCACCCGCGCGGCGGCGCGGACGTCAACGGCGGCTGGGTAGGAATGGGTGCGGAGCGGCCCGGCGGCCACGAGTGTCGTCTCCACCCCCTCCTGGGTGGTAGAGGCGACATTCGTCGCCTCGTGCCGGCTCGCTCCCACCTCCCACCCAGCCGTAGTTGACGTCATCTAGGCGGGGATGAGCGCGGCGGCCACGAGCAACAGGACCGAGGGGACGAGTACGAGCGCGACCACGAGCTGCACCTGCGGCGCGGCTCGGGCGGCGCGTTCGGCATGTGCGCGGGCGGAGCGCGAACGCGCCTCGGCGGCCTGGGCCTCGAGTGCGGGGCCGAGCGGCGTACCGTGACGAGCTGCCCTGCGCAGCGTGGCGGTGAGGGGCACGATCCCCGCGGCGGGGCAGCGGCGCTCGAGGTGCGTGAGCGCATCGGCGGCTGGGACGCCGAGAGCGACAGCATCCGCGGCGCGGTGCAGTTCCGCGGCGAGCGTCCCCGGGTGTCGCCGGCCGACCTCGGCGAGCGCCCGGCCGGCCGAGAGGCCGGCCGCCAGGGCCACGCGCAGGAGGTCCAGGACGTCCGCGAGCTCCGCCTCGACCGCAAGCCTCCGCACCTGCGCACGGCGCCGGAGCCACACGTCCGGACCCAGGAAGGCACCAGCGGCAGCGAGCGCGCAGGCCGGCAGCCCGAGGCGGCCCGGCAGATCGGCGACGAGCGGCAGCGTCGCGAGCAGCGCCAGGAGCGCCGATCCGGTCTTCACGGCCATCACGTCACCGGGCGGGGTCTGGACGCCCGCGACCTCGAGCCGCGCGGCGAGGTCGCGCGGGGCACGCCTCGCAAGGCCTCGCCCGGCACGGGCGAGCAGCGAGAGAGCGAGGCGCCGGCCGGCGGTCGCGCGGCGGGCGCCGCTCCCGGCCTGGGCGAGGTCGGTAGCGCCGAGAGCGGCGACGACGCCGGCCGCGGCGGCGAGGAGGGTCGCGGCGGTCACGGGCGCCTCACCCGCACGATCCGGTGGATCGCGACGAGGCCGACCGCCTGCAGCAGCAAGGCGCAGATGGTGAGGGCGGCCGGGAGCGGCGCGACGATCAGCGCGGCGAGGAAGCCGGGGGCGGCCAGCTCGGCGAGCGCCGCCGCCGCGATCGGCAACGCCACCACGAGCCAGGCGGTGAACCTGGCCTGCGCGGTGGCGGTGCGTGCGTCCCGCTCGAGTCGGTGTGCAGCCTCGAGCGCCGCCGCGAGGTCGCGGAGCAGGGCGGGCAGGTCCCCGCCGGCGTCGCGCTGGAGCAGGATCGCGGCGGTCAGGGTGTCCCAGGCGCGGCAGCCCGCGCGGAGACGCAGCCGCTCGAGCACCGCCTCCGTCGGCTCGCCGATGTCCAAGGCGCGCGCCGCGATCCGAAGCTCGTGACCCGCCGCTCCCGGCAGGCCCGGCGCGGTCTCGGTGAGCGCGCCGCGAATCGAATGGCCTGCCCCGATCGCGTCGGCGAGCGCGCGGGCCGCACCTGCCGCGTCGCGGCCCACCTCCTCGCGGTAGCGCTCGCGCCGCGCACGGACGACGGCGAGCACTGCCGCCGGCCCAGAGAGAGCGGTGAGCGCTCCGAGGATCGGGCCGCCGAGGAGCCAACCGCCGGCGAGCAGCGCACCGGCGGCGAGCAGTGCAAGCCGCCGCCGCTCCGCTCCGCTCGGCGCCCGACCCTCATGGCGCGCGCGGGCGAGCGGCGCCAGTGCGAGCGCGAGCCGATCGGCCACGCGCGCGCCCTCCGCCGTCGCAAGGAACTCCCACGCCCCGAGCACGCCGGCGCCGGCCGCGGCCGCGGCGAGGAGCGCGGCCGCGCTCATCCCCGGGCCAGCCGCCCGGCGAGGTCGTCGCCGAGCGGGGCGCGCCATGTCGGCCGGCCCGCGCGCAGCGTGTAGATCTCGCGCGCGGCCGCGCCCCCGGCCACGCGGACGACTTCGGCGACGGAGGTCACGCAGCGGGTGCCGTCAGCGGCGCGGGCCTGGCAGACGACGAGGTCGATCGCGTCGGCGACCTGCTCGCGGATCGAGGCGTGCGGCAGGCCGACGTCTGCCATCAGCGCGAGCGTCTCGAGCCGCCGCAGCGCCTCGGCCGCGCTGCCGGCATGCACCGTGCAGAGCGAGCCGTCGTGGCCGGTGGAGAGCGCGGTCAGCATGTCCAGCGCCTCGGGACCTCGAACCTCCCCCACGACGATGCGATCGGGCCGCATCCGCAGCGCGTTCCGGACGAGGCGCCGGATGGTGACCTCACCGCGGCCCTCGAGGTTCGGCGGGCGCGACTCGAGTCGCAGGACGTGCGGCTGACGCAGGCGGAGCTCGGCCGCGTCCTCGATCGTCACGACCCGCTCGCCCGGGTCGATGAAGCTCGACAGCGCGTTGAGGAGTGTCGTCTTGCCCGAGCCGGTGCCGCCGCAGACGAGCAGGTTGCAGCGCCGGCGTACCGCCCGGGAGAGCAGTTCTGCCAAAGGCGCGGTCAGGGTGCCGTTCTCGACCAGCTCCTCGGGACTGAAGCCGCGGCGGCGAAAGCGCCGGATCGTGAGCACGGGTCCGTCGAGCGCGAGCGGGGGGACGACGACATTGACGCGCGAACCGTCCGGCAGGCGGGCGTCGACGAGCGGCTCGGCCTCGTCGACGCGGCGGCCGAGCGGCGCGAGGATGCGCTCGATCGCGTGCCGCAGCTCTGCCTCGGACGTGAAGCGGGCCGCGGTCGGCTCGAGGCGCCCGCCGCGCTCGATCCAGGCCGACGCCGTCCCGCAGACGAGGATCTCGTCGACCTCGGGGTCGGCGAGCAGCGGCTCCAGCGGCCCGAGCCCGAACGAGCGCTCGGCGATCCGCTCCGCGAGCGCCTCGCGGGCGCGCTCGTCGAGCATCCCCGCCTCGCGGTCGACGAGCGCGCGGATCCGCGCCCGTGCGTCGTCGTGCGCACCCGGCTCGGGCGGCTGCGCGAGCATGCGTTCGCGCAGCGAGCCGGCGAGGCCGTCGAGGGCGGCCTCGTGCGCGGCGGCGTCCATCACGGGTGCGCCACGCCGCGGGCGAACGGGTAGCCGGCTTGCGTCGGGATCGCGATGCGCAGCCGGACGCCGGCCGGCGCGCGGCCGGTCGCGGAGAACCGGCCGAGGCCGTCCGTGCGCAGCGTCGCGCGGGTCGACCAGCGTGACCCGTCCCGGGCCTGCAGACGCACGCGCACGCCCGCGGGCGGCACGCGGCCGCCGAGCAGCCGCCCCGAGACGAGGGTCAGCGCGCCCGCTCGGCGCACGCTGACGCGGGCGGTCGCCCGGACGCGCAGCCGCAGGTTCGCCGACGCGCGGCCGTAGACCAGCCGCAGATGCCGCGACGGCCCGATCCTGGTGAAGGCCGTCAGGCGCCCGTCGCGCCGGGTGCGCACGCCGGTGATCGCGCGCCAGCGCCGCCCGTCGACGCGCTCGAGCATCCGCACCGCCGTGCGCGGCAGCGGGCGTCCGCTGCGATCGGTCAGGCGCCCGCGGATGCGCACGCGGGTCGGCCAGCGCACGGTCGCCGCATGGAGACGGCGGCGCCCTCGTTCCAGCCAGGCCGTCAGTCGGCCCGCCGGGGCGCTCGGCGCAGCGGCGGAGAACCCGCCGCTCGGGCCCGTCCCCCGGTCGGCGACGACCGCGCTCGGCACAGACGCAACCTGCACGCTGCCGCCGCCGTCGGTCGCCGACACGACGGCACGGACGCGGTGGCCGGCGTCGCCGGGTCGCAGCGCGTAGGTGCGCTCGACCGCTCCCCCGAGCTCCGCGCAGCCCTCACCCGCGGCGCCGCACCGCTGCCAGCGGTACGCGTAGGCGACGTCCTCCCCGGCGAAGCCGGTCGGCTCCGCGGTCAGCGCCTCGGAGACGGCGGCCTCGCCCGCAAGCCCGACCGTGCCCGCGACCGGCGGCCGATTGTCGACGAGGATCGCGGCCTCGGCGGTGCGCGCGTTGCCTGCGACATCCTCCGCTCGCGCAGCCAGCTCATGCCGGCCGTCGGCGAGCGTGCGGGTGTCGAGCCGGACGTGCGCCGGAGCGTCGAGCGGGCAGGGCACGCGGCGGACGACGTGGCGCATCGGCCCGACGGACGCAGGCACTGTCCGGCAGAGCGCGCCGCCGGCGAGCGCGTGCCCGTCGATCGACACCGTCCGTTCGAACACGCCCCCGCCCTCGTCCGTCGCCCCCACCGGCAGGTCGAGCGTGCCGCGGACATGGCCGCCGGGCGCGCCGATCGCGGCGTTCGGTGCGCGGTCGTCGCGCAGCACGACGGCGAGCGCGTGGAACCGCGCGGCGGGTTGGCCACCCTCGACGCAGGGGCCGCGGAGGTCGCAGCGCGTGCCGAGCCGCAGCGCGTCGGCGCCGTGCGCGTCGGCGACCGCCCGGTCGCCGCCGAAGTCGATCGGATCCGCACCGATGTAGCCGCGTGCGGGGTCGATGTACTCCCAGCCGCCGCCATGGCCCGCCTGCACGACGAAGGTCGGCACCGCCCACTCGGCGGCGCCGGAGAGATGCGCACGGTAGGTGAGCACGAGACGGGAGATCGTCGTGCCGGGTGGCGCGTCGAGCCGGAAGAGGTTGGGCTCCTGGCTGCCGGTCGCGTAGATCCCGCGGCCGCTGCGCCCCGCCGCGCAGTCCTGTCGAGACGGGTAGACGCCCCGCTCGAGGAACCAGCCGTCGGCCGGGCGCGCGACGTGCCCGGGACCGAGGGCGCCGGCGAGGTCGGCGCAGCCGACGAGGACGTAGGACCCCGCATGCGCGGGGCTCGGTGCGACGGCGAGCATCGCGACGGTGAGGAGGACGGCGGTGAGTGGCTTCTTCATGGCCGCTTGGAGGCGGCGGGCGAGCCGGACTCGCCCCCCTGCGCCTAGCTGGTGCGCGCGAGCAGCCGCACCTCGCGCGCGCCGGCCTCGAGCGAGGCGAGGGCGAGCGCCTGGCGGGCGGTCACGCGCAACGTCGCGGCGACGCGCGCCGCGTCCCCGCCGTCCGTGGCCGCGAGCGGCCGCGCGGAGAGCACGTCGGCGCCGGTGAGCGCGAGCCGCGCGCCGCCGCGCTCGGGGACCACCAGGACGTCGACGCGTGCGCCCGGGACCACGAGCTCGGCCGATCCGGTCCCGGCGACCTCGACCGCCCGCTCGCCGCGGCGGATCGCCGGCGGACGCGGGGCGGTCTCGTCCTCGAGCTCGCCGGGGCCGAGGTAGGCGCCGGGGGCCACGCCTGCGACCGGGCGTCGGCCCACGACCTCCTCTGGCACGGATGCGGCGCCGACGGGCGCGTAGCGAGCGGGGATGCGCCGCAGGGCGAGGTCCGCCGGGCGGACCCGCCGTCCGGGCGGCAGGTCGCGATCGGCGACGACGACGTCGACCAGCGGCGCGAGCTGCGCGCGCACCGCGGCCTCGCGACGCCCGACGTCCGAGGCGGCGAGGCCGCCGAGCGCGAGCGCGAGGCCGATCAGCAGCGCGCCGCGGCGCCGCCGGCTCATCGGCCGCGCGGGGGCGATCCGTCGGCGCAGGGCAGCTCGAGCACGAGGCAGGCGCCGCGCGCGCTCGGGGCCGCCGCCAGCCGCCCGCCGTGGCGCTCGGCGATCCCGGCCGCGATCACGAGCCCCCGGCCACGGCCGGAGCGTGCCGGCCGGCCGACGAGACTCCGCACACCGCCACGCCGAGCGCTGCCCACCAGATCCCGCACCGGGCCGGGCAGCCCGGGCCCGGCGTCCTGCACCTCGACGCGCACGCGTCCCGCGAGCACACGCCCGCGCACGCGCACGGGTGACGCGCCGTGCTCGACGGCGTTCGCCACGAGGTTGCCGCACGCCTGCGCGAGCCGGATCGGGTCGGCGCGGACGAGCGCGCGGCCGCGCAACGGCTCGACCGCCAGCTCGGCGCCGAACGCGCGCGCCAGTGGCCGCCACGCCTCGGCGGCGTCGTCGAGCAGCGCGCCGACGTCGACCAGCTGAGCGCGCTCGCCCGCGCGCCGGCCGTCACAGGCCGCCGCGAGGTCGTCGAGCGCGAGCGCGGCGCGGCGCAGCTCCAGGTCGAGCGCCGCGGCGCGCTCCTCGTCGTCGAGCCCGTGGAGCCCCAGCCGGGCCGCGCACAACGGGCCGCGCAGCTCATGGCCTGCGTCGGCGACGAGCGCCGCGTGGCGCACGAGCCGCGCCTGCAGCAGCGCGGCGAGCGCGCCGCACATCGCGGCGGCGGCCCATCCGAGGCAGGCGAGGCCGCTCATGCCGCCGCCTCCACCGGGCCGTCGACCAGGCGGTAGCCGACACCCCACACGTTGACGACGAAGCGGTCGCCGGCGGTGCCCAGCTTCTGACGCAGCCGGCAGGCGTGCGAATCCAGCGTCCTGGTCGCGCCCATCGACCGGAAGCCCCAGACGTCGCGCAACAGCTCCTCCTTCGTGAAGACCCGCGTGGGCGAGCCCGCGAGCGCCTTGAGCAGCGCGAACTCCTTCTGCGACAGCTCGACGCGCCGCCCGCGCAGGCGCACCTCGCGCGACGGCGGGTCGATCTCGAGGTCGCCGACCCGGAGGCGCCCGAGCACCTGGCGCGGCCGGGTACGGCGCAGGATCGCGAGGACCCGCCCGCGCAGCTCGGCGTAGGAGAACGGCTTGCAGACGAAGTCGTCGGCCCCGCGCTCGAAGCCACGCACGCGGTCGAGCTCGGACGCGCGGCCGGTCAGGATCACGAGCGGCACGCCGGGATCGAGCCGTGAGGCGACGCCGTCGGCCGCGCGCACCCGCCGGATCAGGTCGAGGCCGGAGCCGTCGGGCAGCCCGAGATCGACGAGCGCCATGTCGGGCTGCCGGTATTCGAGCAGCCGCACGGCGTCGCGCACCGAGTCGGCCAGCAGGACGTTGAAGCCGTCCGCGGTGAGGTTGTCGGCGAGGAACGTCCGCAGCCCGAGGTCGTCCTCGACGAGCAGGAGTGTGGTGGTGTCGGTCACGCCGGCGTGGAGGCGAAGCGGAGAAAACTTCGCCCCACGACACATGGGGTGCTGACCCGACTCGACTCGCTCGTGGAGCTGCCGATAAGGAAGTTAGGTGGGGCGGGCCAAGCATCCTTGCCTTCTCCATGCCCGCCCCGCCGTCTGTATCGGCCGGACCCTGCCTACCGGCGTAGGGGGTCTGGACGCATGTCCAGAACGTCAGCCCTTGAACCTGACGTAACGTGAGGCCGTACGGTCTGCCCATGTGGAAGATCGGCGAGCTCGCGAGACGCACGGGGCTGACCGTTCGGACGCTCCATCACTACGACCAGATCCGCCTCCTCTCCCCCGAGGAGCGCTCGGACGGCGGCCACCGTGTCTACGGCGAGGCCGACGTCCGGCGGCTGTACCGGATCGTGTCGCTGCGCTCGCTCGGGTTCCCGCTCGACGCGATCGCCGCGGCGCTCGACCGCGAGGACTTCGACCCGCGCGCGGCCGTCGAGGACCACCTCGCGCGGCTCGAGGCCCAGATGGAGCACGAGCGGCAGCTGCAGGCGCGCCTGCGGGGGCTGCTCGAGCGGCTCGACACCGACGACTTCCTGACCACGATCGAGGAGATGACCATGCGCCAGCGCTACTACACGCCGGACCAGCTCGACGAGCTCGAGCAGCGCCGGCAGGCGCTCGGCGAGGACGCGATCGGCGACGTCGAGCGCGAGTGGGCGGAGATCTTCGCCACCCTGCGCGCCGAGATGGACGCCGGCACCGACCCGGCCGACCCGAAGCTGCGCCCGCTCGCCGAGCGCGGGCGGGAGCTCGTCGCGATGTTCACGGGCGGCGACCCGGGGATCATGACCTCGCTCAAGCGGATGTGGGACAACGAGGACCCCGCGAAGGTCTCTCGCGGCATGGTCGACGCCGAGGTGTGGAGCTACTACGGCGAGGTGCAGGCGGCCTTCGGCTAGCTTCCGGCCATCCGGGTCTTCCTCGCAGGCGCGAGTGGTGCGATCGGCCGCCGGCTCGTGCCGGCGCTGGTCGCCGCGCGCCACGAGGTGACCGGGACGACGCGCTCCTCCGAGCGCGCCGGGGCGATCGCGGACGCCGGCGCGACGCCGGTGCTCGTCGACGCCTTCGACGCCTCCGCGCTCGCCCGTGCCGTCGCGGCGGCGCGCCCCGATGCGGTCGTCAACCAGCTCACCGACCTCCCCCGGGCGCCGAGCGCGCGCGGCGTCAAGGCCGCCTACGCCGCCAACAACCGCACCCGCGGCGAGGGCGGGCGCAACCTGCTCGCCGCCGCCCGCGCCGCGGGCGCCGAGCGCTACGTCGCCCAGAGCGTGGCGTTCTTCTACCGCCCGACCGGGGAGCCGGGGCTGCGCGACGAGGACACGCCGCTGTGGACCGACGCGCCCGGCATGATCGGGGAGACGGCGAAGGTGGTCGCGGAGCTCGAGGGCGACGCGCTCGCGGCGGGCGGGGTCGTGCTGCGCTACGGCTTCCTCACCGGCCCCGGCACGTGGTACTCGCCCGGCTCCGCGGTCGCCGAGATGGTGCGCAAGCGCCGCTTCCCGCTCGTCGGCAAGGGCGCGGGCGTGTACTCCTTCGTACACGTCGAGGACGCCGTGGCAGCGACCGTCGCCGCGCTCGACGCGCCATCCGGGGTCTACAACGTCGTCGACGGCGACCCGGCGCCCACCTCAGCCTGGTTGCCCGCCTTCGCCGCCGCGGTCGGCGCGCCGCCGCCGCGGAGGCTGCCCGAGCTGCCGGTGAGGTTGCTCGGCGGCCGCGCGCTGCTCGCGTGGCAGAAATCCCTGGAAGGCGCGGCCAACGAGCGTGCCCGCTCGGTGCTCGGCTGGACGGCCGTCCATGCGACGTGGCGAACGGGCTTCCGCGACCCGTAAGGTTCCGCCATGGCGCGCATGGCGCGAAGGACGAAGGCGAACGAGTGTCGGCAGTGCTCGACGTTCTGCGACCGCGTGATCAAGCCGTCCTCGTGCATCGCCTCGAACTGCCCCGCGCTCTACCAGTACGACGATCCGCTCAGCGGGCGCCGCTACATGGGCTGCCTCCACAAGGTCTTCGCGACGGAGATCGATGTCGAGCTGTTCGCCGAGGCCGAGAAGAGCCGCTCGGGCTTCGGCGTCGTCAAGCTCGCCGGCCAGCCGCGCGAGCGCTGCGCGTTCCAGATCGAGCGCGCCTACACCGACGGCGGGGAATGCGTGA
>JAXDGC010000083.1:0-7281 GCA_034665245.1 Solirubrobacteraceae bacterium | reverse complement strand
CGCTGGCCCGTTTGCAGGGCGCCGGCCAGGTGCTGATGCTCGAGCGCGCCGCCGGCCGGCTGGAGCTCGCGCGGGCGATCGTGGGCGACGATCGCGTGGCCTACATCGACACCGACGACCAGGACGGGCAGGCGGCCGTGATGCGTGCGACGTCCGACTTCGGCGCCGACGTGGTGATCGTCGCCTGCTCGAGCGACATCGCCCAGCAGGACGCGATGGAGATGGCCGCTCCGCGTGGGCGCGTGCTGTTCTTCGGCGGCCTGCCGAAGGGCACCACGCACATCGAGTTCCCGTCGAACATCCTGCATTACAAGGAGGTCCAGGTCCACGGCTCCTACGCCTCGCGCCATCGCGACCAGGTCGCGGCGCTCGACATGCTGGCGGCCGACGCCGGCGGGATCCGCTCCGTGGTCTCGGACATCATCGGCCTCGACGAGACGCCCGACGCCTTCCCGCGCATCCGCGCCGGGGAGGCGCTGAAGGTCGTCGTCGCGCCGTGACCGAGACGCGCCGGTCGCTGCGCCACAGCCTCGCGCAGGAGCTGCGGACGCGCATCCTGGCCGGCGAGTGGCGGCCGGGCGACCGCATCCCGTCGGAGCCGGAGCTGGCCCGGCGCGAGGCCGTCTCGCGGTCGTCGATGCGCGCGGCGATCACGATGCTCGAGGAAGACGGCGTCGTCAGCCGCCGGCACGGGTCGGGGACCTACGTCACCTACCGCCCGGCGCTGCCGCACGACCTCGGCCGCAACTTCGGCGTCTCCTCGCTGATCCGGTCGACCGGGATGGAGCCCGGCACGGTGGAGGAGACCTCGGGCGCGGTGCCCGCTCCCCCCGCCGTCGCCGACGCGCTCGGCGTGCCGGACGGCACGCCGGTGAGCTCGCTGCGCCGCGTCCGCACGGCCGACGGGCGGCGGGTCGTCGACGTGAGCGACTGGTGCCGGATCGAGCACATCGCGCCGGAGGCGCTGCCGGCGATCCCCGAGGGCTCGATCTACGCCGCGCTCGCGGCGCGTGGCCTGGCCGTCGACCACGGCGTCGCGGACCTGACGCCGCGCAACGCCGACGGCGACCTCGCGCGCCGCCTCGACGTCCCCCGCGGCACCCTGCTGCTCACCATCGACCAGGTCGATCGCGCCGCCGACGGAGTCGCCGTGCTCGTCTCGCGCGAGCACTACGTCGCCGATGCCTTCACGTTCAGCCTCCTGAGGCGCGGCCCCGGCGAGGGGGAGCGCTGAACGACGGGGCGCCCCTTGTCGTCGGCGTCGACGTCGGCTCCCAGGGCACCTGCGCGCAGGCGTTGGAGCCCGACGGGACGCTGGTCGCCACGACCTACGAGCCGCACGCGCTGAGCTACCCGCGGGCGGGGTGGGCCGAGCAGGACCCCGGCCAGTGGACGGCCGCCCTCGTCGCCACGCTCTCGCGGATCCGCGCCGCGACCGGCGGGCGCGAGATCGTCGCGCTCTCGTTCGGCTCGCAGCTCGACGGGCTCGTCGCCGCCGCCGCCGACGGCAGGCCGCTGCACCCGGCGCTGATCTGGTGCGACCGGCGCGCGGGCGAGGAGTGCGAGGGCGTGGCCGCGCGCACCGACCCGGACGCGCTGCGCGCGCTCACCGGCTGCAACATCGACCCCGGGCACGTCGGCGCGAAGATCGCCTGGCTCGCGGCGCACGAGGCCGAGGTCCACCGCGACGCCGCGGCCTTCCTGCTGCCCGGGTCGTGGGTCGCCTGGCGCGCCTCGGGAACGCTCGGCGTCGATCCCTCGAACGCGTCCTCGACGGGACTGCTCGATCCACGCACGCGCGAGTGGGCGGAGGACGCGTGCGCGGCGTTCGAGGTCGACCCGGAGCGCCTCGCGCCCGTGCTGCGGCCGGACGCCGTCCTCGGCCCGGTCGACGGCTGGCTGCAGGAGGCGACGGGGCTGGACGCCGGCACGCTCGTCGTGATGGGCGCGGGCGACGAGATGGCCGCGACGCTCGGCGCGGGCGTCGTCGAGCCGGGGGTCGTGTGCGACGTCATGGGCACGGCCGAGCCGGTGTGCGCCGTGGTCGCCGAGCCGGCGCACGACCCGACCGGGCTCGTCGAGCTGCATCCGCACGCCGACCCGGAGACATGGCTGCTGGAGAACCCCGGCTGGCTGTCCGGCGGCGCCTACCGCTGGTTCCGCGACGAGCTCGGCGGTCCGGAGGCGGCCGCCGCCGCGGAGAGCGGCGCCGACGTCTACGAGCTGCTCAATGAGCTCGCCGAGTGCGCGCCCCCCGGCGCCGGGGGCGTCTCGTGGGTGCCGGCGCTGGCGGGCGCGATGGCCCCGGAGTGGAACTCGCACGCGCGCGCGGCCTGGTTCGGGATGACCGCGGCGCACGGACGCGCCCACCTCGCCCGCGCGCTGCTCGAGGGCAACGCGCTCGCGCTGCGCGACGTGATCGAGGCGATCGGCGCCGCCGGGCACGCTCCGAGCGAGGTGGTCTGCGTCGGCGGCGGGGCGAAGGGCAAGCTGCTCTGCCAGCTGCGGGCGAACGTCACCGGGCTCCCGGTGTGCCGCCCCGACGACGTCGAGACGACCGCGCGCGGGGCCGCGATGCTCGCGGCGGCGGGCGCGGGGCTGCACCCGACGGTCGCCGAGGCGGCCCGCGCGATGGCCGGCCCGCGCGGCCCGCACGTGCAACCCGACCCGGAGCTGCGCGGCGTCTACGACGACCTGCACCGGCGCCACCGCCGGCTCTACGCCGCGCTGCGGCCGCTGTTCGACCCGGAGCCTGAGTGAGCGACGGCAGGCTCGACGCCGCCGCGCGGCGGCGGGCGCTCGCGGCCGCGGGCGAGGGGGAGCTCGACCTGCTCGTGATCGGCGGCGGGATCACGGGTGTGGGGACAGCGCTCGACGCGGCCACACGCGGTCTGCGGGTCGCGCTCGTCGAGGCGCTCGACTTCGCGGCGGGGACCTCCAGCGCCTCGAGCAAGCTCATCCACGGCGGCCTGCGCTACCTCGAGATGGGCGACATCGGGCTCGTCCGCGAGGCGCTGCGCGAGCGCGAGCTGCTGCTGACGCGGCTCGCTCCGCACCTCGTCACGCCCGTGCCGTTCCTGTGGCCGCTGCGAGGCCGCGGCTGGGAGCGCGCCTACCTCGGCGCGGGGCTCGCGCTCTACGACACGCTCGGCGGGGCGCGATCCGTGCCCCGTCACCGGCACCTGGGCCGGCGCCGCGCGCTGGCGGCCGCCCCGGCGCTGCGCCCGGACGCGCTCCTGGGCGGCGTGCAGTTCCACGATGCGGGCGAGGACGACGCGCGCATGGTCGCGGTCGTCGCGCGCACCGCCGCCGCCCACGGCGCCCAGCTCGCCACCCGGGTGCGGGTCACGGGCTTCCGGTCGGCGGGCGAGGTCGAGGCGGTCGACGACGAGAGCGGGGAGACGCTCGTGCTGCGTGCGCGGCACGTCGCGTGCGCCGCCGGCGTCTGGACCGACCGGCTGCGCCAGCTCGCGGGCGGGCGCTCGTCGCGGCGCATCGTGCCGTCGAAGGGCATCCACGTCTTCGTCGCCGGCGACCGCATCCCGATGCGGACCGGGGTGCTCGCCCGGACGGAGAAGAGCGTGCTGTTCGTCATCCCGTGGCAGGGTGGCTGGCTGATCGGCGACACCGACACCCCGTGGACCTTGGGTCCCGACCGGCCCGTCGCCACCGGCGCCGACATCGACTACCTGCTCGCGAAGACGAACGCCCTGCTCTCCGAGCCGCTCGGGCGCGACGACGTCCACGGGGTGACGGCAGGCCTGCGGCCGCTCGTCGCCGAGGCGGCTCGCAGCGACACGACCCGCATCAGCCGGCAGCACGTCGTCGAGTCGCCGGCGCCGGGGCTCACGACGATCGCGGGCGGCAAGTACACGACCTACCGGGTCATGGCCGCCGATCTCGTCGACGCGGTCGCCCGCGCGCTGGGGACGAACGCGCCGTCGGTCACGCGTGAGGTCCCGCTCGCCGGCGCCGACCTCGGCCGGGTCGACCGCGCCGCGCTCGCCGCACGGGCGGGCCTCCCGGCGGCCGCCGTCGAGCGCCTGGTGCGCCGCTACGGCGACCGCGTCGAGGAGCTGGTCGCGCTCATCGCCGCGCGGCCGGAGCTCGCCGAGCCGCTCGAGGGCGGGGGCGGGCACCTGTGCGCCGAGGTGGTCCACGCGTGCACGCACGAGGGCGCGCTCCGCCTCGACGACGTGCTCGAGCGGCGCACGCGCCTCGCCCTCACCGCGCCCGACCGCGGGCTCGGCGCCGCCGCGCCCGCGGCGGCGCTGATGGCCGGTGCGCTCGACTGGAGCGCGGAGCGGGCGCGCCGGGAGGCGGAGGGATGGCGCGCAAGGGTCGCGGCGGCGCGTGCCGCCGAGGCCGAGCGCGACGACGAGAGCGCACTCGCGGCGTACCGCGCGGCGCTGGCCGAGCCCCTGGACGCGCCGGTGCGGCGGTGAGCCCGCTCGTCGCCGGGCTGGACCAGGGCACCTCGAGCACGCGCTGCGTGGTCCTGGACGACGCGCTGCGCGAGCTCGGCTCCCTCTCGGTCGCCGTCGCCTCGTCGTTCCCGGGTCCCGGGCTCGTGGAGCAGGACCCGGAGGCGATCGCGGAGTCGGCGGAGCGCGCGATCGCCGGCGCCCTGGCCGCCGCGGGCGCCGACCCGGGCGACGTGGCGGCGCTCGGCATCGCCAACCAGACGGAGACGTTCGTGGTCTGGGAGCGCGCGACGGGCCGCGCCGTCCACCCGGCGATCGTGTGGCAGGACCGGCGGACCGACGCGGCGTGCGCCGAGCTGCGCGCGCAGGGCCACGAGGCGCTCGTGCGCGAGCGCACCGGGCTCGAGCTCGACGCGACCTTCCCGGCGACGAAGCTGCGCCGGCTGCTCGACGACGTCGACGCCGCCGCGGAGGACCTGGCCTACGGGGACGTCGCGTCCTGGCTCCTGCACCGCCTGGCCGGGATCCACGTGTGCGATGCCGGCAACGCGGGGCGCTCGCTGCTGTGCCCGCTGGGCGGGCTGGACTGGGACGAGGAGCTGCTCGAGCTGTTCGGCGTCCCGCGAGCGCTGCTGCCGCCGATCGTGGACTCGGACGCGATCGACGCGGTGATCGGCGGCGTCCCCGTCCGGGCCGCCGCCGGCGACCAGCAGGCCTCGCTGTTCGGGCTGCGCTGCTGGAAGCCCGGCGCGGCGAAGGTGACGCTGGGAACGGGCGCCTTCGTGCTTGCGCAGGCGGGCGAGACCGCGCCGCGGCCGCCGGACGGCATCCTCGCCTCCTGCGCATGGCGACGGAAGGGGACCACCAGCTACGCGCTCGAGGGCTTCATCCCGACGGCCGGCGCGGCCGTGGACTGGTTCACGCGCATGGGCGCGCTCCCGGCGGGGCCGGAGCTCGACTCGCTGGTCAGCGCAGCCGGCGCAGGGGATCCCGGCGTCGTCTGCGTTCCCGCCTTCCAGGGCTTCGGCAGCCCGACCTGGGATGCGGGGGCCCAGGCGGCCGTGCTCGGCCTGCGTCTCGGCACCACCCGCGCGGACCTGGCGCGAGCGGTCCTCGACGGCATCCTCCACCAGGTCGCCGACGCGGTCGAGGCGGTCGATCTCGACGCGCTGTGGGTCGACGGCGGCCTCTCGCGCTCGGAGTGGATCGTCCAGCGCCTCGCCGACCTGACGGGCCTGCCTGCAAGGCGCACGGCCCGTTCCGATTCCACCGCCCTCGGCGCCGCGACCCTCGCAGGCCTTGCCGCCGGAGTCTGGGACCGGCCCGAGGCCCTGCCCGAGGTCCCGCTCGACCTCGTCGCCGAGCCACAGCTCGCGCCCGCGCGGCGCTCGCTCGAGCGCGAGCGCTGGACGGAGGCGCGAGAGCTCAGCGCGAGCTGGCGCCCGCCTCGATGAGGGACGCGGCGAACGCCTCGACGATCGCCGGGTCGAACTGCGAGCCGGCACAGCGCTCGAGCTCCGCCATCGCCTCGGCGGGCGTGCGCGACGCGCGGTAGGCGCGGTCGGAGACGATCGCGTCGTAGGCGTCGCAGACCGCGACGATGCGCGCGCCGAGCGGGATCTCCTCGCGGGCCAGCCCGTCCGGGTATCCGGTGCCGTCCCAGCGTTCGTGGCTGGAGCGGACGAGCCGCGCGACGGGCGCCAGCGCCGGCGCGGCGGCCACGATCCGCTCGCCGATCAGCGTGTGACGTTTCATGAACTCCCACTCCTCGGCGTCGAGCGGGCCGGGCTTGGTGAGGATCGTGTCGGGGATGGCCATCTTGCCGACGTCGTGGAGCTCGGCGGCGTCGCCGACCTGTTCGAGGTCCTCCGCGCCGAGGCCGAGGCTGCGCCCGACGTCGCGGGCGAGCGCCGCGACGCTGTGGATGTGCTCGCCGAGGTCGGGGTGGCGTTCGGCGAGCACGCGCAGGAGGACGTCCGTGCTCTGGCGGCCGGCGGTGGCGCGGCCGCTGTTCTTCTGCGCGTACATCCGCTGGTCGGCGATCCGCAGCGCCTCGGTGGACTCGCTGCCCTCGGCGGGCAGCAGGACGGTGCCGAACGAGGCGCCGATGTCGAAGCCCTCGCCGTGATCGCTCAGCGCGGCCACGGAGGCCGCCTCGAGCTGGGCGCGGGCGGCGGCGTCGGCCAGGACGCAGAACTCGTCGCCGCCGAGCCGGTAGGCGGTGCCGCCGCCGGCGATCGCCGCCGCGGACAGTGCGTGGCCCAGGCGCTGCAGCAGCGCGTCACCGGCGAGATGGCCGAACGTGTCGTTGTAGTTCTTGAAGCCGTCCAGGTCGAAGAGCATGAGCACGCACGGGTCGGCCTCGCGGCCCCGCTGGAGGCGCCGGTCCAGGTCGGCGACGAACGCGCGGCGATTGGCGAGGCCGGTGAGGCTGTCGGTCGAGGCGGCCGCCTCCAGCTCGCGGCGCGAGCCTCGCAGGCTGATCAGCGAGAGCGTGAGCAGCAGCAGCGCGATGGCGAACATCGCGCCCGGGAAGATCCCCGCGTCGGCGAGCAGCGAGGGCGCGGGCGCGGCGGAAGAGGCGACGAGGACCCAGCGGTTGGCGTTGCCGTCGACGGGCTCGAGGCGGCGGTAGGCGCTCGGCCGCCCGGCGACGTCGGCGACCCCGGACCGCTTGGCCGTGCGGGCGAAGCGGGCGAAGCGAGCGTTGGACGGCACGCCGAGCGGCACGCCGCTGCGCTGCGGCCGGCTGCCGTCGATCACGATCCGGCCGCTGCCACGCTCCACCACGCGCAGGACGAAGGCGGGGTCCCTGCTCGCGAGTTCCCGACGCAGGCTCTCGACGCTCAGCTCATAG
>JAXDGC010000082.1:0-2848 GCA_034665245.1 Solirubrobacteraceae bacterium | reverse complement strand
CGGTGCGAGGAGATGTGCTCGATCTCGTAGGCGATCGTGCCGCAGTAGGTCTCGCGCAGGTGCGGCAGCGCGTCGGCGAGCGTGGCGCCCGGGACGTGCGTGCGCAGGATCCGCGCGGGGATCTGGGCCATCAGCTCGGGGGTCAGGCCTAGCGGCTCGGGATCGAGCGCGGGATCGCCCTCGGGGTCCGAGTCGAGCGGGTCGAGCTTGGCCGCGAGGTGGCCGTGCATGCGATGGGCCTTGACCAGCGACACCGCGGCCTGTACCGCCTGCAGCAGCTCCTCGCTCGGCGGGGTGCCGGCCTCGGCCGGCTTCCCGTCGCGCGCGGTCGCGGCGGCGGCGGCCGGGGCGGGCGGCTGCGGCGCGGGGCCGAGCAGCGCCTCGAGGTCCTTGAAGATCGCCTCGTAGAAGCCGTGCTCGCCCTGCAGGTAGGCCTCGACGACCTGGAGGAACCTGCCCGACTCGGCGCCCTGGATGACGCGATGGTCGTAGGTCGACGTCATCGTCATCACCTTCTCGGCGCCGATCATCGACCCGATCGAGGCGAGCCCCGGCGGGTAGCCGATCGAGCCGGTGGCGACGATCGTGCCCTGGCCGGTCATCAGCCGCGGGACCGAGGCGATCGTGCCGATGCCGCCCGGGTTCGTGAGCGAGACGTTGGCGCCGACGAGGTCGTCGGCGGTCAGCTTGTTCTCGCGGGCGCGGGCGATCAGGTCGTTGAACGCGCCGACGAAGCCGGAGAACGTGAGCCGGCCGGCGTCGCGGATCACCGGCACCATCAACGTCCGCCCGCCGTCCTTCTTCTCCACGTCGACCGCGATGCCGAGGTTCACCGCGTCGTCGTCGATTCGGTGCGGCTTGCCGTCGATCGCGGCGAAGTGGTGCGCCATGACCGGCATCTGCTCCGTCGCGGCGCGCGCGACCGCGTAGGCGATCAGATGGGTGAAGGAGACCTTGTGGCCGGCGTTCTTGAGCTCCTTGCGGCGCGCGTCGAGCACCGTCACGGTGATCGTGCGGAATGAGGTGGCGGTCGGGATCGACCGCGACTCGTCCATGTAGCGCACGAGCATCGCCGGGGCGCCCTTGATCAGGGTGGCGTTCTCGGCGGCCGGCCCGGTCGCGGGCTTACCGTTGCCCGCAGCGGCGGCGAGCACGTCTTCCTTCTGGATCCGGCCGGCCGGCCCCGTGCCCTGGATGCCCGAGACGTCGATGCCCTCGGCCTGGGCGACGCGGCGGGCGACCGGCGAGATGCGGATGCCGTCGTCGAGCACGACCTCCTTGGGCTCGCCCGGCTCGGCGGGTTCGGCCGGCTTGGCCTCGGGGGCGGCCGCTGGAGCGCCACCCGGTCCCGACGTCATGCGCCCGATCACCTGGCCGACCGTCACGGTGTCGCCGGGCTGGGCGAGGATCTCGCCCATCACGCCCGCGGCGGGCGCCGGCACCTCGGCGTCGACCTTGTCGGTGGAGATCTCGACGATCGTCTCGTCCTCCTCGACCTGGTCACCCGGCTGCTTGGCCCACTCGAGGATGACGCCCTCGGAGACCGACTCGCCCATCGCGGGCATGGTGATCTCGACCGCCTCGCCCTCGGGGGCGGGAGCGGCCTCGGCGGGCGCGGCCGCGGGCTCGGGGAGCGTCGCCGCGCCGTTGCCCTCGGCGCTCGCAGAACCGTTGAGGGCGATCTCGGCGAGCAGTGCTCCGACGTGCACGGTCTCGCCCTCGGCGACGTGGAGCTTGACCACGGTGCCCGACGCGGGGGAGGGCACCTCGGCGTCGACCTTGTCCGTGGAGATCTCGACGATCGTCTCGTCTTCGGAGACGGAATCGCCTTCCTGCTTGTGCCATTCCAGGATGGTGCCCTCGGAGACCGAGTCTCCCATCGCCGGCATGACAACCTGGACCGTGGTGTCAACTGCCATTTGGGTACCTCAGGATACCTTTTCGACGGCGGCTCGGGGCGACCTTGTTCTCTGGCGGACGCGGCGTTCCTCCAGGTAGAAGCCGAGGCTGCCCGCGAACGGCCCCACGCCGCCCACCACGGCGACCATCACGCCCAGCCACGGCGGGATCACGCGGCGCTTCACGGCGGCGAGGCAGAGCAGTGACATGACGATCCAGCCGATGCCGTGGACCCAGCCGAGCACGGACACGATGTCCTCGCGCCCCGTGATCGCCGCCCACAGCAGCACCGAGTAGACGATCGAGTGCGCGTAGGAGCCGTAGCGGAGGACGGGCCGGCGGAGGACGGTGCTCATACGAGCAGCGACGTCATCCTGCGCAGCGCCGGATCGGCGTCCTCGTGCGGCCAGTCGGACGGGTCCCGCGGCCACCAGGCGAGCGCGTCGTGCTCGGCGTCGGGCGTGACCTCGACGCCGTCGGGCAGCCAGGCCAGCCCGACGAGCATCGCCAGCCGGTTGGGCAGGCACACGAGCGCCTCCACCGTCAGGCGCTCCGGCGTCACCGACCATTCCTCCTCGAGCTCGCGCGTGAGGGTCTCGACCGGGTCCTCGCCGACCTCGACCGCCCCACCGGCGCCCAGCGCCCAGCGCCCGGCCCACGTGGCGACCCACGGCGCGCGCCGGCCCGCCAGCCACTGACCGTCGGCGGAGCGCGTGACGCACAGCGCGGCCAGCGAGGACGACGCGTCCTCGCGGACGAGCCGCAGCGACCAGCGCATCGGCTGCAGCTCGAGCTCGAGCCGGCCCGCCTCGGAGCGGAAGCCGGCCAGGCGCGCGGCGAGCCCGTCGTGCGCCGGCGATCCCCGGTCCGCGAGCGCCGCGATCGCCTCGTCGGCAGCTTCGGTGCGGGCGGCGGGCGGCTCGAAGGTGTCCTCGCGCCAGCGGCTGGC
>JAXDGC010000081.1:0-13383 GCA_034665245.1 Solirubrobacteraceae bacterium | reverse complement strand
CCGCCGAGGCGCGGGTGCTCCTGGACGAGCTCGGCTACACCGGCTTCCCGAAGACCTCGGGCGGCCGCGGCGTGCACATCTACGTCCGGATCGAACCGCGCTGGACGTTCACGGACGTCCGCCACGCCGCGATCGCGTTCGGGCGCGAGCTCGAGCGGCGCCTCCCGGGCCAGGTGACGACCAAGTGGTGGAAGGAGGAGCGCGGCGAGCGCATCTTCGTCGACTACAACCAGAACGCGCGCGATCGCACCATCGCATCGGCCTACAGCGTGCGGCCGAAGCCGGGCGCGCCCGTCTCCGCACCGGTGACCTGGGACGAGCTCGCGGAGGTCGCGCCCGAGGACTTCACCGTCGCGACCATGCCCGGGCGCTTCGCCGAGGCCGGCGACCGCCACGCCGCCATCGACGCGACCGCCCACTCGCTGCAGCCGCTGCTCGACCTGTACGAGCGCGACGCCGCGGGTGACATGCCGTATCCGCCCGACTATCCGAAGATGCCCGGCGAGCCGAAGCGCGTCCAGCCGTCGCGCGATCGCGACCGCCCGCGCGAATGACGGGCTACGGCGCCTGCGGGAGCTTCTTGGCGCCGCGCCTGGTCACCGGAGCCGACGGCGCCGGCACGACGGGCCCGATGTCCCCGTCCGGCGCCTCGTCCAGGTCGACGATCACCGGTGCGTGATCGCTCGGCCCGCTGCCCTTGCGGGCGTGCCGATCCACCCACGCCGCCCGCACCCGGTCGGCGACCGGCGCGCCGGCCAGCACCAGGTCGATCCGCATCCCGAGGTCCTGATGGAACATCCCCGCCCGGTAGTCCCAGTACGTGAAGACCCGCTCGGTCGGCCAGCGATCTCGCACGACGTCGCGCAGGCCGAGCGCCTGCAGCTCCGCCAGCGCCGCGCGCTCTGCCGGTGTGACGTGCGTCTGGCCGATATAGGCGTCCGGATCGAAGACGTCGGCGTCGGCCGGCGCGATGTTCACGTCGCCGCACACGACCGTCGCCTCCGGGCCGGCGGCGACCGCCTCCCGCAGTGCCTCCAACCAGGCGAGCTTGTACTCGTAGTGCTCCGAGCCCGGCACGCGCCCGTTCGGCACGTACACCGAGACCACCCGGATCCCGCCGCAGGTGGCGGACACGGCGCGCGCCTCCGGATCCGGGAAGCCCGGCGCACCGGGGAGCCCCGCCACGACGTCGTCCAGGCCCACACGCGAGAGGATCGCCACGCCGTTCCACGCCGGCTCGCCGTGAGCCGCGACCGCATACCCGCGGTCGGCGAGCTCGTCGCCGAGCAGCTCGGCGAACCGATCGTCGGCGAGCTTGGTCTCCTGCAGACAGACGACGTCCGGCCGGCGCTGATCCAGCCACGGCAGGAGCCGCGGCACGCGCTGCTTGACCGAGTTGACGTTCCAGGTCGCGATTCGCACCGGCTCCACGGTACCGGCGCCGCCGCGCCTTCCACGGCGCGGGCTATCCGGCCGTCAGGTAGCTCAGGACGTTGGTTCGGACGACATCCCGCTCGCCGTCAAAGAACAGCCGGCGGCCGGCTGACGTGACCGCTGCCGAGACGAAGCGCACACCGTCCGTCCAGTACCCGGCCTTGCGGAGGGGAGGAGTTCCGTCGGGCCCGTCGAGCGCGACGACCAGGCCGTGGGCCTGCGCGACCACCTCGGCGATCGGCGCCGGTGTGCCGTCCTCATCGGCGAGCTCGAGCGGGACGTCGAGCAGCGCCACGGTGCTGAGCTCGTCCAGATACGTCCGCCCGCGCGCGGTGATGGGCGCAGCGGCGACGAGCTCGTCCCCGCGGAGGCGGACCGAGCAGAAGTCGGCTCGACCGCGAGTCAGCGTGCGGATGCGTCCGCGACGGCGCGGGGCGGTGGCCACCATCGAGCTTGCGCCGTCGACCTGGAAGCCGGCTCCGTTGGGGATCGGGGACACGGTGGCGCAGCCGACCTCGACGCGGCGTCCGGCGATGCGGCGGTACGTCTTGGCCGCACGCTTGCCGAAACGGAGCACGTAGCCGTGTGACCCGCGCACGGCGGTGACGCCCTCGCGTTCGCCGGCGACCTGCGCGGACGCGGGCTGCGGAAGGGCAGCCAGCGTGAGCAGCAACGCGGTTATCAACAAGCGGCGTGTCGGCATGGCGGCAGCATAGGGTGAGATCCGCTGAGCGGTGGGAAGTCGTAGATCCCTGGGCCGACCACCGACCGTGCCGCGTGCTGAGCGACAATCGCCGGGTCATGGCCTGGCTCGAGACCGCCTCCGAGACGTTCATCGCCCGCCACGACGAGCGCGACGCGGAGGACGCCGAGCGCGTGCTCGCCCAGCTCGAGCACGCGCGCCCGCGGTTGCAGCGCCGGCTCGGCGCCGAGGTCGGCGAGCTCGCGGTCGTGCTGCACTCGACGAGCGCGCAGCTCGACGCCGCCCAGCCGTGGCTGCCGCTCCAGCGCGCGCGGACGGCGCCCGCGGCCCGCCGCTACGTCGTCGGACGGGTGACCGACGGGGAGCTGCACGTGCTCGCGCCACGCGTGCTGGCCGCGCGCGCGTCCAACGTCGAGGGCTCGCTCGAGCTGCTGATGCTCGCCCCGACCGCGCTGCTCGCCAAGCGGCTGCTGGCGCCCGAGCGCAAGCGGCGCCTCGGCCGCCGGACCGACGGCACAGAGGTGCCGTGGCGGCTCGAGGGCGCGGCGCAGTTCTTCTCCGGCCAGACCCGCCACGTCCGCCCCGCGGTCGTGCTGCGCACCCACGAGCGCCCGGCGCCGAGCTTCCCGCCGGCGCGTCGCGACGCACTGCTCCTCGGCGGGACCGTGTTCGACCTGCTCGCGCGCGAGGAGGGCGAGGAGGCGTGCGTCGAGCTCGCCCGCGCGCCCGACCCGGCGCGCGCGCTGGAGCGCGCCTTCCACGGCCGCCCGCTGCGCCAGACCGAGCAGGCCTGGCGCTCGCACCTCGCGCGGCTCGCCCGGCCGGGAGGGAGCTAGCGGCTCAGGGCTGCTCGTCGGGCCAGCGGCCGTGGGTCGCGAAGTACTCGCGGGCGTCGTCCTCGGCCTGCCGCTCGTCGTCGCCGCCGGCGCCGAGGCGGAACAGCACGTTCATGAGCAGGACGGCGAGGCCGGCGCCGACGCACATCGCGAAGCCGTCCCAGCGGGTGCTCCCGTCGGCGACGAACAGCAGCACGAAGCCGGCGACCACGAGCGCCCCCGGGAGCCCGTAGCGGAGCCAGATCATGGTGCCATCGCCGCGATCACGCCGGCGGCCACCATGGCGACGACGAGGACGGCGAGCGCCGCCGCGAGCGGGCGCACCCACGGCTGCGCCAGGCCGCGCGGCAGCTCGGGCGCGCCGAGCGGCAGGGTGGTCCCGAGCGCCTCGCGCGCGGCGAGCGCGCCCGACTGCGGGACGACGATGTCGCGCGGGCCGGCGGCGAGGAAGTCGGGGACGTCGAAGCCGCCCGAGCGGCGCAGCATCGACGGGATGCCCTCCTCGAGCAGCAGCCCCTGGAGGAACTCCGCCTCGGACTGGTGGCGCGCCGACGCGACCCGGACGAGCGGGCCCTCGGCGTAGCGGGCCTGGACCTTGCGGGCGCGCTCCTGCGCGGCGGTCGGCGCGGGCGCCGCGGCGACGACCTCCGGCGAATGGACGAGCGGCATCCCGCAGACGGAGCAGAAGCGCTCACTCACCTCGTGGGGCGTTGCGCACGCGCTGCACAGCAGCGGCTCGCTCATCCGACCACCTCGAGCGGCTGCTCGCTCACCTCGCCGTTCTCGATCCGCCAGGCACGCACGTCCGGCTCTTCGTCCTTGATGCCCACGATCACGTAGAGCGCCTCCGGATAGAAGGCGAGGTTGATGTCCGTCTGCGACGGCTCAGGAGCCGTGCGCGTGTGCGAGTGATAGATCGCGCCGAGCTGGTGCCCGGCGTCCTCGATCGCGGTCTGGATGCGGTACTGCTCCATGCCGTCCATCTCGTAGCGCAGCGGCGAGGCCGCGGCGTTGGTGGCGGGATGGACGGCGACCGCCCTGCCGTCGACGGCGGCGATGATCCCGCAGCACTCGTTCGGCGCCTCGGCGTGCGCCTGGGCGACGATCTGCTCGAGCAGGGCGCGGTCGAGCTGCACCTAGTGCGGAGCGGCGGTGCGATCCGCCGGCAGCTTGGAGGGCTCGCCCTCCTCCTCGTCATCGTCGTTGGCGCCCAGGCCGCTGACCGAGTCCTTGAACTCGCGCAGGCCCTTGCCGAGGGCCTTGCCGGCCTCCGGAAGCCGCTTGGGGCCCAACACGATCAGCGCGATCGCGAGGACGAGGATCAGTTCCATGGGGCCAACGCTCACGGGCATGTTGCGGTCCCTTCCGGGTTTACCACCAGACGGTGGAGTCGAGATTCTCGATCTCGTCTACTGGACGAGTGTAGATGCCCGAGGACAGGTACTTCCAGCCGTCGTCGCAGACGATGAAGACGATGTTGCCCTCGTCGAGCTCGTTGGCCATGCGCACGGCGATCGAGGCGATCGCGCCGGAGGAGACGCCGGCGAAGATGCCCTCCTCGTCGAGCAGCCGGCGCGTCCAGATGATCGCGTCGCGGTTCGTCACGAAGATCTTGCGGTCCAGCAGCGACAGGTCGATGATCGGCGGGATGAAGCCGTCCTCGAGCGAGCGCAGCCCCTGCACGGGCTCGCCCTGCATCGGCTCGGCCGCGACGATCTTCACCGCGTCGCCGAGCTCCTCCTTGAAGCGCCGCCCGACGCCCATCAGCGTGCCGCCGGTGCCGAGCCCCGCCACGAAGGCGGAGATCTCGTCGAGCTCCTCGAGGATCTCGGGCGCCGTGCCGTTGTAGTGCGCGGCCGGGTTGGCCTGGTTGCCGTACTGGTAGGGCATGAAGTAGCTCGCGTCGGCCGCGGCCATCTCGAGCGCCATCTCGACCGCGCCGTTGGAGCCCTTGGAGCCCGGGGAGTAGACGATCTCGGCGCCGTACATCTTCAGCAGCTGGGTGCGCTCCGGCGTCACGTTGTCGGGCATGACGACCTTCAGGCGGTAGCCCTTGCGCGAGCAGATCATCGCCAGCGAGATGCCGGTGTTGCCGGAGGTCGGCTCGAGAATGGTCTGGCCGGGCGCGATCGAGCCCTTCTCCTCGGCGTCCTCGATCAGCGAGCGCGCGACGCGGTCCTTGATCGAGCCCGTCGGGTTGTGCGACTCGAGCTTGGCCCAGATGCGCACGCCCGGCTTGGGCGAGAGGCGCTTGAGCTCGACCAGCGGCGTGTTGCCGATGGCCTGGATGATGTCGCCGTAGCGACCGCCGCAGGGACGGTTCTGGAGCTCCGGAGGAGACACTTCAGAAAGTATAGCCTCAGAAGTGTTACGCCATGCGTGGCCGTGGGTAGGCACCGCTCCGAGGAGGGGATCACCTGCCGTACTCACGTCGTGAAGTGCTTCGGATGGCGGGCGCCGGAGGCGCCGCGCTGTGGCTCGGCGGGTGCGGGGGCTCGAGCAACAGCGCCAAGCCGGTCGCCGGCAACGAGTGGAAGCAGTTCGCGGGCACCACGCTGAACTTCATCTCCGAGAACACGGCGCCCACCTCGGCGATCGCGGCGAACCTCGCGCCCTTCAAGCAGCTCACGGGGATCGACATCAAGATCACCCAGCTCGAGCTGACGGCGCTCGTGCAGAAGGTCGCGCTCGACTTCGCGTCGGGCCAGGGCGCCTACCAGATCGTCTACGCCGACCCGTACCAGATCCTCGCGCCCTACCACGAGGCGCTGGTCGACCTCAACACGATGATGCGCGACCCCAACCTCCCCAAGCTGGAGGACGAGGCCGACTTCATCCCGGTGCAACTCGACGCCGCGGGGCGCTTCGTCGACAAGGACAAGGTCTACGCGCTGCCCTACGACGCGCCGACGATGATCTGGCAGTACCGCAAGGACCTCTTCGCCAAGTACGGCGACCGCATGAAGCAGGACCTCGGATTCGACCCGACGCCCTCCGACAACTCCACGTGGGAGGAGTTCTACAAGACCTCCCAGTGGTTCTTGAAGAACGCCAAGCAGGACGTGCCCTACGGCCATGGCCACCAGGCCAAGCAGCACGACTCGCTGATGAACGACTTCTCGAACGTGCTGTGGGCGTACGGCGGCGACTACTTCAAGGACGGCGGGACGGTCGGGCGGTTCGGGTCCATGGACCCGGGCGAACCGGTGCTCGACTCCGCCGAGGCCGTCCAGGCCGCCGACGTCTACCGCCGCCTCGTCTCGATCGCGCACCCCGGCAGCCTGGGCTGGGACTGGGACGGGCTCGGCGCCGCGTTCGGGGCCGGCCAGATGGCGATGGCCGTCAACTGGCACGAGTTCGCATCCGGCAACGAGACCGGGAAGCTGAAGGGCAAGGTCGGCTACGCGCGCCTGCCCCGGGGCCCGAAGCGCTCCGCGAGCATGTACGGAGGCACCGGGCTCGGGATCAACGCCACCGCGTCGGAGCGCGAGCAGAAGGCGGCCTGGCTGTTCGTCAACTGGGCGACCTCGAAGAAGACGCAGCTCGCCGGCCTCAAGAGCAAGGTCGGCGGCGGGACCCCCACGCGCGACTCCGTCTACAAGCTGCCCGAGGTCGAGAAGGCGAAGAAGCCACCGTCGAAGATGCCCAACATCCTCACCGCCGACGCCGTCTTCGAGGCGTGGAAGCCCGAGAACATCGGGTTGCGCCCCAAGATCGCGGCGTGGAACGAGTGCGACACGGCCATCTTCACCCAGCTCTCGAAGATGCTCGCGGGCCAGCAGGCGCCCGAGTCGTGCATGCGCAACACCAAGGACGGGTTCGTCAAGGCGATCGACAACGCGGCCTCGCTGAAGAACGCCTGATGGCCGCCGGCACCGTCGAGAGAAGCAGCAGCACCGCACGCACACGCACGCGCCGGTTCCCCGCCCTGTCCTTCGAGGGCCGCATGCTCGCGCCCGCGTTGATCCTGCTGGCCGCGCTGTCGCTGTTCCCGTTCGTCTACATCGTGATCATGAGCCTGTCGCGGGTGGGGCTGATCGGCGGGATCGACCTCCACTGGGCCGGCCTGCACAACTGGTCCAAGCTGTTCAGCGACTCCTCGGTCGGCGCGGCGTGGGTGCGCTCGGTCGTCTACTTCGTGCTGACCGTCGGCCTGGAGATGGTGCTGGGCATCGGCATCGCCCTGCTCGTGCACGGGATGGTGTGGGGGAAGAACCTCGTCATCTCCCTGGTGCTCATGCCGATGTTCATGGCGCCGGTCATCGTCGGCCTGCTCGGACGCTTCCTCACCGACTCGACCTACGGGCTCTACGCCTGGGTGCTGCGCGAGACGCACGTGTTCTCGGGCGACATCCTCGGCGGCACGAAGTCGGCCTTCGTCGCGGTGACGCTGATGGACGTCTGGGAGTGGACGCCGCTGATCGCGCTGATCGTGCTGGCCGGCCTGTCCTCGCTGCCGAAGCCGGTGCTGGAGGCCGCGCGGGTGGACGGCGCGAGCTACTGGCAGCGGCTGCGCTACATCGTCATGCCGATGATCATGGGCGTGGTGATCGTGGCGCTGCTCGTCCGCTCGATGGACGCGATCCGCTACTTCGACATCATCTACAACACGACGAACGGCGGCCCGGCGGACGCGACGAAGGTGGTGCCGATCCGGCTCTACGAGACCGCCTTCCGCTTCTTCGACCTCGGCTACGCGGCGGCGATCGGGCTCTCGATGCTCGCCGTCTCGATCCTGATCGCCAACCTGTTCATGCGGACGCTCAAGCGGAGGGGGCTGGCGAAGTGAAGGGCGGGCGCATCGGCAACCGCGTCCTCATCGCGGTCGTGATGTTGTGGACGCTCGTCCCGCTGCTGTGGATGCTGCTGTCCTCGCTGAAGCCGACGAGCGATCTCGCGTCGACCACGCCGAAGCTGGCGTTCACGCCGACGCTCGAGCACTACCAGGCGCTGTTCAGCGGCGGCAACCACGTCGGCGGCTACATCGTGAACTCGCTCGTGGCGGCGGGCGTCTCGACCCTCATCGCGGTGGGGCTGGGCACCGTCGCCGGCTACGGCCTGGCCCGCTCGAGCTTCCGCGGCAAGGATCACGTCGCGTTCTGGATCATCTCGACGCGCATGGCGCCGATCGCGGCCGCGGTCCTGCCGCTGTTCGTGATCTTCCGCGCCACGCACCTGCTGGGGACGACCACCGGGCTCGTCGTCGCATATCTGTCGTTCAACCTGCCGTTCGCGATCTGGCTCATGAACGCGTTCTTCGCCGACCTGCCGCCGGCGCTGGAGGAGGCGGCGATGATCGACGGCGCGACGCGCTGGACGGCGTTCCGCCGCATCGCGCTGCCGCTCGTCCTGCCCGGAGTGGCGACGACTGCAATCCTGTGCCTCGTGTTCTCCTGGAACGACTACGCGTTCGCCTCGACGTTCTCGGGACCCGACTCGCAGACGCTGCCGATCGCCGCGTCGCAGCTCGTAACCCAGACCAACATCGACTGGGGCCAGCTGACCGCGATCGGCACGATCGTGGTGGCGCCGATGATCGTCGTGGGCCTGGTCGTGCGGCGCTGGCTCGTGACCGGCCTGACGCTCGGGGCGGTGACGGGCGAGTGAGGGCGGCGGTGCTGCACGCGGCGGGCGACGTCCGGATGGAGGAGCGCGACCGCCCGCAGCCCGGGCCGCGCGAGGTGCTCGTCCAGATCACGGCCGTGGGCGTCTGCGGCTCCGACGTCCACTACTACGAGCACGGGCGCATCGGGCCGTTCGTGGTCGAGGCGCCGCTCGTGCTCGGCCACGAGTCGGCCGGGCGGGTCGCCGAGCTCGGTGAAGGCGCCTCGAAGCATGCGGTCGGCGATCGTGTGACGCTCGAGCCGGGCGTCCCCTGCGGGCGCTGCCGGGAGTGCCGGGCCGGCCGCTACAACCTCTGCGCCGACGTCGTCTTCTTCGCGACGCCGCCGATCGACGGCGCGTTCGCGGAGTTCGTGGCGATCCACGAGGACTTCGCGTTCGCGCTCCCGGACTCGCTGTCGGACGAGGAGGGCGCGCTGATGGAGCCGCTCTCGGTCGGCGTGTGGGCGTGCCAGAAGGCGGGCGTCAGCGCCGGCGACCGTGTGCTGGTGACGGGCGCCGGGCCGATCGGCCAGCTCGCGATGCAGTGCGCGCTCGCGTTCGGGGCGACCGAGGTGATCGTGTCGGACGTCAACGAACGCCGGCTCGCGCTGGCCGAGCGCACCGGCGCCACCCGCGTCGTCCGGCCCGGCGAGCCGCTCGACGACCTCGACGCCGACGCGCTGATCGAGTGCTCCGGCCACCCGGACGCGCTCACGGCCGGCATCAAGGCGCTGCGCCCCGCGGGGGTCGCCGTGCTCGTCGGGATGGGGCCCGGCGAGGAGGGCACGCTGCCGCTGAGCGTGATCCAGACCCGCGAGATCTGGCTCACGGGCACCTTCCGCTACGCCAACACCTACCCCACCGCGATCGCCCTCGCCGCCTCCGGCCGCGTCGACCTCAAGGCGATCATCTCGGGCCACTTCGGCCTCGAGGACGCCGAGGCGGCGCTGCGCGCGGGGCGCGAGGACCCCGACAGCGTCAAGCCGATGGTCGTCCCGTGAAGGCCGCGATCTGGGAGCAGCCGGGCGAGCTGCGCATCGGCGAGCGCGACGACCCGACCCCGGGTCACGGCGAGCTCGTGGTGAAGGTCGGCGCCTGCGGGCTCTGCGGCACCGACCTGCACATCGCCGACGGCGCGTTCGCGCCCACCCCCTACCCGATCGTGCCCGGCCACGAGTTCGCCGGCGAGGTCGTCGCGATCGGCCCGTCGGTCGAGGGCTGGTCGGAGGGCGCGCGCGTCGCCGTCGACCCCTCGCTGTTCTGCGGCCACTGCGAGTACTGCCGGATCGGGCGCGGCAACCTGTGCGCGAACTGGTCGGCCATCGGCGATCGCGTCGACGGCGCCTTCGCGGAGTACGTCAAGGTGCCGGCGGCGAACGCCTACGCGCTGCCCGACGAGCTCGACTTCCGCGCCGGCGCGCTGGTCGAGCCGGTCTCCTGCGCCGTGCGCGGCATGCACCGGCTCGCCGTCCAGCCCGGCGAGAGCGCGCTCGTGATCGGCGCGGGCACGATGGGCCTGCTGCTCGAGCAGCTGATCCTGCGCGCGGGCGCGACGCGCGTCGCGGTCGTCGACACCAACGAGGGCAAGCTCGCGCTCGCCGAGAAGCTGGGCGCCGACGCGGTGGCGACGAGCACGGAGGATCTCGGCGACTTCGACATCGCGGTCGACGCCACCGGCGTCGCGCCGGCCATCGAGTCCGCCTTCGACGCGCTCCGGCGCGGCGGGCGCCTGATGATCTTCGGCGTCGCGCACGGCGATGCCAGGGTCTCGCTGTCCCCGTTCCGGATCTACAACGACGAGATCACGGTGCTCGGCTCGATGGCCGTGCTGAACTCGTTCGGTCCCGCGCTCGACCTGGTGGCCGCGGGCGCGATCGACGTGAAGGCGATGCTCACCCACGACTTCCCGCTCGACGACTTCGGCGAGGCGCTCGAGAACGTCCGCCGCGGCGACGGCGTCAAGTCGCAGGTGTTGCCGTAGCCACTCCGTTCAGCGCGGCACCTTCGGCGTCGCGAGCTTGGCCCGGCGCTGGCGCAGCCGGTCGTTGCCGCGGAACACGACGCGGACCCGCAGCTTGCGCCCGAGCCCGGCGCGGCGCTTGAACTTCAGCGTGAGCGCGTAGGCGCAGTTCGTCCGCAGCCGCGCCTCGCGCGCGGCCAGCGTCTTCCTGCGCGCCGACTGCACGGCGATCGTGAACACGCCCCCGCCTGAGCAGGCCTCCTTGGCGGTCATGCCCGCGGGCGGCGTCAACCGGCCCTTGATGCTCAGCGTCAGGCCACGGCGGGCGCGGCGCGTCCGCGTCGAGACGGAGACGCGCCGCGGCAGCCGGCGGCTCTGGAACGTCGAACCGAGCTGCCCGCCTGCGGACGCCGGAGTGCCGGGCGCCGTGCCGGGGTGGTCGCCCACCGGTCCGGTGAAGCCGACGGCTCGCGCCGCGTTGGCGATGCCATCGCCGTAGAACCCGTTGAACGACGCGTCGCCTTCGCAGAACGCGTCGAACTCCGGCCCGAGAGCGGGGTCGGGGTAGTGGAAAAGGCGCGGCTCCGGGCAGGCGTGATCGACCGCCGTCGCGCGCAGCACGCGCTCGACCTCGGAGGGCGCGAGCGTCACGCCGCCGTTGACGGGATCCGGGCTCCCGAACTGGGCCACGATCAGCGCGGCCACGCCCACGACGTGCGGCGAGGCCATCGAGGTGCCCTGGATCCACTGCCAGTAGGTGTTGCCGACGCGGAGGATGGTGGGGATCGTCGGATCGCCCGTGGCGGGGTCGATATCCGGGTCGCCGTCGAGGTTGGTGTCCTGGCTCTCGCCGAGCGCTCGGTTGGGGAACGGAGCGAGGATCCGCGTCTCCGGCGCGCCGTACTTCGAGCTGCCGTAGTACTCGCGGCGGTCGCCGCCCGGCGCCGCCACGGTGCTCTGCTCGACGCCGTAGTTGGAGTAGTAGGCCTTGCGGCCCGTCGGGCCGACCGAGTTGATCGACAGCACGCCCTCGCCCTCCGTGGGCATGTTGAGGCACGAGTTGTCGACGGTGCGCTCGTGCTCCGTCCCGCCCGGGTAGTCGGGGCTGGTGTCGTCGAAGGTCGGGTGCCCGATGTCGGTGTTCTCGTTGCCGGAGGCCGAGACGAGCGTGACGCCGTGGGCGCGCGCGTAGTCGAGGGCGCGCTGCGTCGCGGCGATGATCGTGCGCTGCTGTTCCTGCTCCGCCGGGCTGTCCGCCGGGTTGGAGGCGCAGTTGTAGAGCCACGGATCGATGTAGTACGACATGTTGACCACGTCGATCCCGTGATCCCCGGCGTAGGTCAGCGCGTCGACCGAGGGCTGGAGGAAGAAGTAGCCCGAGTCCTGGCCGGCCCGCAGGTTGACGATCTCCACGCCCGGCGCGACGCCGGCCATGCCGATCCCGTTGATCGGCGCGGCGACGGTGCCCGCGACGTGGGTGCCGTGGCCGTCTTCGTCGACGGTCGCGGGGTCGCTGCACGAGCCGTCGGGGTCGCTGGCACAACTGCCGTCGATGACCGGGTCGTCGGTCGTGAAGTTGCGGCTGAGGGCGGTGTTGAAGTTCGGCGCGATGTCGGGGTGGTCCGCCTGGACGCCGGTGTCGAGGATGCCCACGCGGACCGCGTGGGAGCCCGGCTGGGTCGCGTAGGAGCCATCGGGCGTCGCGCCCATCATCGTCATGTCCCACTGCCAGCCGCTGAGCGGCTCGCCCTGCCCCGCGGCGCGCGCCTGGGCCCGCGGCGGGCGGGCGGCCTTCACGCCCGCGTTGCTCTCGACCGGGTCGGGCCTGCGCTTGGCGGCGCCCGGGACGCGGCCGATCGAGCGGTTCGGGGCCGCGCCCAGGATCGCCCTGGAGCGCGCGACGCGGCGCGCGAAGCCGGCGCGAGCGCGCACGGTGGCCACGCCGACGGCGCGGTTCACATGGACGATCCTGCCGCCGGCGGCGCGCACCGCGGCCCGCGCGGCAGCCGGGCTGGCGTCCTTGGCGTAGACGACGACGAAGGTCTTCCGAGCCGCGAGAGCGCCCGGAGCCAGGGCCAACAGGACGAGCACGGCCATGATCGCGGACGCTGCGGTTCTACCCCTCATCAAGTCCCCCCGGACGTCGAATGCGCTCCCGGGCGGGACCATACGCGACGCCTTCGCGGCGTGTCGCAGTCAGCTGAACGCGTCGCCGGAGCGGGCTAGGGCAGCGTCACGTACGGCGAGAGGAACGCACGCGCGGACGCCGTGTCGAGCCGGTAGTCCACGTTGGTCGAGCGGCAGACCGCATCGCCCGTGATCGTGACGGCGGCGACGATGCCCGTGCTCCCGAGGAAGTTCGGGCCGCCCGAGTCGCCGTAGCACGTGCCGCCGTTGCCGATCGACGGGTTCATGGAGATCCGCAGCCACGACTTGTTCGTCGAGTTCAGGGTCCCGGTCGCGACCCCGCGGACGTCGTTGTAGAGGTACTGATGGCCGCCGGGGCCGTTCGTGACCTCGTAGGCGCCGTAGCCGACCGACGTGAACTGCTGGGACCCTGAGAGGCTCGAGAGCGAGTTCGCCTTCGGCAGCGTGGCGGGCGTGATGCCCTTGACCGCGTGGTCGAGCACGACCACCGCGATGTCATGGGGATCGCTCTGCGCCTGGTTGTACAGCGGGTCGCCGTGGAACGTGCCGGAGTAGACCTTGTCGCCCGCCCGGTAGGCCGGGTCGAACGTGACCAGGACGCGATCGCTGACGTCGGCGCAGTGCGCGGCGGTGAGGAACACCGTCGGCGAGATGAGCGTGCCCGAGCAGTAGATCCACGTGCCGTCGGAGTACTGCGT
>JAXDGC010000080.1:0-3914 GCA_034665245.1 Solirubrobacteraceae bacterium | reverse complement strand
TCGTCGCTCTGCCTCGAGCTGACCGAGGCGGCGCTGCTGGGCGTGACGCCGGCGATCGTCACGAACCTCGAGAAGCTCCACGAGCTCGGCATCCGCCTGGTGCTCGACGACTTCGGGACCGGCTACTCATCCTTCCAGCATCTGAAGGACTTCCCCATCGACATGGTCAAGATCGACCGCTCGTTCGTGGCCAACCTCGGCCGCGGCGAGCACGACGCCGCGATCGTCGCGTCGGTCGTCTCGATGGCCTCGGCGCTCGGGCTCGACGTCATCGCCGAGGGCGTGGAGAGCGAGATGCAGGCCGTCGCGCTGCGCGAGCTCGGGTGCCCGCTCGCGCAGGGGTACTACTTCGGCCCGCCGGCGTGACGCGCGGCGGGCCGCTGCGGCGCAGCTACCAGTAGTGCCTTCGGCCGCCGACGCCGCGCTGCATCGAGCCCATCACCCACAGGACGGCGCCGATGACGATCAGGATGACCCCGATCGTGTAGAGGATGCCGACCCCCAGGACGAGCCCGAGCAGCAGCAGAACGATCCCGAGAACGATCATGAGCCCTACCTCCATGTAGACGAACCGGACGTGATTCGGAGGATGCCCGCCCAGACGTGTCCGCAATCTAACCGAGCGTACGCGAGCGCTCCCCGGGTACCTCCGAGGCGATGAGCGTGGACCTCCTGCTCACCGGCGCGCGGGTGCTCACGCCGGCCGAAGCCCCCGCCGGCGCGTGGGTGGCGGTGAGCGGGTCGAGGATCGAGGCCGTCGGCGACGGCGCTCCCCCGGCGGCGGCCGAGACGGTCGACCTCTCGGGCCGCCTGCTCGTCCCCGGCTTCCTCGACCTCCACGTCCACGGCGGGGGCGGCGCGCACTTCATGAGCGGCGATCCGCGCGACTGCGCCCGCGCCGCCCGCTTCCACGCCCGGCACGGGACCACCGGCCTGCTCGCGACGACGCTGTCCGCCCCGGCCGCGGAGCTCGTGGCCGCGGTGCGGGCGATCGCGCACGCCGACGACCCGGTGATCCTGGGCGCGCACCTCGAAGGGCCGTGGCTGAGCGAGCAGCGGCGCGGGGTGCAGGAGGCCGAGCACCTGCGCCCGCCCGACCCCGGGGAGCTCGCCGCGCTGCTCGCGGCCGGTCCGGTCCGGCTCGTCTCGCTCGCCCCGGAGCTGCCCGGCGCGCTCGCCGCGATCGAGGCGATCGCCGCCGCGGGCGCGGTCCCCGGGCTCGCCCACACCGACGCGACCTACGAGCAGGCGACGGCCGCAATCGAGGCCGGCGCGCGCCACGCCGTGCACGTCTTCAACGGCATGCGCCCGCTGCACCACCGCGAGCCGGGCGTGATCGGCGCGGTGCTCGACCACGCCGCGGTGACCTGCGAGCTGATCGCCGACGGCATCCACGTCCACCCCGCCGCCGCGCGGCTGCTGCGTCGCGCCAAGGGCCCCGGCGGGACCGTCCTGATCACGGATGCGATCGAGGCGACCGGGCTCGAGGACGGCGACTACCAGCTCGGCCGCACGCCGATCCGCGTCTCCGGCGGCCGCGCGGAGACGGCCGAGGGCTACCTCGCGGGCAGCACGCTGACGATGGACGCGGCCGTGCGCAACGCGCACGCATGGTTCGGCGTCCCGCTCGCCGAGACGCTCGCGATGGCGACCACCACCCCCGCGCGCGTGATCGGGCTCGCGCACCGCAAGGGGCGCATCGCCTCCGGCTACGACGCCGACCTCGCCGTCCTCGACGAGGCGCTGCGGCCCGTCGCGACGTTCGTCGCCGGTCGCCGGGTCTAGCGCTCGACGCGATCGCGCTCCGGCGCGCGCACGAAGCGCTCCGACGGCGGCCGCCCAGGCTCCTCCGCCGGCCAGCTCCCGCCGTTCTCCCAGAACGCGCGGATGTCCTCGAGCGGGCGGCCCTTCGTCTCGGGCGCGAGCCACCACACGAACGCGAACGCGATCGCCGCCAGCGCGGCGAACATCGCGAACGTCGCCGTCCCGCCGAGCGATTCGAGCGCGCTCAGGAAGTAGAGCGCGATCAGCAGGTTCGCCCCCAGGTTGGCGGTCAGCATCGCCGACGCGCCGATCGAGCGCAGCCGCGACGGGAAGCTCTCCGACGCGTAGACCCAGACGAGCGAGCCGAAGCCGAAGTTGAAGCCGGCGGTGAAGACGAAGATGCCGAGGAAGCCGAGCCAGCCGCTCGTGCCCTTGAGATCGCCCGCCGCGAACACCACGACGAGCAGCACGGTCGCGGCGACCATCGCCCCGATGCCGGTGAGCAGCGTCGGCCGGCGCCCGAGCCGGTCGACGATCGACAGCGAGACGAGCGTCGCGACCAGCGAGCCGACCTGGACGAGCGCCGGGAACAGCAGCAGCGACGCGTTGCCGGTGAACCCCATCTCCTTGAAGATCATCGGGCTGTAGAAGACGACCGCGTTGATGCCGGTGATCTGGATCAGGAACCCGAGCCCGACGACGAAGACGGTGGCGCGCAGGTAGGGCGCGCGCAGCATCTCGCCGATCGCCCCACCGCGCTCGCTGCGCAGGTCCGCCTCGATGTCGGCGAGCTCGCGATCGGCGTCCGCCTCCGGGTCGGTGACGGCCAGCGTCGCGCGCGCCTCCTCGTGGCGGCCCTTCATCACGTACCAGCGCGGCGTGTCGGGCAGCCGCGCGAGCACGACCAGGACGAGCAGCGAGGGCACGGCCGACAGCGCGAGCATCCAGCGCCAGGCCTCCGCGCCCGAGAGCGCGTAGTCGACGAAGTAGGCGAGCACGATGCCGGTCACGGTCGCCACCTGGTACATCACGATCATGCCGCCGCGGACCGCCGCGGGCGAGGACTCGGCCACGAAGATCGGGGCCGTCACGATCGAGACGCCGATCGTCACGCCCAGGAAGAAGCGCGCGATGTCGAGGAAGACGAGGCTGCTCGCGACGCCGCTGAGCACCGCGAACGCCGCGTAGGTGAGCGCGACGATGACCATCGTCCGCTTGCGCCCGATCGCGTCCGCGAGCCGGCCGCCGGTGAACGCGCCGAGCACCGAGCCGGCGACGACGATCGTCGCGACCCACTCGGTCTGGTGCGTCGAGAGCCCGAAGTCCTTCGTGATGAACAGCAGCGCCCCGGCGATCGCGCCCAGGTCGTAGCCGTAGATGACCCCGATCGTCGCGGCCGCGATGGCGATCCGGAACCCCATCTTGTGCGTCGTCAGACGGCGCAGCCCAGCCAGCTCGTTCGCCATGGTCGGCTCCTCCCTCGACGGCGTGTGGTCGAGGTCATACCCGTCGCGCGGAGAAACGGAGCGTGCGTCAGTCGTCGAGGCCGGCCGCGGCGCGCAGCTCGGCGACCTGCGCGCTCAGCGCCGCCACCGCGCGCTCGAGCTCGTCGATACGGGCGGCGTCGGAGCGGGTCGCCGGCGCGGGCGGGCGCACGGCGGGCTGGAACGAGGGCGGGGCCGGCGTGGCGGCGGGCTCATCGTCGAGGTCCTCGCTCAGCCGGTGCGCGTAGCGCTCCTCCTTCTGGCCCGGCCGGCGCGCGTGGCGCGCGATGAACCCGCGCTCGATCAGCCGGTCGAGGGTCGCCTGGAAGGCCGCCTGGTCGGGGAACGAATACAGCCGGTCGACGCGCTGGCGCAGCTCGCCGGGGGTCTGCGGGCCACGCAGCATGGGGATCGCGAGCAGCGCCTGCTCGTCGACCGTGAGGCCGGGCGACTCGTCGAGCAGGTGGCGGTACTTGGCCGCCCGCGCGCCGCTGGCGAAGCGCGTCCAGCGGCGGCGGCCGAGCCGGTGCAGCGCGTCACGGATCGCGTCCTCGTCGTACTCGACGACCGGCTCGCGGTTCGTCGACTGGTTGCAGGCGGCGCGCAGCGAGTTGAGGCTGAGCGGATAGACGTCGGGCGTGGTGCGCTGCTTCTCGATCAGGCACC
>JAXDGC010000079.1:0-8487 GCA_034665245.1 Solirubrobacteraceae bacterium | reverse complement strand
GCGGCGAGAAGCCGGTCCCGGTCGAGCAGCTGATGCGCGACATGCGCATCAACCGCATCTTCGAGGGCTCGACGGAGATCATGCACCTGCTGATCGCGCGCGAAGCGGTCGATCAGCACCTCGAGGTCGCGGGCGAGCTGCTCGAGGGCGACGGCGACCTCAAGGCGAAGGCGCGCTCGGCGGTCGAGGCCGGCAGGTTCTACTCGCGCTGGCTGCCGCAGCTGGCGGTCGGCAAGGGCCAGCGGCCCGGCTCCTACGAGGAGTTCGGCGCGCTCGCCGGCCACGTCCGCTACGCCGAGCGGTCCTCGCGCAAGCTCGCGCGCTCGACGTTCTACGCGATGAGCCGCTGGCAGGCGAAGCTCGAGAAGAAGCAGGCCGTGCTCGGGCGCATCGTCGACATCGGCGCCGAGCTCTTCGCGATCTCGGCGGCGGCCGTCTACGCGCAGACGCTGCGCGAGGAGCACCCCGAGCGCGGCGACGAGGCGGTCGAGCTGGCCGACCTCTTCATCCGCCAGGCCCGCCGGCGCGTCGAGGCGCTGTTCGGCGAGCTGTTCTCCAACGACGACGACGCCAACTACGCGCTCGCCCAGCAGGTGCTGGAGGGGCGCCACACCTGGCTCGAGGAGGGCATCGCGGACCCGGCGGGCGACGGGCCGATGCTCGCCGAGCGGCCCGCGGAGGTGTCCCGCACCGGGTAAGCGGGAACACGCTCCGAAGGGGTGGGCGAAGAAAAGGGGATGGCCATGTCAGGCAGCACCGTGGGATCCGGAGGGCGCTTCACGCGCAAGGACGACGGAGCGCCGCGGGAGGCGGCCATGAACTGGCAGGCGATCGAGGGCTCACCCGAGTTCCAGGAGCTCGTGAAGGCGCGGCGCTCGTTCCTCGTGCCGGCGACGATCCTCTTCCTCGTCTTCTCGCTCGGGTATCTGCTCCTGGCGGCCTTCGTCCACGGCTTCATGGGCAAGCAGGTCTTCGGCGGGATCCCGGTCGCGTTCCTGGCCGCGCTCACGCAGGTGCTCCTGACCTGGGCGATCACGTGGGCCTACCTGCGCAGGGCCGACAACACGTTCGGGCCGCTGGAGCGGCGCGGCGCCGAGGCGGCGCCCCGCGTGGCCGAGAGGAGCGCGCGATGACCGTCTTCGCCGCCGACCTCAAGGTCCTTCCGCTCGCCGTCTTCGGCGTGGTGCTCGCCATCACGCTCTGCGTCACCTTCTGGGCGGCCAAGCGCACCAGCAGCGCGTCGGACTTCTACGCCGCCGGCCGCGGCATCACCGGCTTCCAGAACGGCTGGGCGATCGCGGGCGACTACATGTCCGCCTCGTCGTTCCTCGGCTTCGCCGGCTTGATCTTCCTGTTCGGCGTCGACGCCTTCGTCGGCCTGATGGCCGCGATCGTCGCGTTCGTCCCCGTCCTGCTCTTCCTCGCCGAGCGGATGCGCAACTCGGGCAAGTACACGCTCGCTGACGTGCTGTCCTTCCGCCTGCGCGAGCGCCCGGCGCGGCTCGTCACCGCGGCCGGCACGCTGTCGGTCGTCCTGATCTACCTGGTCGCGCAGATGGTCGGCGCCGGCGCGCTGATCCAGGCGCTGACCGGCGTCAGCTTCACCCCGGCCGTGATCGGCGTGGGCGTGTTCATGCTCGCCTACGTGATCTTTGGCGGCATGCTCGCCACGACGTGGGTGCAGATCATCAAGGCGACGCTGTTGATGGCCGCCGGCACCGTGCTGACGCTGTTCGTGCTGGCCAAGGTCGGCTTCAGCCCGGTCGAGCTGTTCTCGCGCGCCTCCCAGCATCATCCGAAGGGCGGCGCCTACCTCAAGCCCGGCCTGCAGTTCGACTCGGGCCTCGCGCTGCTGTCGTTCGGCGTCGCGTTCGTGTTCGGCACCGCCGGGCTGCCGCACATCCTCATGCGCTTCTTCACCGTGCCGGACGCCAAGGCGGCGCGCGGCTCGGTCGGCTGGGCCGTGTTCCTGATCGGCGCCTTCTACATCATGGTCATGATCGTCGGCGTCGGCGCGCGCGCGATCCTCTCGCCCGCCGGCGACAAGGCGGCCGGCCCGACCGGCAACCTCGCGATCCCCGAGCTCGCGCAGACGCTCGGCGGCGGCAAGGGCTCCGCCGGCGGTGACATCTTCCTCGCGATCATCTCGGCGGTCGCGCTCGCCACGATCCTCGCGGTCGTGGCCGGGCTCGTGATCTCGGCCTCGGGCGCGGTGGCCCACGACCTGTGGTCCAACGTCATCCGCAAGGACCGCGAGTCCGAGCGCGAGGAGGTCTGGGTGGCCAAGCTGGCAGCGGTCGGGATCGGCGTGCTGGCGATCGTCCTCGCGCTCGCCGGCGGCGCGGGCTTCAACATCTCCGTGCTCGTGGGCATGGCGTTCTGCTTCGCCGCCAGCGTGAACTTCCCGGCGCTGCTGCTGGCGCTGTGGTGGCGGCGCTTCAACACCATGGGCGCCGTGGTCGGGATGCTCAGCGGGCTGATCGCGTCGACCGTGCTGATCGCGATGAGCGCGCCGGTGTGGCCGGGCGCCGACTCCGACACGGGCTCGCCGCTCGGCTCGCTCGGGCTCGACAACCCCGCGATCTTCTGCATCCCGATCGGGTTCCTCGGCTGCTGGCTGGGCACCGTGCTGTCGTCGGAGAAGGGCAACGACCGCGAGTACCACGAGCTCTACGTCCGCGCCGAGACCGGCCTCGGGTCCGAGGGAGCCGAGCCGGTGCGCGGCAAGCCGCGCGAGCCCCGCGCCGCGGAGCGCGCGACGGAGCCCGTCCACTAGCCCGTGGCGGCCGCCGTCGTCGAGCTCACCCAGGAGCTCATCCGGACCCGGACGGTCAACCCTCCCGGCGACGAGGAGAAGGCCGCGTCCCTGCTGGGGGCGCGGCTCGAGGCGGCCGGGCTCGAGGTGAGCGCGCACGAGTTCGCGCCGGGGCGGACGAGCCTCGTCGCGCGGACGCGCAGCCGCGGGGAGCGGCCCGCGCTGTGCCTGACCGGGCACCTTGACACGGTGCCGCTGGGCCGAGCGGACTGGTCGCGTGACGCCTTCGCCGCCGAGATCGACGCCGACCGCCTGTACGGGCGGGGCACGAGCGACATGAAGGGCGGGACGGCGGCGATCGTCGTCGCCGCCGAGCGGATCGCGGCGCTCGGCGAGGGCGACGCCGGGCTCGAGCTCGTGCTGTGCGCGGGCGAGGAGACCGGCTGCGAGGGCGCGCTGGCGCTCGCGCAGGCGGACGGCGCGCTCGGGCAGGCCGGCGCCGTGCTCGTGGCCGAGCCGACGACGAACCACCCGTGCGTGGCGCACAAGGGCGTCGTGTGGGCCGACGCGGTCGCGCGGGGAAAGACCGCCCACGGCTCGATGCCGCACCTGGGCGAGAACGCCATCTACAAGCTCGCGCGCGCGGTCGCGCGGCTCGAGGACTTCGCGCTGGAGGCCGGCGAGCACCCGCTGCTCGGCCTCCCGACCGTCTCGCTGGGAACGCTGTCGGGCGGGCTCAACATCAACTCCGTCCCCGACTACGCGACGGCGGGCATCGACGTCCGCACGGTGCCGGGCATGAGCGGCGACGACGTGCTCGCGGCGCTCGCCGCGCGGCTCGGCGAGGAGGTCGAGCTGGAGCCGCGCGTGGTGCTCGACCCGATCGACACCGACCCCGCCGACCGCTGGGTGCAGGAGGTCTTCGAGGTCATGGGCCCGCTGATCGGAGAGACGCCCGAGCCCCGCGGGCTGGCCTACTTCACCGACGCCGCCGCGCTCGCCCCCGCGTACGGGCGGCCGCCGACGATCATCTGCGGCCCCGGCGACGCCGAGCAGGCCCACCGCACCGACGAGTCCTGCTCCGTGGCGGCGCTCGAGGCGAGCGCCGAAGGCCTGTTCGAGATCGCCCGTCGCTGGTGCGCGCTCTAGTCGCCGCCGCCGTCGCGGCCTGCCTCTGCGTCGGCGCCGCGCCCGCGCGCGCCGACTGGAGCGGCGACGGCCCCGCCGACGTGCTCGCGGTCGACTCCGGCGGCCGGCTGCTGATGTACCGCGCCACCGCCGGCGGCCGGTTCGCCCCTGAGGGTGGCCGGCCGATCGGGACCGGCTGGGGGTCGTTCACCGCGCTGCTCGCGCCCGGCGACTGGAGCGGCGACGGCAAGCCGGACCTGCTCGCGCGCAACTCCGCCGGCGCGCTGCTGATGTACCGCGGCGACGGGTCGGGCGGGTTTCTCAACGGCCACGGCGAGCAGATCGGCAGCGGCTGGCAGTCGCTCACCGCGCTGCTCACACCGCGCGACTGGAACGGCGACGGCAAGCCCGACATCCTCGCCCGCACGTCCGACGGCAAGCTGCTGATGTACCGCGGCAACGGCGCGGGCGGGTTCCTCCAGCCCACCGCCCAGCAGATCGGCAGCGGATGGCAGTCGCTCACCGCGCTGCTCGCGCCCGGCGACTGGAACGGTGACGGCAGGTCCGACATCCTCGCCCGCACGTCCGACGGCCGGCTGCTGATGTACCGCGGCAACGGCGCGGGCGGGTTCCTCCAGCCCACCGCGCAGCTGATCGGCTCCGGCTGGCAGAGCTTCAACGCGCTGTTCGCCGGCGGCGACTTCAGCGGCGACGGCAGGCCCGACATCCTCGCCCGCGACTCGGGCGGGCTGCTGTTCGTCTACCGCGGCAACGGCCGCGGCGGCTTCGTCACGGGCCGGCGCGAGCAGATCGGCAGCGGTTGGGGCTCGCTCGGCAGCCTGACGCTCGTCTGGGATCGGCCACTCGCCCCGCCTCCCCCGCCCCCGGCGCCGGCCGCGCCGCCCAGCGTTCCGCTGACGAACGGGACCGCGAAGCTCTACACGGGGAAGCACTGCACGCGGCCCGGTGGCCGCCTCAAGGTGCGAATGCGGATCCGCCGCCGCGCCGGCCGCACCCCGCCGCGCGTGCTGTTCGTCGTCTTCTACGTCCGCCACGGCTCGCGCCGTGTGGACCACCGCCGGCCGTTCGTGGTGCGACTGCGGATGAACCAGCGGGCCGGCAAGCGCGGGCGCGTCTACGCGCGCGTGTTCTACCGGCGCTCCAGCTCGCGAAAGCTGCGCCACAAGACGGTCTCGCGGAAGTTCAAGATGTGCCGCCTGGCGCGCTGAGCGCACCCTCCACCCAGGCCGCGGCGCCCAGCAGCCGCTCCTCCCCACCGGGCAGGCCGACGAGCTGCACGCCGATCGGCATCCCGGCCGGTCCCGCCATGCCCGGGACGCTGATCGCCGGCCCACCCAGGAACGTCCACGCGCGGCACGGCAGCGGGTCGCCCGTGTACCCGTCGCTGCGCAGCGGCGCCTCGCCGAGCACCCCGGGCACGAGCAGGGCGTCGTAGCCGCCCAGCACCCCCGGCAGCGCCGTCCGGCAGCGCTCCCCCAGCGCTGCGGCGGCCTCGACGTCCTCCGCCGTGACCGCGCGCCCGCGCTCGATGTAGTCGCGCATCGCCGGCGAGAGCTCGTCGCGGTGCTCGCGCCACTCCGGCTCGAGGTTGAGCGCCACGTCGAAGGCCATGGCCGTCTCCTGCGCCTGGGCGACGCCGTCGAACTCCGGCGGCAGCGCCACCTCCGACGCGCCCAGCCGGGCGGCCGCGGCCTCGAGCGCGGCGCGGCCCGCATCCTCGAGCTGGTCCCACCACGGCGTGCGGGCGAAGGCGAGCCGCGGCTCGCGCGGCGGCGGCACGTCCCAGCTGCCCAGCAGCGCCGCGTCCGCCACGCTGCGGCCGAGCAGCCCGAGCGTGTCGAGGCGATCGCTGAGGCGCTTGATCCCGGCGATCGAGCGCCAGCCGTGGGTCGGCTTGAAGCCGGCGATGCCGCAGAACGACGCCGGCCGGATCACCGACCCCGCCGTCTGGGTCCCGAGCGCGAGCGGCACCATCCCGGCCGCGACCGCCGCGGCCGAGCCGCTGGAGGACCCGCCGGGCGTGCGCGCCGGATCGAGTGGGTTGACCGTCGGCGGCGGCTCGTAGGTCGCGAACTCCGTGGTCACGGTCTTGCCCAGCACGACCGCGCCGGCCTCGCGCAGCCACGCGACGCAGTCCGCATCGCGCCGCGGGCGGTGGCGTGCGTAGATCGGCGAGCCGTACGCGGTCGGCAGGTCGGCGGTGTCGATGACGTCCTTGACGCCGACCGGGAGCCCATGCAGCGGGCCGCGCGGGGCCTCCGCGTCGCGATCGCGCGCCTGCGCGAGCGCCACCTCCTCGTCGAGGTGCGCCCACGCGTGCAGCTCGGGCTCGCGCGCCGCGATCCGCTCGAGGCACGCGGAGACGAGCTCCTCGGAGCTCAGATCACGCGCGGCGAGCAGCCTCGCGGCGTCGGTGGCGGAGAGCATCGCCGCAGAGTACGCCGGAGGATAGTTCGCTACACTAATTAGCAATGCGAATCACCACCACGCCCGACCTGGCCGTCCGCCTCCGGCTCGCGATCACGCGGACCTCTCGGCGGCTGCGCCAGGAGGCCGGCACCGGGCTGAGCCCGACGCTGACCTCGGCGCTGGCGACGATCGACAACCATGGCCCGCTGACCCCCTCCGAGCTCGCGTCCCGCGAGCGCGTGCAGCGGCCCACGGCGACGCGGCTGGTGGCGCGGCTCGAGGAGCTCGGGGTGCTGCAGCGCGCTGCCGACCCCACCGACCGCCGCTCCTCGCTGCTCTCGGTCACGCCCGAGGGGCACGCGCTGCTCGAGGAGATGCGCGGCCGCAAGACCGCCTACCTCGCCCACCGCATCGAGAAGCTCGTCCCCGAGGTGCGCGCCGCGCTCGACCGCGCCGCCGCGATCCTCGAACGGCTGCTGGAGGACGATCGCGCGTGAGCGCGGGCCTCCAGCGCACATTCTCCTCCCTCTCCGTCCCGAACTACCGCCGGTACTTCACCGGTCAGGTCATCTCGATCTCCGGCAACTGGATGCAGATCGTCGCCGAGATGTGGCTGATCGTGCAACTGACCGGGTCGGGCGTGTCGGTCGGCCTGACCGCCGCACTGCAGTTCCTGCCGATGATGCTGTTCGGCGCCTGGGGCGGCCTGCTCGCCGACCGCGTGCCGAAGCTCCGCCTGCTCCAGTACACGCAGGCGCTGATGGCGCTGCCCGCTCTGGCGCTGTGGATCCTGACCGCGACGGGCGACATCGCGCCCTGGATGGTGTTCGGGCTCGTGCTCGCCCGCGGTTCGGTCCTCGCGATCGACAACCCGGCCCGCCAGGCCTTCGTGATGGAGCTCGTCGGCCACGACCGGATCGTCAACGCCGTCTCCCTGAACTCCGTCGTCGTGCACTGCTCGCGGATCGCCGGCCCGGCCGCCGCCGGCACCGTGATCGCATTGTTCGGCGTCGGCCCGTGCTTCGCGATCAACGCCGCCTCCTTCGTCGCGATGCTCGTCGCGCTGCGGCGCATGGACCGCTCGGCGCTGCTGACCTCCGTCCTGGCCCAGCGGCACCGCGGCGACGTGCGGCTCGCGCTGCGCCACGTCCGCTCGACGCCGGATCTGTGGATCCCGCTCGCGGCGATGGTCCTGGTCGGCCTGCTGTCGTTCAACTTCCAGGTCCTGCTGCCGCTGCTCGCCCACTCGACCTGGCACGGCACGGCGACCACCTACGCGGGGATGACGGCGGCGATGGGGATCGGCTCGGTCGGCGGCGCGTTGCTCGCGAGCCTCCGCGGGCGCGTCTCGTCACAGCTGATCGTCGGCGCGGCGGCCCTGTTCGGGGTCTTCGAGCTGCTCGCCGCCGCGGCCCCCTCGCTGCCGCTGCAGATCCTCGCGCTCGTGCCGCTCGGCGCCGTGTCCGTGACGTTCGCCGCGGGCGTCAACTCATCGCTGCAGCTCGCAGCCTCGCCGGAGATGCGCGGGCGCGTGATGTCGCTCTACTCCGTCGTCTTCCTCGGCTCGACGCCGATCGGCGCGCCGCTCGTCGGCTGGCTCGCCGAGGTCGCGAGCCCGCGCGCCGGGATGGCCCTCGGCGGCGCCGCGGCGCTGGTGGCGGCGGCCGGCGCACGGGTCGCGTACGCCAGGCAGGCCGAGGGCACACTGAAGGGATCGACCCGATCGCCGACACGCGAGCACGCCGTTATCGCCTCGGGCTGATCGTCCCGAGCTCCAACGTCACGATGGAGACGGAGATCCCGGCGCTGCTGCGCGCGCGCGAGCCCGAGGCGCCCGACGAGCGCTTCACCTTCCACTCGAGCCGGATGCGCATGCGCGAGGTGACCCCGGAGGAGCTGCGCTCGATGAACGAGCAGACCGGCCGCGCGGCCGCCGAGCTGGCGGACGCGCGCTGCGACGTCGTCGCCACCGCCTGCCTCGTCGCGCTGATGGCGCAGGGCCCCGGCTTCCACTGCACCGCCGAGGACCAGATCCGCGAGGTGCTGCGCTCCGCGGGCGCGGAGGTCCCCGTCGTCTCCTCGGCCGGGGCGCTGCTCGACGGGCTGCGCGCGCTCGGCGCCCGGCGGATCGCGATGGTCACCCCGTACGAGAAGCCGCTGACCAAGCTCGTCGC
>JAXDGC010000078.1:0-8345 GCA_034665245.1 Solirubrobacteraceae bacterium | reverse complement strand
GCTCGGCGAGCTGCTCGACGTATGCGCCCCGCATGCAGTGGAGCTGGGCTGCTCGGCCGAGCTGCAGACCGTGCGGGCGCTCGCCGCGGCCCCCGGCGCCGCCCGCCAGCGCTCGCGCGCGGGCCGCGGCGCGGCGCCGCAGCTCGGGCGGCTGATGCAGGCGCTGCACGCCGACTTCACCTCGGCGCGCTCCGAGCCCGCCGCGCTCGCCATCTAGCGATGTGCGGCATCGCCGGAGAGCTGCGGCGCGAGGCCGGGCCCGATCGCGAGGCGCTCGAGCGCATGAGCGCGGCGCTGGCGCCACGCGGGCCGGACGGGGCCGGCACCTGGTTCCACGACGGCTCCGCGCTCGCCCACCGCCGGCTGGCGATCATCGACCTCTCCGAGCGGGGCGCGCAGCCGATGGTCGACGAGGCGCTGGGGCTGACCGCGGTCTTCAACGGCTGCATCTACAACCACCGCGAGCTGCGCGCCGAGCTCGAGGGCGCGGGCATGCGCTTCCACTCCGACAGCGACACCGAGGTGCTGCTCAAGGGCTGGGCGGCGTGGGGCGAGGGGATGCTCGACCGGCTCGCGGGCATGTTCGCGTTCTCCCTCGTCGAGCACGCGTCGGGGCGCTGCGTGCTGGCGCGCGACCGGCTCGGGATCAAGCCGCTGTACCTGCAGGAGCTTCGCGACGGCGGGCTGCGGATGGCGTCGTCGCTGCCGGCGCTCGTGGCGGCGGGCGGGGTCGACACGCGCGTGGACCCGGTGGCGCTGCACCACTACCTCTCGTTCCATTCGATCGTGCCCGCGCCGCGGACGATCCTGCGCGGGGTGGCGAAGCTCCCGCCCGCGACGCTGCTGGTCATCGAGCCCGACGGGAGCCGGCGCGAGCGCCGCTACTGGGACCCGCCCTTCGAGCGCGATCCGGAGCGCGCCGACTGGTCGGCGCAGGACTGGGAGGCCGCGATCATGGACGCGCTGCGGGTCGCGGTGCGGCGGCGCATGGTCGCCGACGTTCCCGTGGGGATCCTGTTGTCGGGCGGCCTCGATTCGAGCCTGATCGTCGCGCTGCTGGCCGAGCAGGGCCAGCGCGGCCTGGCGACGTTCTCGGTCGGCTTCCGCGACGTCGGCGAGCGCGTCGGCGACGAGTTCGAGTTCTCCGACCTCGTGGCCGCCGAGTTCGGGACCGACCACCACCAGATCCGGGTGGGGCCGGACCGGCTGCTGCCGGCGCTGCCGCGCGCGATCGCGGCGATGAGCGAGCCGATGGTCTCCCACGACGCGGTCGCGTTCTTCCTGCTCTCCGAGGAGGTCGCGAAGCAGCGCAAGGTGGTGCAGTCGGGGCAGGGCGCGGACGAGGTGTTCGGCGGCTACTACTGGTACCCGCCCCTGCTGGAGGCCGAGGGCGACGGGCTCGACGTCTACGCCGGGGCGTTCTTCGACCGCGACGACGCGGGCGTGCGCGCGCTGCTGGCCGACCGCTGGGCGGCGGGCGATGACCCGTCGCGCGCGCTGGCGGCGTCGTGGTTCGCGGCGCCGCGGGCGGCGAGCGCGATCGATCGCGGGCTGCGGCTCGACGCCGAGGTGATGCTCGTCGACGACCCGGTCAAGCGCGTCGACAACATGACGATGGCGCACGGGCTCGAGGCGCGCACCCCGTTCCTCGACCACGAGCTCGTCGAGCTCGCGGCGCTCTGCCCGCCGGAGCTCAAGCTGGCCGACGGCGGGAAGGGCGTGCTCAAGCGCGCGGCGCGCGGGATCGTCCCGGACACGGTGATCGACCGGCCGAAGGGCTACTTCCCGGTGCCCGCGCTCTCCCACCTCGAGGGTCCGGTGCTCGACATGGTCGGCGACGCGCTGCGGTCGGACGCGGCTCGCGAGCGGGGGCTGTTCCGGGAGGACGTCGTCGAGGCGATGCTCGCGGCACCCAACGAGCACCGCACCAACCTCGACGGCTCGACGCTCTGGCAGCTCGGCCTGCTGGAGCTGTGGCTCCAGGAACATTTAGGTTGAAACAGGCCGGGACCGCCACCCTCTCGCGGTGCTCAGCCGCCGCCAGTTCCTGATCCGCAGTGGCGCGCTCGCAGGGGCGCTCGTGCTCCCGACGGTGCCGGCGTTCGCGTCGGGCAACCTGCGCAAGCTGATCGACGTCGGACCGGGCGGCGTCATCGCTCCCGGCTCGGCGCAGGACTACCGCGTCTTCTCCAACCGCACGTATTTCGCCGACACGCAGACGGGCTGGATCCGCATGTGGGCTGACTGGCCGTCGCTGCAACCGAGCCCGGCGTATCGGATCGACGACCCGGCGAGCCCCGGCTACGCGAAGCTTCAGGCGCTCGACGCCCAGATCCGGCAGGCCTGCGCGGACGGCCTGCGGGTCCTGCTGCTGCCCTACCGCCATCCGACGTGGGCGAACGGCACCGCGCATCTGGTCCGCGACAGCGATGCCGAGATCGCGTTCGAATTCGCGGACCGGATGTCGGCGGCCGCGTGGATCAAGTACGTCGCGCGGGGCCGCACCGCGGGCGCCTACAACCCGGCGCGGGGGGCGCTCGAGTACCGGGTGCCCCCGGAGGGCTATCCGCTCGACGGCAGCTGGAGCCGCTTCTTCGAGTTGCTCGTGCGCCGCTACCACTACGGCCAGCGCGCGTCGGGTCGCTATGTCCACGGCTTCGAGCTCGTCAACGAGCCCAACCTCCAGCTGTGGCCGCAGCGGGTGCCGTCGGCCACCGCCGATCCGTTCGCTCTGAGCCCGCTGAAGATCGGCGGCACGGTGGCGCAGCTGCTCAAGACCGCGCAGGCGGTGTCGGAGCGCGTCGGGCACTCGACGCGCCTGTATGCACCGTCGTCGTCGGACTCCGACACGGGGTCGCGCCGGGTCACCCGGTGCGACGAGTTCACCACCGACCTGCTCGACTCGTTCTCAGCCGTCGCATACTCGCCACATCCGCAGCAGGCGTGGTCACACCACAACTACAACGACGTGGAGCAGCGCGTGACCACACGCATCCAGCTCCTGCGCGACCGGTTGCGCGGCCGCTGGACCGGCTACGCCGAGCCGGGCGCGCCGACCGTGTTCGTCACGGAGGGCGGCGCGCGGGTCGCGAAGATGCGCAGCTACTACCCGGCCGAGGATCCGCTCGCGGCGCAGGCGAGGAGCCTGCAGACGGCGTGGACGCTGCACGGCGGCGACAGCGGCGGAGGCGCCGGCGTGGCGATGCTGGCGCAGTACCTGCTCTACGCCGACCCCAACTACGACTGCGGCCTGCTCGAGCCCGCGCCGTCGACGGGCAAGCGGCCGTCCTACGAAACGTGGAAGACGTTCCCAGGACGCGTGTGAGGCGATCTCCGGAAGAGGACGCGGCGATCAAGCGTGCCCAGGCGCGCCTCGTCCGGTTGGACTTCTACCCCGAGCCGGTGCGCGTCGGGCGCGTGCGGATCCTGCACACGCCATGGCTGTTACGGCTGCCGTGGTTCCGGCGCTTTGACGGCTACACGATGTGGCCGCTGATCCTGCTGAAGCTGCCGCTCGCGGCGGTGTCCGACGACCTGATCGTGCACGAGCTCTGCCACGTCTGGCAGATGCAGCACCACCCGATCGCGATGCCGCTCTCCTACCTCTGGCGGGGCTACGAGAACAACCCGAACGAGGTCGAGGCGAGGGCCGCGGCGGCGGCGCGGATCTAGAGCGAGTCCTCGATCGCCTTCAGCCGCTCGGGCTCCGCCTGCAGGTGCGGCGCGATGTAGGCCGCGAAGCACTCGCGGGCGAGCTCCGCCTCCGACGCCGGCGCCAGCGCGTTGCGCTCCGCCGCGTGGTGGGCGGCGTCGAGGAACACGCCCGCGCCGAGCTCCGGCAGGTCCGCGGCGAGCAGCCGCTTGACCGCCGCCGCGGCGGTGGGATCGCCGGCGGTCGCGGCGTCGATCGCCTGCTCGAGGCCGGCCTGCTCGGGGCGCGGCAGGTCGACCTGCGCGAAGCGCCGCAGCAGCGCGGGCGAGGCCTCGAGCGGGCCCCAGCCGGCGTCGCGCGTCGCGACGATCCGCCAGTCCGCGGGCGCCGCGACCTCGCGCGAGCCGTCGGGCAGCGAGAACGGCAGCCCGCCGAGGAAGGACGAGAGGTCACCGAACGCGAGGTCGAGCTGGGCGCGATCGATCTCGTCGACGAGCAGCCACTTCTTCTTGCCCGCGGCGGCGAGCACGTGGCCCTGGCTGAAGCCACCCTCGCCCACGCGGCCGACCGTGTCGCTCGCGGACCACTCCGGGCTCGCGGTGGTGAGCGCCGCCCCGGCGGAGCGGCCCGCCTGCACCGCCGCCTTGGCGACCGCGAGCGCGAGCGTGGTCTTGCCGGACCCGGCGGGCCCGGAGAGCACGAGGTGCTTCCCCGAGGCCAGCGCCGCGACGAGGTTCGCGTAGACGGAGTCGGGCAGCTTCAGGCCCGACTCCTCCGCGGCGGTCCGGACCGCGGCGAGGTCGAGGAAGCCGCTCGGCTCGCGCGTGCTCGCCGCGACGGGCGGCGCCGCGTCGGCGACCACCGCGGACTCGACCCCGGGGCCATCGACCCCGACCGGCTCGGGCTCGACCGGAGCCGCCTCGGGCTCCGGGGCGAGCGGCTCCGTCGCGGGCTCGGAGGCGAGCACCGCAGCGTCGGGAGCGAGCGGCTCACCGGCCTCGGGCACCGGCGCGCCCTCCGTGAGCGGGTCGCCCGCCTCCACCGCCGGCGCGTCCTCCGCCACGGCATCTCCGGGCACCGCATCGCCCGCCTCGGGCGCGGCCGCTCCCGTCGCCAGCGGGTCGCCCGCCTCCACCGCCGGCGCGTCCTCCGCCACGGCAGCTCCCGTGTCCGGCGCCGCCGTGTCCTCGGGCACCTCGTCTCCCGCCTCCGACGCGGCCCCTCCCGCCGCCAGCGGGTCGCCCGCCTCGACCGCGGCCGGGGGCCCTTCCAGGGACGTCTCCGCTTCGGGCTCGTCCAAGTCGGGCCGCTCGGACTCCGCCGTCTCACCGGCCTCGGGGGAGGCGGCGAGTGGATCGCCGGAGGTCATGTCGGGTGCCTCGGGCTCAGCCGCCGCGGGCTCTGTCGGCGCCGCCTGCTCCGCCGCGCCGGCCTGCTCGGGCTGGATGGCGGAGTACGCGCGGGTCGCCTCGTCGGGCGCGGCGGTCTCCCAGATGTCCGACGGTGGGACGGGGCGTCCGGGTTCCGCCGGCGGGGCGGCCGGGGCGGGCTCGGCCGGGGCGGGCTCGGCCGGCACGCCGGCGCTCGCGCGAACCTCCTCGTACACGCCGCTCTCGCCCGGGTCCTCCGGCTCGGCCGCCGCCGCGGAAGCCGGCTCCTCGGCCGGCGGGGCGGGTTGCTCCTCGGGAGCGGGCTCGGGCGCGGCGGGCGCGGCGGCGCGGGCGGCCCACTCGGCCTCTCCCTCCGTCGCCGCGGCGTCGGGGCCGCCCGGGTTGAGCTGGCCCGCGAGGTCCCGCAGGGACGCGTGGATCGGCAGGGTGAGCTCGGCCTTGGCCTCCGTGCCGATCCCGGTCAGGCGGCTCTCGTCGTCGACCAGTTCGAGGTCGCGCAGGAACGTCGTGTAGCGCTCCCCCTGGCTCTCGAGCGTGTTCTCGTTGTCCCAGCCGGCGCGGCCGAGATGGGCCAGCGCGCGGCCGAAGTCGAGCCGGGAGACGTGGAAGTCCGGCGGGTTGGACGCGTACAGCGACAGCCCGATCGCGGCGCCGTGGTAGATCGAGTCGGTCATGTGGCGCTCGCGCAGCTGGCGGCGCAGCCACTCGGCCTGGTCCGGTGCGACGTCGAAGACGGCCGCCTCGTCGCCCGCGCGGACATAGCGCTTGCCGATCTCGGTCAGCTCGACGCTGCCGCGATCCTCGTTGAGCAGCCCCGCGGACCGCGCGAAGGAGACGAACTGGCGCGTACGGCCGAGAGCGTTCTCCAGGCCGGGCGGGAACAGCTCCTCGATGGAGAACTCGGTGATGAACTCGTCGAGACGCAGGCGCTCGCGCTGATTGATCGCGCGCAGGAGGCCGTGGGTGTCACCGAGGCGCGGGGCTGGGATCGGACGCATGGCCCGAACCTAGCCAACCCGGGGCGCCACGGTCTAGTCCCGAATGTCAGCGTGCGGCCCGGGCCGGCCGAGATCGACCGGCCCGGAGACGCTCGATCAGCTGGTCTTGGCGCCCGTGGGAGTGGCGGCGTCCTTCGCCTTCTCGGCGGCCGCGGCCGTCGCCTTCTCGTCGCCGGCCGGCTTCGCGCTCGCGCCGGTCGTGGGAGCGGTCGCCGACTTCGGCGCCGCCGGCGCACCCGCCTTCGGAGGCGCGGAGGCGGCCTCCGTCGCCGGCTTGGCGGCCGAGGCGGCCGCTGGCGTCGGAGTCGGAGTCGGAGTCGGAGCGGAGGCGTTGGCCGCCGTGGTCGGCTTCGACGCCGGTGCCTTGGCAGCCGCCGCCGTGCCCGACCTCGCCTTCGCGGCGGTGCCGGTCTTCTTGGGCGCCGCGGTCGACTTCGAAGCGGTGCCCGCCGCGGGCTTCGGCTTCGCGGTGGACGCCGACGGCTTCGCCGTGCCCGCCTTCGACGCGGCCGCGGTGCCGCGCTTCGCCGACGTGCCGGCCTTCGGCTTCGACGCGGTCGCCGGCTTCGCGGTGGTCGCCTTCGACGCCGTGCCCGCCTTCGGCTTCGCGCTGGTGGTCTTCGCCTTCGGCTTGCGCGCGGTCGAGCCCGCCTCGCGGGCGCGCTGGGTGCGCGTCGCGGTCGGAGCCGGGGTGCCGGTCTTGGTTCCGCCGGCCCGCGGCGTGGGCGCCGGAGTCTCGGTCGTGGTGTCCGGCTCGTGGTCGTCACGGCGGAAGCGCCCGGTCGTCTCAGAGACGACCTTGCGGCCCACCTCGACGACGCCGGTGATGAGGTCCTTGGGTTTGATGGCCATGGCGCCCACTGTAGGACGACCGCGCCGCATCGCGGCGAGGGAGGCCGTCGAGCGCGCTAGGCGGCGAGGAGGAGCGGCGCGGAGGCGTCGCCACAGGCGAGCGCGACTGCTTCGGAGGCCGAAAGCGTCTCGGCGACCGTACCGTCCGGGTTGCGGAGCTCGGCCCAGACCTGGCCCCAGGTGCGGTCGACCTCGAAGTGCAGCTCGAGGTCGGTCCGGAAGAAGTCCTGAGCCCGCTCCCACGCGGCGTCGATCTCGGCAAGGACCTCAGGCGGCGGTCCTGCAGATACGTCGGTATTGGCGTGGAAGCGGGGCATCAGGTGAACCTTTCAGGAGCGGAGCACGCTGCAAGAGGATCATCGGACCGAATCGGCGGTTTGCGCATGGGGTGCTCACCCCAAGCCTGATAAGAAGCTCGGAGATGGCTACAGCGGGCGCGCACACGGAGCTGGTGCTCGCCGGGCTGCTGTTCTCGGTCGCGGTTCTCGTCACCGCGGCGCGCGTGCTCGACGTGCCGTATCCGATCTTCCTGGTCGTCGGCGGCCTCGGGCTCGGTGCGATCCCGGGCATCCCGAACATCGAGCTGCAGCCGGATCTCGTGCTGCTGATCTTCCTGCCGCCGCTGCTGTACTCGGCGTCGTTCTTCACCGGGCTGCGGGAGCTGCGCCAGAACATCCGCCCGATCAGCCTGCTCGCGGTCGGGCTCGTGCTCGCGACGGCGCTCGCGGTCGCGCTCGTCGCCCATGCGCTGATCAACGGCATGTCGTGGCCCGCCGCGTTCGCGCTCGGCGCGATCGTCTCGCCCACCGATCCCGTCGCGGCGACGGCGATCGCCGGGCGCCTCGGCGTCCCCCGCCGCGTCGTGACGATCGTCGAGGGCGAGGCGCTGATCAACGACGCCACCGCGCTGGTCGCGTACAAGGTCGCCGTCGCCGCGGTGCTCACCGGCACGTTCAGCGCGTGGCACGCCGGCGCCCAGTTCCTCTACTCCGGCCTCGGCGGCGCCGCGGTCGGGCTTGCGATTGGCTGGGTCATCGCGCAGGTGCGCGAGCGCCTCGACGATCCGCCGGTCGAGATCACGATCGCGCTCGTGAGCGGGTACGCCGCCTACCTGCCGGCCGAGCAGCTCGGCCTCTCAGGCGTCACCGCCGCCGTCGCGATCGGCCTCTACATGGGCTCGCAGACGTCGCGACTGACGAACTCGACCGTTCGCATGCAGGGCGACGCGGTGTGGCAGATCCTCGTCTTCCTGCTCAACTCGTTCCTGTTCGTCTTCATCGGCCTGCAGCTGCCCACGATCCTCTCCGAGCTGCGCGGCGAGAACATCGACACGACCCACCTGATCGTCTGGGGGAGCGTCGCCACGGCGACGGTGATCGCCGTGCGGCTGGTGTGGACCTTCGTGTTCGCCTACCTCCCGCACCTGCTCTTCCACAGCCTGCGCGAGCGCAA
>JAXDGC010000077.1:0-7540 GCA_034665245.1 Solirubrobacteraceae bacterium | reverse complement strand
CCCTCGGGCGGCCGCTCGAGGTGGATGCCGAGCTCGACGTTGATGAACACCCACCGCGTCCAGTCGAGCACGTGGCTGATGCCGCTGGCCGCGTCGGCCATGACCAGCAGGCGCTCGAGCGGCGAGGCCGGCTCGCCCGCCACGAGCGGCACCCGCAGCCGCGTCCACGCGGTCGCGGGACCGGGCGCGTCGAACTCGCCGTCGACGAAGCGCCAGTCCAGCGCCGCGTGGTAGGCGACCGGCTCGGTCCAGAACGACGGCAGCGAGCTCACGCCGGTCTCGGGCGGGGGTGGGGGAGGGTCCGACGCGGCGATCCCGGCGGGCAGCTCGAGCTCCTCGCGGCGCAGGCGCCACGCGCTCAGGCGCATCAGCGCGTCGCCGCTGCCGGCGTCGGTCAGGGTCGCCTCGATCTGCTCGACGTTGCGCCCCGGGCGCAGCGTCCGCGTGGCGATGCGGTGGGGCGCGAGCGGGACGGGCCGCAGGATGTCGAAGCCGAGGCGGCCGAACTGGCCGGGGGAGAGCTCGGCCGCACGCTCGACCGCGCGCGCGAGCAGCGCGGCCGGCGGGCCGGCGTGCTGGAAGCCCGGATCCCACGGCCCGCGGGTCAATCCGGTCGGGTGGAAGACGTCGCCGTCGGGCTCGTAGAGGCAGGTCGGAAGCTCTGACATCCGTCCAGGCAGGATGAACGAGGGGGTAGTTGTACGCGCACCGGGGGTATCGCGAGTCGTCGTGGCCATCGCCGTGACGCACTTCTCAGACCCGGGCTGCCCGTGGGCCTACTCCGCCTCACCGGCCCACGCCGTGCTCCGGTGGCGCTACGGCGATCAGCTCGAGTGGCGCCTGGTCGTCATCGGGCTGACCGAGCAGGCCGACCAGTACGTGCGCAGGGGCTACACGCCCGCGGGCTCGGCCCGCGGCTACCTGCGCTTCCGCAAGCGCGGCATGCCGTTCGCGACGCAGCCACGTGCGCGCATCTCCGCGACCGGCCTGGCCTGCCGCGCGATCGTGGCGACGCGGCTGTACGCGCCGGAGTACGAGCTCGCGGTGTTCCGCGCGCTCCAGTTCGGCTGGTTCACGACGCCGCTGATCCTCGACGACCCCGACGACCTGGTCGAGGCGCTCGGGCGCATCGACGGCTTCGACACCGCCGCGATCATGGCCACGCTCGGCGACCGGGCGGTCGAGGAGGCCTACCAGGCCGACCGCGCCGAGGCGCGCAGCGCCGAGGGCTCGCCCACGGCGGCGCAGGGCAAGGCCTCCCAGAGCGACGGCCCGGTGCGCTACACGGCGCCGTCGCTGATCTTCGAGCGCGACGGCCGGCTCCTCGAGGCCGGCGGCTTCCAGCCCGTGGAGGCCTACGACGTCCTGATCGCCAACCTCGACACGAAGCTCGAGCGCACCCCGCCGCCCGAGGACGTGCTCGAGATCTTCAAGGCGCTGCCCTACGGCCTCGTGACCCAGGAGGTGGCCGCCGTGATGGCTCCCAACAACACGGATCCTGATCCGGAGGCGGCCGAGGCCGCCCTGATCGACCTCGCCGCGCGGGGCTGCGTCATCCGCCAGTCGCTGGCCGACGGTGCGCTGTGGCAGCTGGGGCCGTATGCCCGGGAAGGAAGCGATCCGGGTCGAACGGCGTCAGGTCAACTGCAGGCCGTTCTCCGCACAGCGCCGCGGCGACCGACTCCCCGCTGATCGGGCCGAGGCCGACCCCGGCGCCCTCGTGGCCCGTGGCGACCCACAGCCCCGGGACGGCCCGTGAGGGGCCGAGCGCCGGCAACCCGTCCGGCAACCACGGGCGCAGCCCGGCCCAGGCGTCCACGACCTCGAGCCGGGCGACGCCCGGCATCAGCCGCGCGGCATGCGCGAGCAGAGCGGCGGTCACAGCCGCATCGACCGTCGTGTCGAAGCCGCGGCGCTCGCGGCTCGAGCCGACGAGCACGTCGCCATCCCAGGTCGTCTCGAGCACGGGGGAGACCTGCAATCCCGCGCCGGGCGCCGCGACGGCCGCGAGATAGCCACCGTCGACGACCTTGTGGCCGATGGTCATGCCGCCCCCGCCGAGGCGGACGACCTGGCCCTTGCGGGGTTCGACGGGCAGCTCGAGGCCCGCGCCGCGGGCGAGCTCGGCACTCCACACCCCCGCGGCGAGCACGACCGCGTCGGCCTCGAGGGTCGCGTCGACGAGCCGCACGCCTTCGCCGGGCAGGATCCGCTCCACGCGCGTCCCGGTGCGCACCCGCACCCCGGCCTCCTCGGCCATCGCGCGGGCGATGCCGCGCGGGTCGCACTGCAGGTCGTCCGGGAAGTAGGACGCGCCGAGGAGGTCCACGGCGAGACCCCGCTCGAGCGCGCGCGCCTGCTTGGGCTCGAGCAGCTCGCAGCGGACGCCCGCGGCCCGCAGTCGTTCGAGACGCGCGGGCTCGGCGGCGAGCGCGGCGGCGTCGCGATGGACGACGAGCGCGCCCTTGCGGCGAATGCGGGCGCGCGCGCCGTAGCGGTGCCCGATGTCGTCGTAGGCGGCCAGGCCGAGGACCGCGAGCTCGAGCTCGGGGCCCGCGTCCTTGTCCGAGCAGAGCACGTTGCCCTCGCCGAGGCCGGTGCTCCCGCCCGCGATCTCGCCGGCGTCGAGCAGGTCGACCTCGACGCCGCGCGCCGCGAGCGCGCGCGCCGTCGCGGCGCCGACGATCCCGGCTCCGACGACCACGACCCGCACTAGAGCGAGAAGCCGGCCGGGAACGGGTCGGTCGGGTCGAGCAGGTACTGACCCATGCCGGTGATCCACGCGCGGCCCGTGATCTCGGGCACGACGGCGGGCCGCCCGCCGACCTCCGTCTCGGCCACGAGCCGGCCCGTGAAGCGCGTGCCGATCACCGACTCGTGCACGAACGGCTGATCGAGGGCGAGCTCGCCGCGCGCGTGCAGTTGGGCCATGCGGGCGCTCGTCCCGGTCCCGCACGGCGAGCGGTCCAGCCAGCCGGGATGGATCGAGACGGCGGCGCGCGCGTCGGCGCCGTCGCGGCCGGGGGCGGTGAAGATGACGTGGCGCACGCCCGCGATCCGCTCGTCCTCGGGGTGGACGGGGCGGTCGGCGGCCTCGACCGCTGCCATCACGCGCGCGCCGGCCTCGATCAGCTCGGGGGCGCGCTCCGGGCTGACCTCGACGCCCGCCGCGGCGGCGTCGACGATCGCGTAGAAGTTGCCGCCGAAGGCGAGGTCGTAGACGAGCGGCCCGTCGTCGAGCTCGGCGATCGCGTCGCGGCGCTCGAGGAAGGCGGGGACATTGCGCAGCGTCACCGCGCGCGCCACGCCGTCCTCGACCGCCACGCGCACCTCGACGAGACCGGCCGGGGTGTCGAGCCTGATCAGCGTCTCCGGCTCGGTCACCACCACCATCCCGGTCTCGACCAGCACGGTCGCGACCCCGATCGTCCCGTGCCCGCACATCGGCAGGCAGCCCGAGACCTCGATGAAGAGCACGCCCCAGTCGGCGTCGGGCCGCGACGGCGGCTGCAGGATCGCCCCCGACATCGCGGCGTGCCCGCGCGGCTCGCGCATGAGCAGCCGCCGCAGGTCGTCGAGCTCGGCCTCGAAGTGCAGCTTGCGCTCGAGCATGCTGGCGCCCGGGAGCGGGCCGACGCCGCCCGTGATGACGCGGGTCGGCATGCCCTCGGTGTGCGAGTCGACGGCGTCGAACACGCGCGCTGCTCTCAAGCGGGCACCCGCTGGCCGCGCAGCGCGCCGAGCGCCGCGTCGAGCACCGCGCGCTCCTCTGCGGTCAGCTCGAGCCGCGGCGGCCGGCACGGGCCGCCGGCGCGACCGACCGCATCCTGGGCGCCCTTGAAGTACTGCACGAGCTTCGGCGTCATGTCGAGCCGCGCGAGCGGCAGCAGGCGCGCGTAGATTTCGCGCGCGGCGTCGAGCTCGCCGTCCTGGACGTGGCGGTGCAGCGCGACGCACTCCTCCGGCGCGACGCTCGAGACGCCGGAGATCCAGCCGGTCGCTCCGACCGCGAAGCCCTCGAGCGCCCAGTCGTCACCGCCCACGAGCACCTCGAAGCCCTCGTCCGCGCCGGCGAGCAGCTCGGCGAGCCGCCGCGCGTCGCCCGAGCACTCCTTGATCGCCACCACGGAGTCGACCTCGCGCGCCAGCCGCAGGATGAACGTCGGCAGCATGTCGGTTCCGCCGCTGGCCACAGGGTTGTTGTAGGCCATGATCGGCAGGTCGGTGGCCGCGGCGACCGCGGCGTAGAACGCGATCACCTCGCGCTCGTCGCCGCCGTACATCAGGGGCGGGAGCAGCATCAGCGCCCCGGCGCCCGCGTCGGCGGCGGCGCGGGCGTATGCCGTGGCGGCCTCGGCGGTCTGCGCCGAGACTCCCGCGGTCACGATCACGCGGTCGCCGGCGGCGTCGACCAGCGCCTCGACGACCGAGCGTCGCTCGTCGGCGCTGAGGCTCCCGGCCTCGCCCATGGTGCCGTTGCCGACGAGGCCGGTCAGGCCCGCGTCGAGGAGCGAGCGGGCGTTGCGGGCCAGGGCGTCGAGGTCGACCGCTCCGCTCGCGCCGAAGGGGGTCGTGACGGCGGGGATGACTCCGGGAAATCGCATGCCCGGAGTATCGCGCGCTTGAATGTCTGCGCGTGGCCCTCGCCCTCGTAACCGGCGCCAACCGCGGGATCGGCCTCGAGGTCGCCCGGCAGCTCGGGCGCGACGGCATGAGCGTCCTGCTCGGCTCGCGCGACCGGGCGCGCGGCGAGGCCGCGGCGGGCGAGCTGAGGGGGGAGGGCCTTGACATAACGCCGCTCGAGCTCGATGTCGCGGACCCTGCCGGCGCGGCCGTGGTCCCGGCCGCGATCGAGGCCGCCGGCGGTCGTCTCGAGGTCCTCGTCAACAACGCGGGCATCTACCCGGCCGGCCGCGCCTCGCGGATCGACTTCGACGTCGTGGAGCAGACCTGGCAGGCCAACGCGGCAGGCGCGTGGCGCGTCGCGGTGGCCGCGATCCCGTTCATGGCGGCCGGAGCGCGGATCGTCAACGTGTCCTCGGGAGCCGGCTCGCTGACCACGATGGACGCCTCGATGCCCGCCTACAACGTCTCCAAGGCGGCGCTCAACGCGATCACGCGCGTGCTCGCCGCCGACCTGCGCTCCGCGGGCATCCTCGTCAACTCGGTCTGCCCGGGCTGGGTCCGCACCGACATGGGCGGCGCCGGCGCGTCGCGCTCGGTGGAGCAGGGGGCGGCGAGCGTCCTGTGGGCGGCGCGGCTCGCGCCCGACGGGCCCACCGGCGGCTTCTTCCGCGACGGCCGGGCCGTGGCCTGGTGACGGTGATGGACGACCCGTACACGATCCTCGGCATCGATCCCGGCGCGGCCCCGGCCGATCTCACTGCGGCCTACCGCGAGCAGGCCAAGCGCTGGCACCCGGATCGCAACGGGGGCGCGGAGTCGGAGCGGCGGATGGCCCAGGTCAACGCGGCCTACGACCTGCTGCGCGCCGGCTGGAGCCCGGTGTCCGGGACCCACGGTCGGGAGCGCGCCGCGGCCCCGGCGCCCACGCGCGGCCGCGGCGCATGGCTCGCTCCGGCCGTCCGGCGCGCGCTCGGGCGCGAGCTGCTCGAGGCGCTCGAGGACCGCGAGGCCGTCCACTACGTCACTCCGACCGCGACGTGGGCGAGCGCGCGGGCGCTGCTGGTGGTCACCGACCGCCGCCTGCTGTGGCTGCTCGACGACGTGGTCAGCCGGCGCGTGGACTTCGTGCGCTTCGGGCGGATCGCGAGCGTCGACCACCACCTGCGCCGCCCGCGCCGCCGCGTCGCGATCCTGCGCGTGGAGACGACCGACGGCCGGCGGCTGACGTTCTCGGAGCTGCGCCCGCAGACCGCCGAGGCGATCGTCGGCCGCGTCGCCCAGGCGCGCGCGACGTGAGCTCGGACCGCTTCGACCGCCGCGGCGTGGGCGTGCTCGCGGCGGGGCACCTGTGGGCCGACTTCCTGCAGGGCGCGATCCCGGCGCTCCTGCCGTTCCTGATCGCCGAGCGCGGCTACTCCTACGGCGCCGCCGGCGCGCTGCTGCTGGCCTCGAGCCTCGGCTCCTCGATCGTGCAGCCGGTGTTCGGGCTCGCCTCGGACCGCCTCGCGCTGCCGTGGCTGATGCCCGCCGGGCTCGCGCTCGGCGGCGCGGGGCTCGCGGTGGTCGGGCTGACGGAGAGCTACGCGGCGACGGCCGCGGCGGTGACCGTCAGCGGCCTCGGCGTCGCCGCGTTCCACCCGGAGGCGGCGCGCTGGGCCAACTACGCCAGCCGCGCGCAGCGCGGCCGCGGCATGAGCATGTTCTCGCTCGGCGGCAACGCCGGCTTCGCGCTCGGGCCGCTGCTCGTGACGCCCGCGGTGCTGGCGTTCGGGCTGCCGGGGACGCTGCTGGCGGCGATCCCGCTCTGGCTCGCCGCCGGTCTCCTGCTCGCCGAGCTCGGGCGCCTGCGCGCCCACGCTCCGGCCGCGCCGCGGATGGAGAACGGCCACCAGGCGAAGGCCGGCCACGACGAATGGGGGCCGTTCGCCCGCCTGGCGTCGGTCGTCGGGCTGCGATCGGCCGTGTTCTTCGGGCTCCAGGCGTTCGTGCCGATCTACTTCGCGGTCGAGCTCGGCACGAGCAAGGCGTTCGGCAACGGCGCGCTGAGCGTGATGCTGGTCGCGGGGGCGGTGGGGACCTACGTCGGCGGCCGGCTCGTCGACCGGGTCGGGCGCCGCGTGATCGTCGTCGCGTCGATGGGCGCGCTGTCACCGCTGCTCGTGGCGTTCCTGCTCGTCGGCCGCTGGCCCGCGATGGTCCTGCTCGTCGCGATCGGATTCGTGACGATCGCGAACTTCAGCATCACCGTCGTGATGGGCCAGGAGTACCTCCCGAATCGGCTCGGCCTCGCCTCGGGCGTCACGCTCGGCGCGGCGATCGGCGCCGGCGGCCTCGCGGCGGCGGCGCTCGGCGCGCTCGCCGACCGCACCAGTCTCACGACCACGTTGTGGACGATCGCGCTGATCCCGCTGCCCGCGCTGCTGATCGCGCTGACGTTGCCGCCGACCGAGACCGACCGCCTACTCGCCGCAGCCGATCCTGATGGCGTTGGAGCGGAAGCGGCCGTCGGGACGCTTCCTTAGCCCGAGGCTGCCCGAGCACTGACCGCCGTTGAACACGACGGCGCAGATCCAGCGCCTGCCGAAGGTCGGCAGGCAGGCCGCCTGCCAGTCCCGGGCGCGCCCGGAGATGCCGAAGTGGTTGCCCGTGTAGCGGTTGGCGGCGGAGCGAGCGGCGCGCTGGGCGTCGGTGCGAGGGCTGGCCTGCGCAGGAGCGGCGGCGCAGAACACGACGGCGGCGGCGAGGACGGCGGCGCCGCGGGTGCGGAGATTCGACATGGCGCAAATACTGCCGCGATCGGCGATGACACGCCTCCAGACGCACAAAAGCCCCGCAGAGCGGGGCCTTCATGCTCGGTCATGGATCACCACTGAACTACTACGTCCCAGGACTAATGTGTCTTGCCTGGGCGACA
>JAXDGC010000076.1:0-3353 GCA_034665245.1 Solirubrobacteraceae bacterium | reverse complement strand
GCCGACGGGCCGGTCGACGCCGCGATCGTGCTCGGCGACCTCGCGAGCACGAAGATCCACAAGCCCTGGATCGTCCCCTGGTCCAACGACCGCGACGCCGCCCCGATGGGGATCCGCCGCACGCTCGAGCGCGCCGTGACTCAGGAGGCGGGCGTGCAGGCCGGCGGCTCGCGCGCGATCGGCCAGTGGGCGCGGCGGGCCCTGCCCCTGACCGTCTCCGAGCAGGGCGAGGCGGCGCGCGGCGGGCTGCCGGCCGTGCTGCTCCAGGCCTCCGGCGAGCTCGGCCCGGGGCCGCGCGCGGCGGTGTCGGAGAATCGCCTCGACGCGCTCGGCCGGGCCGCGATGCGCGCGGTGATCGCGCTCGACGGGCGCATCTCGCGCAGCGAGGGCGGCGGGCCCTTCGCCGGCGAGGGCGGCGGCATCATCACCGTGCGGCGCCTGCTGCCCGACTGGGCGATCCGGCTGCTCGTCGGCTCCCTGCTGCTGCCGCCGCTGCTCGCGGCGATCGATGCGTACTTCGGCGCTCGCCGCCGCCGGCTGCCCGTGGCGCGCTGGCTCGGGTGGGTGGCGGCCGCCACGCTGCCCTTCCTGCTCGCCTGGCTGTGGATCCGGGTGCTCGGGCTCACGGGCGCCGTCGACGCGCCGCTGGGCCCGGTGCTGCCCGAGACGCTGCCGCTGCAAGGCTGGCGGATCGCGGCGCTCGTGTCGGCGCCGCTCGCCCTCGTGCTGGCGTGGCTCGGGCCGCGGCGCGTCCTCGTGCGGAGGCTGCGGCTGCCCGCGACGGTCTCCGCCGGCGGCGCCGCGGCGGCGCTCGGCGTCGCGACCGGAGTGCTCGCCGCGGTGGTGTGGGTGTTCAACCCGCTGGCGGCCGCGGTGCTCGTCCCGGCGGCGCACGGGTGGCTGTTCGCGACCGCGCCGGGGACGGCGACGTCGAGCCGCGTGCGGGTCGGCCTCGTGCTCCTCGGGCTCGCGCTGCCGGCGCTGATGGCGGTCCAGTACGCGCTCGCGCTCGGCCTCGGGCCGCTCGACCTGGCCTGGCTCGCGTTCCTGATCACCGCGGGCGGGCACATCTCGCCGCTCGCCGCCGTCGTGCTCTCGGTGCTCGCCGGCTGCTTCTGCGGCGTGGTCGCCGTGGTGCGCACGCGCCGCCGCGTCGTCAAGGAGGACGAGCCGGAGCCGATCCGCACGCGCGGGCCGCTGGGCTACGCGGGCCCGGGGTCGCTGGGCGGAACTGAATCGGCGCTGCGCCGGTAGCGCCACAATGGAGGCGTGCGGCGGCTCCTCAGACCCCTCTCGCTCGTCCTCGTCGTCATCGGCGGGCTGCTGCTGGCCGACGCCGTGGCGACGCTCGTCTGGCAGGAGCCGGTCTCGGCGCTGTACTCACGCCTCGAGCAGGGGAAGCTCGGCGACAAGCTCGCGAAGCTCGAGGGCACGGAGCCGAGCGCGGTCGACCGCCGCGTGCTGTCGCGGCTCGGAACGCTCGATCGCCGGCTGGCCTATGCGTCGCGCGCGCTGAACCGGCGCACGAGCGACGGTGAGCCGCTCGGGCGGATCCGCATGCCCTCGATCGGGGTGTCCTCGGTCGTTGTCGCGGGCACGGGCACCGCGAGCCTGCGCATGGGCCCCGGCCACTATCCGGGGACGCCTTTGCCGGGCACGCACGGCACCGTCGCGATCGCCGGGCACCGGACGACCTACGGCGCGCCGTTCCGGCGGCTCGACCAGCTCGGCCGGGGCGACCGGATCGAGCTGCGGATGCCCTACGGGACGTTCGTGTACTCGGTCGAGCGGCGCCGGATCGTGCTGCCCACGGCCGTCTGGGTCACCCGCAGCACGAGCTTTGACCGCCTGATCCTGTCGGCCTGCCACCCGCTCTACTCGGCCGCCAAGCGGATCGTCGTCTTCGCCCGCCTGGTCGACACGCGCCCCAAGGGTGATCGCATTGCCTGACCCCGACGGGCGAGGATCGGGCGTAGACCCTATGAACGGTCGTCGTATTCCCGTCGATGAAGCTCGTGCGATGACCACAGCACTCCGATACAGCAGGCAGGACGAGCTCACGGAGCTCCTTCTCGAGGCAGCGGGACGATTCGGGCGCCAGCCCCGCGTCATCGCCTGCCCGGACCCAGAGCAGGACCAACCCCGGAACATGGAGGTGGAACGAATGCGCACGCGTCTGAAGAAGAGCGGCTACGACGTGGACCCGCGCCTGGTCGCGGACGCGATCCTCGAGCGCCTCACCGCCGGCGGCGTCGCACCGACCGACCGCAAGCGGACGCTCTGAAGCGCCGCGCGGCGGGGGTCAGCCCCCGCCGTGCTCCCAGCCGCGCCAGCGCTCCGCGCCGGCCGCGGCTCCGCTCCACGTCACCTCCGCCGGGCCCTCCGCGACCTCGCCGATCCACGTGAGCCCCGCGGCCTCGGCCCCCTCGCGCCGCTCCGGCGGCACGCACGCGCACAGCTCGTAGTCCTCGCCGCCCGTCGCGGCGAGCTCGACGGGATCGGCGCCCAGCGCCGCGGCGACCTCGCGGACGCCCGCGGCGATCGGCAGCGCCGCCGCGTCGAGCACGATCCGCACACCGCTCGCCTGCGCCAGCCGGCGGGCGTCGGAGGCGAGCCCGTCGGAGACGTCGAGCATCGCGCTCGCGCCGGCGGCCGCCAGCGCGCGGCCCTCCGCGAGCCGCGGCGTCGGGCGCAGGTGGCGGCGCACGAGCGCGTCGTCGCCGGAGGCGCGCTGCTCGAGCACCGCGAGGCCCGCCGCCGACGCGCCGAGCGAGCCGGTCACGCCGACGAGGTCGCCCGGCTGCGCGCCGTCGCGCGCCACGAGCTCCTCAGTGGTGTCCGCCCAGCCGACCACGGTCACCGCGACCATCAGCGCCGGGCCGCTCGTGAGGTCGCCGCCGGCGATCGTCGTCGCCGTCGCGCTCGCCAGCGCCTCCGCGCCGCGGTGCAGCGCCAGGACGCCGTCCTCGCCGAGCGCCGGCGGCAGCACGACGCAGAGATACGCCTCGCCGGGGGCGGCGCCCATCGCCGCGAGGTCGGAGAGGGCGCCGGCCAGCGCGCGGTGCCCGACGTCCTCGGGGCCGCAGCGGGGGCCGAGGCGGAAGTGCGTGCCCTCGACCATCGCGTCGACCGAGGTGACGGCGAGCGGCCCGGCGCGCACGACGGCCGCGTCGTCGCCGAGCCAGCGGATGACGCGCGATCCGGGGCGGCGCTCGAGCGCCGCCCCGATCGCGTCGATCAGCGCGAGCTCACCGATGCCGGTAGACGATCCGCGCGCGGTCGAGGTCGTACGGCGAGACCTCGACGCGCACCCGATCCCCCGGCAGGATCCGGATGCGGAACCGTCGCATCTT
>JAXDGC010000075.1:0-3978 GCA_034665245.1 Solirubrobacteraceae bacterium | reverse complement strand
GGGATGACCTCCATCCGGTCGCGCAGCGGCCCTGGCACGCGGTCGAGGTCGTTGGCGGTGCAGACGAACATGACCTTGGAGAGGTCGAACGGCACGTCGAGGTAGTGGTCGCGGAAGTCGGCGTTCTGCTCGGGGTCGAGCACCTCGAGCATCGCGCTCGCGGGGTCGCCGCGGAAGTCGCCGCCCATCTTGTCGATCTCGTCGATCATGAACAGCGGGTTGTGCGAGCCCGCGTCGCGCAGCGCGCGGATGATCACGCCGGGCATCGCGCCGATGTAGGTGCGCCGGTGGCCGCGGATCTCGGCCTCGTCGCGCATGCCGCCGACCGAGATGCGCTCGAACCTGCGCTCCAGCGCCGCCGCGATCGAGCGCCCGAGCGAGGTCTTGCCGACGCCGGGCGGCCCGACGAAGCACAGGATCGAGCCGCGCGCGTCGGGCTTCAGGCGCCGCACGGCGAGGAACTCGATGATGCGGTCCTTGACGCGCTCGATGTCGTAGTGGTCGGCGTCGAGCACCTCCCGCGCGTGGTCGAGGTCGAGGTTGTCCTCGGTCGACGTGTCCCACGGCAGCGACGCGATCCACTCGAGGTAGGTGCGGATCACGCCATGCTCGGCCGCCGCCTGCGGCAGCCGCTCGAGCCGCGAGAGCTCGCGGTCGGCGACCTTGCGCACCTCCTCGGGCAGCTTGATCTGCGCGAGCTGCTCGCGCAGCTCCTCGACCTCGGCCTCGGCCGGGTCGCGCTCGCCGAGCTCCTCCTGGATCGCCTTGAGCTGCTGGCGCAGCAGGTACTCGCGCTGGGACTTGTCGAGCTCGGACTGCACCTGGGACTGGATGCGCGCGCCCATGGCGGCGACCTCGAGCTCGTTGGCGAGGATCTCCGACAGCCGCCGCAGCCGCTTGGCGACGTCGCGCTCCTCGAGCAGCTCCTGCTTGACGGTGGTGTCGATCCGCAGCGAGCCCGCGATCAGGTGGGAGAGCGCCGAGGGGTCGTCGAGGTTGGCGACCGCGAGCTGGAGCTCCTCGGGCAGGTACGGGGTCTCCTCGATGATGTGCGAGAACGTCTGCTGGACGTTGCGCATCAGCGCCGTCAGCTCCGGCCCCTCGCGGACGATGTCGGGCGCGTCGGAGATGCGGGCGACGAGATAGGGCGTCTCTGAGACCCACTCGTCGATGCGGACCCGCTGGCCGCCCTCGACGAGGATCCGCAGCGTCCCGTCGGGCACCTTGAGCATCCGAGCGACGGTGCCGACGACGCCGTAGTCGTAGAGCTGCTCGGCGGACGGCGACTCCGCGTCAGGGTCCTTGCTGCCCACCATCACCAGCATGCGGTCGCCGGCGAGCACGTCGTTGACGAGCCGCACGGAGCGCTCCTGGCCGACCGCCAGCGGCGTCAGCGTGTCGGGGAACGTGACCGTGTCGCGCAGCGGCAGGACGGGCAGCTGCTCCGGCAGCGGCGGAGCTCCCAGCGCCACGGCGCGGCCGCCGTCGCCGAGCGTCTCGATGTCGATGCTCACGGCTCGCCGTCCCCGCCGACCTCGCTCGACCGGCGGCCCGGCTCGATCGGCACCGTGTGCGCGTCGGCGGGACCGACCACCGGAAGCTCGACGACCAGCATGCCGTCCTCGTAGACGGCCTTGGCGGCGTCGGCGTCGACCTCCGCGCCGAGCGCGACGACGCGCCGGAACGGGCCATGCTCGATCTCGAGCTGCTGGTAGAGGCGCTCCTGATCCTCCGACGGGCGCCGGTGGCCGGCGAGGATCAGCTCGCGGCCGCGGATCTCGAGGTCGACGTCGGCAGGGTCGATGCCCGCCAGATCGGCCCGCACGACGGCTCGCGGCGGGTCGCCCACGTAGTAGACGTCGACGGCGGGCGAGAAGCCGCCGCGGCGGCGCGGGGCCAGCCCACGGTCGAAGACCCCTCCGAACAACTCGTCCATCTCGCGCCGCATGCGCTCGAAGTTGGCGAACAGATCGCGTTCCGACACACGCGGAACGCTACCTCCCCGCGCGGGGAGGCTAAACGAGCTCGGCGCGGCGCCGCACGAGGCGGGGGTCGACCGCCATCGGCTTGGCGGTCGGCTGGCCGAAGTAGTAGCCCTGCCCCAGGTCGACGCCGAGCTCGCGCATCGCCTCGAACTCGTCGACGCGCTCGATGCCCTCGGCGACGACGCGGCAGCCCTGCTCGTGGGCGAGCTCGACGAGCGCGGCGACGAGCCGGCGGCGCGCCGGGGAATGATGGATGCCCGCGGTCATGGCGCGGTCGATCTTGCCGATGTCGGGGCGCAGGTCTTCGAGCAGGGAGAGCGAGTCCATGCCGCCCGAGAGGTTGTCGAGCGCCACCAGAGCGCCGCGCTCGCGGTGCGCGTTGACCAGGGCCTTGAGCAGCTCGCGGTCGGCGGTGCGCTCGGGGCGGACGAGCTCGAGGCAGATCCGCGACGGGTCGGCGCCCATCCGCAGCACCACGGGCCAGGTCGTCCGCAGCGAGGACTCGATGTCGAGCACCGCGCGCGGGTCCAGGTTGACGAACAGCAGCTCGCCGTCCGGGAGCAGCGGCAGCCCGACCTCGAGCGCCGCGGCGCGCGCGCGGGAGTCGAAGGAGAACAGGGCGTCATGGGCCTCGGCGGCGGCCATCAGCTCGGCGCCGCGCAGCTCGGTGGCGCCCATCTTGCCGCGCATCAGCGCCTCGCGGCCGTAGGCCTTGCCGTCGGCGAGGTCGATGATCGGCTGGAAGTGCGGCGTCATCACGCCGTGCGAGAGGAACTCCGGGAACCAGTCGGTGCGGGCACGGTCGAGCAGCGTGTCGGCCGCGATCGGCAGGCCCTGCTCGTCGGCGAGGCGCACCGCGAACAGGCAGGCGCGCTCGGAGTGAGAGATCGAGTTGAGCAGCTCCTTGAGGCGGTCCTCCCACCCGGGGCCGGCGAGCTGGATGCCCTCGACGGCGATGTCGCCGTCGACGGCCTCGGTCGCCATGTGCTCGACCTTGTAGAGCACGGACGGACGGTGCGACAGGAGCCGCACGCCATCGGTGTTCTGGGTGACCTCCCGTTCCGGGTTCATACCCCTGCAGCATCGGCCGGAACGGGACCGCGCTTGACCGCAGAACCGCCCTGCGGACACTCCTTAGACGTCGTAGACGGCACCCTCCTGGGCGACCTCGACCGCGGCCCCGAACGTCGCCTCGGCCTCCCGGCGCGCCCAGTCGGCCCCCAGCTCGTCGGAGAAGTGGGTCAGCACGACCCTCCGCGCGCCTGCCATGCGAGCGTGCTCGCCCGCCTCGCCGGGGGTCACGTGGCCGCGCGGGCCCTCGCGCTCGGGCCGCGGCAGCGTCGCCTCGATGATCAGCAGATCGGTGTCGCGCGCGAAGTCGACGAGCACGTCGGTGGGGGCGTGATCGGCGCCGTAGGTAATTCGTCCACCGCCGTTGGTGGAGGCGATCTCGACGGCGTTGGTCGCCGTGAAGTGCGGAACCGGCTGGAAGCGGATGCGCAGCGGGCCGATCTCGAGCTGGTCGGCGGGCTCGTATTCGCGCATCGCGAAGGCGTTCTCGATCAGGTCCTCGTTGCCCCATGCCCCGACCACGCGGCGGAACAGCTCGGTCGCCCCGGGCGGCACGAGCAGCGCGGGACAGGCGGGGCAGTCCGTGCCGGGCCAGCGATCGACGGCGACGGGCTGCTGGCGCGGCGCGTAGGTGAGCGCGTAGGAGAACGGGACGAGGTCGAGGAAGTGGTCGGCGTGCAGGTGGGAGATCACGACCGCGTCGACGTCGACGTAGTCGATGAACCGCCGCAGCTTGGAGAACACCCCGTTGCCGCAGTCGAGCAGGAGGTGGAAGCCGTCCTCCTCGATCAGGTAGCCGCTGCAGGCTCCGTCCGCGTCCTGCCAGGACGGCGACTTGCCGAGCACGGTGATTCGCAACTGGTGAGGCCCTCCCCCTCGTGAACTCGCTGGGAGACTCTATCCCGGTGAGCCTCGAGATCGT
>JAXDGC010000074.1:0-5686 GCA_034665245.1 Solirubrobacteraceae bacterium | reverse complement strand
GTCGGGTGCTTCACGAGGCCGGCGCGTCGGCGGACGCGCGGACCGTGCTGCAACGCGCCCTGGAGCTGGCGAGCGAATGCGGCGCGTCCGTCCTTGAGGGCGAGGTGGCCGACGCGCTCGTCGCCGTCGGGTCGCGGCCGCGGCGCATCTCGACGCGTGGGGCCGCGGCGCTCACGCCCGGCGAGCGCAGGACGGCTGAGCTCGTGGCCGAGGGCATGACCAACCGCGAGGTCGCTCAAGCGCTGTTCGTCACCCAGAAGGCGGTCGAGGGGCACCTTGCCCGCGTCTTCCGGAAGCTCGGCATCAGCTCCCGCGTCCAGGTCCGAGCCGCCCTGGCGCGGCAGGAGGGCGCCGAAGCCGCCGCCGGGGGGACCCCACAGTTTTCCCCACACCCGCACGACGCACCAGGCGAGGAGCCCATCCGGTGACGCATAGTCGCTGCAGTGGTGAAGCGGGGTTCCCACATAAGAGGTTTCTTGCCGTGTGCGGGCTCGTTCGTGCTGGCTGCGGTCGTGCTGGTCCTCGGCATGGCCGTGGCCGCCGCCCATCCGGCATCGGCGGCCGCGGCCAGCCAGACATTCGACTACACCGGCGGCTATCAGACGTACACGGTGCCGAGTGGCGTGACCGCGCTGGCCGTGACGGTCGCGGGAGGGGCGGGCGGCTGGGGCGGCTCTGCCACGGGCGAGCTCTTCCAGGGCGGTAGGGGCGCCTCCGGCGGTCTCGTCACCGCGCAGCTGTCGGTCACACCCGGGCAGGTGCTCAGCGTGTTCGTGGGCGGCGGCGGCACCGACGGGCGGACCTCGGTCGCGCGCGGCGGCGGCGGCGAGGGCGGTTACTTCAGCGGCGGCAACGGCGGTTTAAGCGCGGTGAGCACCGCGGGCGGCGGCGGAGGCGGCGGCAGCTCGATCAGCACGGGCGGCACCCAGCTCGCGGTCGCCGGTGGCGGTGGCGGCGGCGGCGGCGAGGGTCTCAACGGCCCTAACATCAAGGGCGCCGACGGCGGCGCCGGCGGCAACCCGGCGGCAGCGGGCTGCGGCAAGCAGGCGATCTACAACGACCCCACGCCGCGCATCTGCGGCACCAACCAGCAGGCGTGGGGCGGCGAGGCCGGCGGCCCGCTGCTCCATCACGTGTCGTTCGGCGGGCCGCTGCAGGGGACGCTCGCGACCCAGACCGGCGTCTCCGGCTCGAACGCGACCACGTTCGAGGGCCCGGGCGGCGGCGGAGGTGGCGGCTACTCCGGCTGTGACAGCGAGGGCTGCAAGGGCGGCGGTGGCGGCGGCAACTCGCTCGTGATCATCGGCCTGTTCGGCACGTTCTTCGCCGGCGGCGGTGGTGGCGGCGGCTCCTCGTATGCAGCGCCGACGGCCCGGTCGGTATCGCATAGCGTCGCCAACTTCCAGAACCCGGGCTCGAGCGGCTCGATCACGATCACGCCCGCCGAGCCCACCTCGACGAGGGTCAGCGCATCGCCGAGCCCCGGCAGCTCCGGCCAGCCGATCACCTTCACCGCCACGGTCACGGGCGGCGACGGCAAGGGCACCATGGCGTTCAAGACGCTCAGCGACAAGGGCGCCACGTCGACCCTCTGCTCCGCCGCGCCGGTGCAGAACGGCCAGGCGACCTGCACCACCTCGTCGCTGGGCCTCGGCGGCTACCTCGTCACCGCCGAGTACTCCGGCGACCTGGTCTCGCTGCCGAGCACGTCGCCGAACATCCAGGAGAACGTGTACGGCGCGACGACGACCACGTTCGTCAACCCGCCGACGACGGTCAAGTCGGCCGACCCCTTCAGCATCACCGTGGCGGTCAGCGGCACCGACGGGTCCGGAAGCGTCTCCTGGAACCAGAGCTGCGGTCCAACGACCCTGCACTGGACGAACGGCCAGTGGCAGTCCACCTGCTCGCTCTCCGGCGGCTTGAGCGCGGGCACGCGCACGATCACCGCGACCTACAGCGGCAACACCGCCTCCTACGCGCAGATCGGCGGCAGCTCGGCGTCGACCACGGTCGTCTCGGTGACGAGCCCGTACCGGATGGACCTGTCACCGACCACGCAGACCACGACCCCGGGTGTGCCCGTGTACTACCGCGGCGTCCTCACCAACCAGACGACGGTGAGCCCCGACGCAATGAGCTCTGAGATCCAGAACACCGACTTCTTCCTCATGAGCGTCTCGCCCGAGGGCACCTGCGCGGGCCTTCAACAGGCCATCCCCTACCGGGACGTCTTCAACAACCCCACCGCTTGGTACAAGCGCGGCTGCAAGGGCTCGCAGCCGGGCCTGCACACGGTCACGATGACGTTCGCGCCCCCGCAGTGCTCGACCGCCTCGTCGCTCAACTCGGCGCCGACCGTCAGCTGCCCCTCGGGCTCGGTCTACTCCGCCACCGGCACGGCCACGTTCAACGTCATCGGGCCGCTCCATCACATGGCGCTGAGCCCGACCTACGCGCGTCCCATGCCCGGCGAGCCGAACCAGATCTCCGCGAGGGGCTTCGACGCCGCCGACAACGACCTTGGACCGGTCAGCCCGACCTACACGATCGCCCCAGACGGCGCGTGCTTCGGCGACACGTGCGTCGCCGACAGCCCCGGGGTCCACACGGTCACCGGCACCAAGAACGGCGTCACGGCCACCACCACCTTCGACGCCGAGCCGCCGATCGACCAGCTCGGGAGCAACCCCACCACCACGACGCTCGAGCCGCCCGGGTTCATGGCGGCCGGGGTGCCCGCGACGTTCACCGCCCAGACGACACCGCGGCCGCCCCAGGACTTCGGCTGCTCCTACCCGAACAACCACTTGTTCTGGTACGTCGACGGATCGCCGATCGACCCGATCGCGTCCGAGACCGGGGGATGCACGGTCAGGATCGCGACTCCCGGCCGCCATGCGGTCAGCGTGGTGTTCGCCGGCGCCAACAGCGCCTTCGGGTTCCCCGCATACGGACGGTCCGCCGCCACGCGGTACGTGACCGTCTATGGCCCCACCGCGGGCATCGCGCTCGATCCCGCGAGTCAGTCGGGCAAGGCCGGTGAGGCCGCGACGTACCACGTGAACGAGGTCGACTCGGCCGGCACCGGTCTGCGGCCGGCGGACTCCGCGATCGTCTCGATGGTGCCCGACGGCTCGTGCACGCTCCCCCACGATCGCGGGACGGTCGAGTGCACCCCCGCCAGGAAGGGCGTGCACACGGTCACAGCAACCCAGGGCTCGTACACGACCACCGCGACGCTCAACGCGGGCGTCGGCGGAGTGCGCACATTGCGGCTCACGCCCGCCACGGCCACGACGGTCAGCGGAGGGCAGGTCGGATTCAGCGCGGAGGGACTCGACCTGGCTGGCGACAGCGTCGGGAACCTCACCAACTCGTCGAACTTCTCGATCAGCTCGGGCGGCTCGTGCAGCGGCGCCACCTGCGGGGCGGACCGGGCGGGCACCTACACCGTCACGGCCACGAGCGGGCAGGCAACCGGGACGGCGACGCTGACCATCACCGCGACCCCGCCCGGCGAGCCGCCGCAGCCGTCCGCGACCCGCGGCAACGGCCAGGCGACGGTCGACTTCGTCGCCCCGACCCGCGACGGCGGCAGCGACATCACGGGCTATACGGTCACTGCGCACGACCAGTCGAACCCGTCGAGCCCGACCAACGACAAGACGGTGAGCGGCGGCGGCTCGCCGCTGACGGTCGGCGGGCTCACGAACGGCGACAGCTACACCTTCACCGTCAAGGCCATCAACGCCGCGGGCACGGGTGACCCGTCGCAGCCGTCCGCGCCCGTCACTCCCGCGACGGTGCCCTCGGCCCCCACCGGCGTCTCCGCGGTCACGGGGATCGACCGCGGCGTTGTGACGTTCTCCCCGCCGACCTCCACCGGGGGCATGCCGATCACGGGCTACACCGTCACGACGCGCGACACGACGAACCCGTCCGATCCGACCAACGGCAAGACCGTGAGCGGCACGGCCTCGCCGCTGACGATCACCGGGCTGACGGCCGGCCACAACTACACGTTCACGGTCTTCGCGCAGAACGCGATCGGCCCTGGCCCGGCCTCGTCGGCGACCGGCCCGGGTCGCGTGGGCTGCCAGACGGCGGCGACCGGCAGCTCGGTGAGCTTCGCCGAGATCGGCCTCGAGCAGTGCTTCACCGTTCCGTCGGGCATGACGGCGCTGCGCGTGCGCGCGATCGGCGCGCCCGGCAGCGCGGGCGGCAACGGAGCGCTCGCGAGCGGCGCGGTATCCGTCTCCCCGGGGCAGACGATCTTCGTCGAGGTCGGCGGCAAGGGATCCCGGACTGCGGGCGGCTTCAACGGCGGCGGCAACGGCGGCTGGGGGGAGCTCTCGAGCGGCCGGGGCGGCGGCGGCGCGTCCGACGTGCGGACCTGCTCGATCACGGTGACTTCGTGCACCGACGGCAACCTCAACACGCTGGGCTCGCGGCTGCTCGTGGCGGGCGGCGGCGGGGGCGGTGGCGGTGACGTGCCGTCCAACTTCGCCGGCGTCTGGACGGCCCCCGGCGGCGCGGGAGGCGCTGCGGGCGGGACGTCCAACGTCCAAGACCACGGCTGCGGCGGTGGCGCGGGTGGCGTCGCCGCCGGCGGTGACGGCGGCTGCCAGGACAGCTTCTTCTTCAGCGTCAGGGGTGTCGCGGGCGCTCTCGGCGTCGGCGGCGCCGGCGGCTCCGCCGACGGCCGCGGATTCGGCGGCGGCAGCGGTGGCGGCGGTGGCGGCGGCGGCTTCTACGGCGGCGGCGGCGGTGGCGGCGGCTTCGTCGGCGGCGGCGGTGGCGGCGGCGGCTCGAGCCATGTGCCGGCAGGCGGGACAGTTGCCGCGGATTCGTCGGGCGTGCCGTCGATCGTGATCGAGACGGCCGACGCGCCGGGCGCGCCGTCGGGGGCGTCTGCTGTCCGCGGCCCGGGGAAGGCGACGGTGTCGTTCCTGGCCCCGAACTCGGATGGCGGCAGCCCGGTCACGGGTTACGTGGTGACGGCGCACGACAAGACGAACCCTGGCGACGCGACCGACGGCAAGACCATGAGTGGGCCCGGGTCGCCGGTGACGGTCAACGGGCTCGTCAACGGGCACAGCTACACATTCACGGTGACGGCGACGAACGCGGTCGGGACGGGTCCGGCCTCCGGCCCGTCGGATCCGGTCACGCCGGCTGATGCGCCGGGTGCGCCGTCGGGGGTGTCTGCTGCTCGCGGCCCGGCCAAGGCAACGGTTTCGTTCTCGGCGCCGTCTGACAACGGCAGCCCCGTGACTGGCTACACGGTGACTGCGCATGACAAGTCGAACCCGTCGGACGCGAGCGAAGGCAAGGCGGTGAGCGGTTCGAGCCCGGTGACGGTCGCGGGGCTGGTGAACGGCGACAGCTATACGTTCACGGTGACGGCGACGAACGCGGTCGGGACCGGCACCGCATCCGACCCCTCCGACCCCGTGACGCCGGCTGACGTTCCCGGCGGGCCGACCCTGGCGTCGGCTGTCCGCGGCCCCGAGAAGGCGACGGTGTCGTTCACCGCGCCAGGATCTGACAACGGCAGCCCCGTCTCGGCCTACACGGTCACGGCCCATGACAAGTCGAGCCCGAACGACCCGAGCGATGGCAAGACGGTGAACGGTTCCGGCTCGTCGGTCACCGTCAGTGGGCTCGTGAATGGCGACAGCTA
>JAXDGC010000073.1:0-5045 GCA_034665245.1 Solirubrobacteraceae bacterium | reverse complement strand
ACCTCAGCGCCGGCACCGCCGCCGCCGAGGGCTACGTCGACGAGGTCATCGAGCCGATCGGCACCCGCCGGCGCCTGATCGAAGCCCTGAACACCCTCGATTCGGTGGCCGCCCCGGCCGCCGGGATACGGAACATTCCCCTTTGATGCTTGCTGACAAGAAACTCCTCATAACCGGCGTCATCACGCGCGACTCGATCGCGTGGGAGGTCGCCCGCCAGGCCCAGGAGGCCGGCGCGGAGGTCGTGCTGACCGGCTTCGGCCGGGCGAAGCGGATGACCGAGCGGGCGGCGGCGAAGCTGCCGCAGCCGGTCGACGTGCTCGACCTCGACGTCAACGATCCCGAGCATCTCCAGGCCGTCGCCGACGACCTGCGTGAGCGCTGGGGCCGCGTCGACGGCATCCTGCACGCGATCGCGTTCGCGCCCGAGGACGCCCTCGGCGGGCGCTTCCTCGAGACGCCGCCCGAGAGCGCCGCGACCGCGTTCCAGACGAGCGCCTACTCGCTGAAGGCGCTGAGCGTCGCGATGCTGCCGCTGATGGAGAACGGCGGCGCGATCGTCGGGATGGACTTCGACGGCTCCGTCGCCTGGCCGGTCTACGACTGGATGGGCGTCTCCAAGGCCGCGCTCGAGGCCGTCTCGCGCTACCTCGCGCGTGACCTCGGCCCGAAGGGCGTGCGCGTCAACCTCGTCTCCGCCGGCCCGCTCGGCACGCTGGCCGCGCGCGGGATCCCGGGCTTCGAGCAGCTCGCCGGCGCGTGGCAGCGCCAGGCGCCGCTCGGGTGGGACACCGAGGACACCGGCCCCGTCGCGGGCGCGGTGCTGTTCCTGCTTTCCGACCTCGCGCGCGCCATCACCGGCGAGATCCTGCACGTGGACGGCGGCTTCCACGCGATGGGGACCGCGCTGACCGAGGACCGCGAGCCCGAGGAGGCGCTCGCGTGAAGCCGACGGTGTTCCTGACCGGGGCGACAGGCTTCCTCGGCATGGAGGTGCTCGTGCGCCTCCTCGAGGAGGGCGACCGCGACGTGCTCACGCTCATCCGCGCCTCCGACGACGCCGCGGCCGAGCGCCGCCTCGACGACGTCCTCGCCACGCTGTGGGACGACCCCGCGCCGTACCGCAAGCGGGTGACCGCGGTGCGCGGCGACGTGACCGCCGCGGGGCTCGGCCTCGGCGAACGCCGCGACGAGCTGGCCGAGCGCACCGGTGCCGTCCTGCACTGCGCGGCCTCGATCACGTTCGACCTGCCACTGGCCGAGGCTCGGGCGATCAACGTCGACGGCACCGCGCGCGTGCTCGACTTCGCGGTCGACGCGCAGGCGCGCGAAGGGCTCGAGCGCTTCCTGCACGTCTCGACCGCCTACGTGGCCGGCCGCCACGAGGGCACGTTCGGCGAGCGCCAGCTCGACGCCGGCCAGTCGTTCCGCAACACCTACGAGGAGACGAAGGCCGACGCGGAGCAGATCGTCACGCTCGCGCGCGAGCTCGGGCCCGCGATCGCACGCCCGAGCATCGTCGTGGGGGAGTCCGACTCGGGCTGGACCCCGGCCTTCAACGTCCTCTACTGGCCGCTGCGCGCGTTCTCGCGCGGGATGTTCAAGGAGGTGCCCGCGCTCGCCGACGGGCACGTCGACGTCGTCCCGATCGACTACGTCGCCGACGGGCTCGTGCACCTGCTGGGCGGTCGCGAGGCGGGCGTGTTCAACCTCGTCGCGGGCCGCAACGCACTGCAGGTCGCGGAGCTCGTGAACCTCGCGTCGGACTACTTCGGCAAGCCGCATCCCAAGCTCGTCGAGCCGATCGCGCCCGAGCACGTGGGCGACGACCAGGGCGATGTCTTCGTGCCCTACTTCGACATGCGCGTCGTCTTCGACGACTCGCGCGCGCGAGCCGTGCTCGGCCCGGCGGGCATCGAGGCGCCGGTGCTGAGGGACTACTTCGGCCGGCTCATGGAGTACGCCGAGGCCGCGCGCTGGGGCAAGCGGTCGATGAGCCGCGAGCAGGCGCGCAAGCGCGTGGCGGTCGCCGCGTAGCGATTCGCAATTTTCGCGTGTTTCGCGCGTGAGCGTGGTGGGGTACCTCTAGAGCAACGGCGGCAATATCGGAGAAGTGGGTCCGAACGACTCGGACCGGACACTTCGGAACGGACGAAGGATTGAGGTCAGGTCTGGTTTTCGGGGTCGGGCTCGCGATCGTGGTCGCGGCGCCGGCCGTGGGCCAGAGCCTCCCGACCGTGCCGACGCCGTCGCTCCCGGCCGTTCCGACCGTCGTGCCGAACCTGCCCAAGCCGCCGGCCCTGCCGGCGCCGTCGCTGCCGTCGGCGCCGTCCGTGCCCTCGCTGCCCCGCGTGCCCTCGTCGCAGTCGGTCCCGGCGGTGCCCGCGATCGGAGCACCGGGCGGCTCGAGCGAGAGCGTCATCCCCACCGGCGGAAGTGGCGGCGGCGGGGGATCCAGGGGAACGGCCGGCGGCCGCGCAGCGGGCGGCGGGAGCCGCGGCGGAGGCTCCGCCCCGGCGGCTTCCGGGCGGGCCGGCGGAGGCAACGGGGCGGCGTCCGGCCGGCAGGGCGGCTCCGGCTCCGGCTCCGGCTCCGCGGCGGCGCGTTCGGCGGAAGGCCCCGCGGACCCGAGCGAGCGCCGCGCCGAGGCACGGCGCGACCGGCGACTGCGCGCCAGCGTCCAGCCGCTCGCGGGGTGCATCGGGGGGTTGCCGCGCGCCGAGCGGCGGGTCCTGACGCTGCGAGCCGGCCTCGGTCGCGAGCGGCCGCACACACGGCGTCGCGTCGCGCAGATCCTCCGGGTCAGCACGCGCCGGGTGAGTCGCCTCGAGCGCCGCGGCGTCCGCCGGCTGCGCGGGCTCGAGCGTGCCGGCCACTGCAAAGGCGACGGCGGCATCGCTGCCGGCGACATCGGCGGCGGGACGATTCCGGCAGAGCAGGCCGCCACGCTCGGCGCGCTGGTGGCGACCGGCCTGGGGGCGGGGTCGCTCGCGGTGGTCGCCGCGCGCGAGCTGAAAGGCTCGAGCGGGAGCCAACCCGACCGCATCGAGGTCAAGAGCGAGCGAGAGTCGTCGGGCGTCGTGACGCCGAAGCGGGCGCCTCTGGCGGCCGGTGCGGAGCCGCTCAGGCCGCGGCCTCCGGCCGCGATCGTGGAGCGCGGCGGCGCCGACCTCACCCTCCCGCTGCTGATCCTCGTGGCGGTGGCCGCGCTCGTGTTCGCAGCGCGTGCCGTGCGCCGCTCTGGCGCCGCCTGACTGCGCTATCCTGACCGTTCTGCCTCGCACCGGTGCGGGGTTTTTTTCCGCCCGGTGCCCTGAAAGCCCAACCTCGGAGCTCGACCCATGGCCCGTGGAGATGTCCGGATCGCCGTCACCCTCGCATGCGAGGACTGCAAGCGCCGGAACTACCAGACGAACAAGTCCAAGCGGAACAACCCGGACCGCATCTCGCTGCAGAAATACTGCCGGTGGTGCCGGAAGCACACCGGGCACCGCGAGACCCGCTAGGGAGGCTGGCGATGGCCCGAGACCGCCAGCGCGCCAAGCAGCGACGCAGACGTCAGCAGGGCGGCAGCCCCGCTGCCCGCAGCGCTTCGCGCACCGCCAAGAAGGCGCGCGAGGTCGGGCTCGACGACGCGGCGATCGACGACGCCGGTCTCGGCGGCAGCACGCCCACGCCTGATCCGCTCGAGCACGCCTCCGCCGACGTCGACCAGGCCAAGCTCGCCGAGGCGGGCGCGACGCCGCCCCCGGTCGGCGACGCGGACGACGCCTACGACGGCGCCTACGACGACTTCGACGACGCCGAGCGTGCTCCCGACGAGGCCGAGGAGGATCTCCTCCCGTCCGCGCCGGCCGACCACGAGGCGGTCGAGCACGCGCCTCGGCGGCAGCGCGGCCGCGTCCTCACCTTCCTCCGGCACAGCGCCGACGAGCTCCGGCGCGTCCAGTGGCCCGATCGCCGCCAGGTCGGCCAGGCCACCGCCGTCGTACTCGGCTTCGTCGTCCTCGCCGGGGGTTACCTCGGGCTTCTGGACGCGCTCTGGAAGCCGATCATCGACGCCATCCTCTAGCTCCCTAAGTCAAGGAATCCATGTTTCGCTGGTACGTCATCAACACCTACTCCGGGCACGAGAACAAGGTCAAGCAGAACCTCGAGCACCGCGTCTCGTCGCTCGGCCAGACACGCTCCGTCCGCCAGGTCGTCGTGCCGACGGAGACCGTGCAGGAGATGAAGGACAACCAGAAGATCTCCGTCGAGAAGCGCACGATGCCCGGCTACGTCCTGGTCAATATGGACCTCAACGAGGACTCCTGGCAGGTCGTCAAGGGGACCCCGGGGGTCACGGGCTTCGTCGGCGCGTCCAACGAGCCGATCCCGCTGACCCAGGCCGAGGTCGATCGCCTGCTGCACCGCGAGGTCGCGGTCCGGGCTCCCAGCCGCGCGCAGTTCAACATCGGCGAGTCGGTCAAGGTCATCTCCGGCCCGCTCTCGGACTTCTCCGGTGAGATCTCCGAGATCAACGAGGACGCGGGCAAGCTCAAGGTGCTGGTATCTATCTTCGGGCGGGAGACGCCCGTCGAGGTCGGCTACGACCAGGTGAAGAAGATCTAATGGCAAAGAAAGTGTTGACAACCATCAAGCTGCAGGCCCCTGGCGGCCAGGCCTCCCCGGCACCGCCGGTCGGCCCGGCGCTGGGCCAGCACGGCATCAACATCATGGAGTTCGTCAAGGCGTTCAACGCCCAGACGCAGGCTGACGCGGGGACCACGATCCCCGTCGTCATCACCGTCTTCGAGGATCGCTCGTTCACGTTCGTCACGAAGACGCCTCCGGCCGCCGTGCTGATCCGCCAGGCGATCGGCATCGAGAAGGGCTCGGGCGAGCCGAACCGCACGAAGGTCGGCACGATCACCGGCGCCCAGGTGCGCCAGATCGCCGAGAAGAAGCTCGACGACCTCAACGCCCACGACGTCGATCAGGCGGCCAAGATCATCGCGGGCACCGCCCGCTCGATGGGCGTGGACGTGGTGGCGTAGATGGCC
>JAXDGC010000072.1:0-4300 GCA_034665245.1 Solirubrobacteraceae bacterium | reverse complement strand
CGGATCTCGTCGAACAGCCGTGAGCCCATCGAGCCGCCGAGCAGCGTCGAATAGACGGTCAGGGCGGCGCGCTGCTCGCGGTCGGTCGGGTCGATCTGCGGGCGGTAGGAGATGCGCAGATGCGACTGGTTGGAGTCCCGCTCCTCGACCAGCGTCTGGGGCGTGAAGGGCGGCGCCGGCTCGAAGGCGCCGTTCGTCCCGATCGACGGGAAGCGCCCGAAGCGGTCGGCCAGCTCCCCGTCGTCGGGGACGTGCTCGAGGTTGCCGACGAGGAAGGCGCCCCCGTGGGCGCCCGCCCACTGGCGGGTGCGGAAGGCGACGATCCCGTCACGGGTGAAGCTCTGGATGTGCTCGGCCGGGCCCAGCACCGGGCGGCCGAGCGGATGGTCGCCGAACGCGGCACGGTCGATCAGGTGCTCCGCGACGACGGACGGCTGGTCGTTGGAGCGCGCGATCTCCTGCACGACGACGCCGCGCTCGCGGTCGAGCTCGCCGGCGTCGATCTTCGGGCGGCCGACGAAGTCCGTCAGCAGGTCGATCGCGCGGCCGACCACCTCGGCGCGGCAGGTGAGGTGGAAGGCGACGATGTCGTGGGAGGTGTACGCATTGAGCATCGCGCCCATCTGCTCGGCCGTCTCGTTGACCTTGCGGTAGTCGTCGTACAGCTCGCCGCCCTTGAACACGAGGTGCTCGAGGAAGTGGGCCATGCCGTTCTCCTCGGCGCGTTCGGTGCGGGCGCCGGCCTCGAAGGCCACGAGGACGGTGACGGCGCGCGTGCCCTCGAGCTCGACGCGGTGGAGGGGGAGGCCGTTGGGGAGGGTTTCGGAGCGGATCGAGGGCATGCTCTGAGGCTAGAACATCACGAGCGGCGTGCAGGGCTTTTTGCCAGTCCGTCAAAGGACGCTCGGTACCCTTCGCACGCGATGGCCGCCACCGACAACCGCCCACGCCGCACCGCCCCGGCTCCCCGCCGCAGCGTCCTGCCTCCGCCCGTCGAGGGCGCGATCGTCGACCTGCGCTCGGTGACGAAGCGCTATTCGAAGGTGGACGTCGGGGTCGAGGACGTCACGTTCGCCGTCCAGCCCGGCGAGTTCGTGTTCGTCGTCGGCGCCTCGGGCTCGGGCAAGTCGACGCTCGTGCGGCTGCTGATCAAGGAGTACGAGCCGACCTTCGGCTCGATCACCGTGGCCGGCCACGACCTCGGCCAGGTGCCGCGGTCGAAGATCCCGTACTACCGGCGCAACGTCGGGGTGATCTTCCAGGACTTCAAGCTGCTGCCGAGCCGGACGGTCCATGACAACGTCGCGTACGCGCTGCAGGTCACCGGCAGCAAGCGCCGCGAGATCCGCGAGAAGGTCCCCGACATCCTGCGCCTGACGGGGCTCTCGACCAAGCTGCACAACTATCCGGACCAGCTCTCGGGCGGCGAGCAGCAACGCGTCTCTGTAGCGCGCGCGTTCGTCAACCATCCGCAGCTGCTGCTGGCCGACGAGCCGACCGGCAACCTCGACCCCGAGACCTCGATCGGGATCATGCAGCTGCTCTACCGCATCAATCGCACGGGGACGACGGTGATCGTCGCCACGCACGACAAGGCCATGGTCGACCGCATGCGCCGGCGTGTGATCGAGCTGTCCGCCGGCCGCGTCATCCGCGACGAGGCGACAGGGGCGTACTCCACGTGAGGCCGGGGTTCTTCTTCCACGAGGCGGTGCGCGCGCTCACCAAGAACGCCGTGCCCTCGTTCGCCGCGATGGCGACGGTGCTCGTGACCGTGCTCGTCCTCGGCGTCTTCATCCCGGTCGTGCAGGCGACCACCGGGGCGGCGAACGAGGTGCGGTCGCGCGTGATCGCCGACGTCTACCTGCAGCCGCGGGTCACCGCCGCCGAGGTCGCGCGCGTGCGCGGCATCATCGAGAACGAGACGCCGCACGTCCAGCGCGTGCAGTACATCCCGAAGGAGAAGGCGATCGCCGCCGAGCGCAAGGCCGGCCGCGGCGAGTACTACGACCTGCTCGGCGCGAACCCGCTGCCGGACACGTTCCGGGTCTATCCGGACAAGCCCGACAACATCACGAAGATTCGCAACGCGCTCGCGCCGCTGTCGCCGTCCGGCGGCCGGACGGTGATCGACCCCGCCATCGACGAGGTCCGCAACCGCGAGGAGGACACGAACAAGATCCTGTCCGCCACGCGCGTCGTGAAGATCACGATGGCGCTGCTGGCCGTGCTGCTGTGCGTCGCCTCGATCCTGCTGATCGCCAACACGATCCGGCTGTCGCTGTACGCGCGCCGCCGCGAGGTCGAGGTGATGAAGCTCGTCGGCGCGACCGACTGGTTCATCCGCTGGCCGTTCGTGCTCGAGGGCGTGCTGGTCGGGGCGATCGGGGGGGTGCTGGCGATCCTGCTGCTGGGCGTGGTCAAGATCGCGCTCGTCGATCCGCTCGCGGCGCAGTTCGCGCTGATCGCCGCGCCGGACACGATCAACTTCGGCCTCCTGATCGCGGTGCTGCTCGGCGCCTCGGTCGGCGTGTCGGCGATCGGCTCGGGCCTGTCGCTGCGCCGCTTCCTGCGCGTCTAGCTCCTTAGGAAAGCCGAAATAGCCCGCAGTACCGTGTTGACCGTGGATCCACGCCGCCGCCGTCGTCCCTGGGCCGCGCCGCTCGGCGCGCTGCTCGTGCTCGCGCTGCTGGCGGGCGGCATCTGGCTCGGCGGCCATCCCAGCTCGCTCCCGAGCCCGGTCCGCAACGCGCTGGTCCCCGACGGCGACTCGGCGCTCTACAACGAGGCGGTCGGCGTCATCGAGGACGACTACTACCGCAAGGTGAACCGCAAGCAACTGCTCGACAAGGCGCTCGGCTCAGCCGTCGCATCGCTCAACGACCGCTTCTCGAACTACTTCGACCCGAAGGCCTACCGCTCGTTCAACGAGGCCACGCAGGGCGCCTTCGAGGGCGTCGGCATGAACGTCGAGCAGGTGCCGCGCGGGCTGCGTGTGCTGACGGTCTTCAAGGGCTCGCCCGCCGCCCGCGGCGGCCTCAAGCCCGGTGACAAGATCATCGCCGTCGACGGGCGCTCGCTGCGCGGCGTGTCCTCCGAGCAGGCCACGACCCGCATCAAGGGGCGCGCCGGCACCGAGGTGACGCTGTCCGTCGTCACCGGCAAGGCCGGCCCGCGCGAGGTGCGGCTCAAGCGCGCGCACGTCGACGTCCCGGTGGTCGCGTCGCGGATGACGCACTCGGGCGGCGAGAAGGTCGCCTATGTCAAGCTCACGAGCTTCACCTCGGGCGCGCACGGCGAGGTCGGCAAGGCGGTCCGCGGCCTGATCGCCAAGGGCGCCAAATCCGTCGTCCTCGACCTGCGCGACAACGGCGGCGGGCTGTTGAACGAGGCGGTGCTGGTCTCCTCGATCTTCATCCCCGAGGGCAAGATCGTCACGACCCGCGGCCGCTCGCGCCCGGAACACGTCTTCGACGCGACCGGATCCTCGATCGACACCAAGATCCCGGTCGCCGTGCTGGTCAACGGCGAGTCGGCCTCCGCCTCGGAGATCGTCACCGGCGCGCTGCAGGACCGCCACCGCGCGACCGTGGTGGGCACCCGCACGTTCGGCAAGGGCGTCTTCCAGGAGATCAAGCAGCTCTCCAACGGCGGCGCGCTCGACATCACCGTCGGCGAGTACTTCACGCCCAGTGGTCGCAACCTCGGCGGCGGCGGCCCGAAGAAGGGCGCCGGGATCACGCCCGACGTCAAGGCCCGCGACAACAGCAAGACGAAGCGCGACGAGGCGCTCGACGTCGCCGTCAAGACCGTCGTCGCACGCGGACACGCGTGAGCGCCGCCCAGCCGGTTGTCGCCGTCCTCGAGAAGCGAGGCCGGTTCTTCACCGCCACCCCGTTCTTCGCCCGCGGGCGGCGCATCAACCTCGACAAGCCGCCGCGGGAGGTGCGCGCCGGCGACCTCGTGCTCGTGACGCCGACGGGCTCGCGCGGCGGCCACGGCAAGGTGGCGCGACGGCTCGGGCGCCCGGACAACGCGCGCGACGTGCTCGAGGCGCTGATGCTCGACCGCGGGCTGCGCCGCCGCTTCGACCCCGCCGTCGAGCGCGCAGCGCGCCACGCCGCGGAGCAGCCTCCGCACCAGGACGACGGGCGCCGGGACCTCCGCGACCTCCCCACCTTCACGATCGACCCGCCGACCGCGCGCGACTTCGACGACGCGATCTCGGCCGAGCGGCTCGACGACGGCGCGATCCGCGTCTGGGTCCACATCGCCGACGTCGCCGCGCACGTCACGCCGG
>JAXDGC010000071.1:0-5186 GCA_034665245.1 Solirubrobacteraceae bacterium | reverse complement strand
GCCAGATGGAGCACGAGCGCCACCTCAAGGCGATCAACGAGGCGGCCGACCAGCTCGAGGCGCTGGCCGAGGACTCGCGCGGCGGCAAGGTCAGCCGCAACGCGGTCAAGGCCTCCGCGCAGGCGGCACGCAAGGCGCGCGCGGAGGAGGGCCGGCGCGCCTACGAGGCCGAGCAGCGCGCGCGTGAGCACGCGGACGACCGCCAGAAGCACGACCCGTTCGCCTCGCGCGTGCCCGACCACTCGGTGGTGCACCGCTACGCGCGCTGCCTCTCCTATCCGGAGTGGGGCGTGGGCAGCGTCAACGGCATCTACTTCACCGGCTCGGACGACGACATGCAGCAGTGGGCGCGCGTCTCCTTCCAGGTCGGCGTGCGCACCGTCCCCGCGGGCTCGCTGCAGTTCGTCGACTTCTCGAAGCCCGATCCCGGCGCCGAGCGGGTCGAGCGCTTCATGACGGCCGCCAAGCACGCCCTCGCCGAGGGCGACTTCGCGGTCGCCGCCCAGCGGCTCGTCTACGCCCGCGACGCCGAGCCGGGCAACCCGGCCGTGCTGCGGCTGCTGACGATCGCCTTCTGGGAGGCGGGCAACCTCCCGGCCGCGGGCCGCGCCGTGCGCGACTGGGCGCGCGCCGAGCCCGAGCGCCCGGCGCCGCACCGCTACGCCGCGCGCATCTACGAGGACATGCGCGCGCTCTCGATGGCCGTCGACGCCGCCGTGCGCGAGACCGAGCGCGCGCCGGGCGACGGCTCGGCGTGGGAGCGGCTCGGACGCCTGCGCCTGCGCACCTTCGACCGCGAAGGCGCCCGGGCCGCGCTCGAGCACGCGCGCTCGATCGAGCCCAGCGAGCAGGGACTGCTCGACCTCGCGCTGGTCGCGAACCTGATGGGCGACACCGGCGCCGAGGTGACGGCGTGCGAGCAGGCGACGCTGCTCGCCCCCGACTCGGCGGCTGCCTGGTCGCGGCTCGCCCACGCGCTGGCCCGCACCGACCGCACGAGCGACTGCATCGCCGCCTGCGACCGCGCGCTCGCGCTGCTCGACGACCCCGAGGTCCGCGATCTGCGCGCGCAGATCGTGGCCGAGGCCCCGCGGGCGATCGAGGCCGCCGCCTAGCGCCGGTCGATGAAGTCCGGCTGCGCGCCGTGCGCGCTCTCGGCACGGCCCTGCGGCTCCTCCCAGTCCTCCTGGCGGCCCAGCGCGGTGAGGTCGAGGAAGTAGTACGAGCCGCCGGTCATCTCGGCGCCGCGGGCGTAGGTGGAGTTGGTGTGGAAGACCTCATCTCCGCTGCGCAGGAAGAAGCTCGTGCCGGGGAATTCGCCGGGCTCCCCGTCGTAGGGGCGGAAGTTGTAGACGGGCGGCTTGACCGACGGGTCCATCGTGACGTCGAAGTCGTAGTTGAAGTCGGTGCCGTAGGACGAGTACCAGGGGAAGGTCCAGCCCTTCTTGGCCTTGTATCGCTCGATCTTCTCGATCGGCGCGCGCGAGACGTACGCGAGCGTGGTGTCGCGGGCGCGAAGATGCTCGAGCAGGCCGTCCGACACCTCGTCGCAGCCGGCCGAGCAACTCGGGCAGCCGTCCTCCCAGCTCGGGTCGAACATGAAGTGGCCGAGGATCAGCTGCAGGCGGCCCTCGAACAGATCGACCAGGCTCACCTCACCGTCGGGCCCGGTGAACCGATAGTCCTTCTCGATCTTGACCATCGGCAGCCGGCGGCGCTCGGCGTTGAGCGCGTCACGCTGCCGGGTCATCTCCTTCTCCTTCGTCAGCAGCGCCTTGCGCGCGGCCAGCCACTCGTCTCGGGACACGACGTCCGGAAGGCTCATGTGAGTTCATCTCCCACTCGGGTTCTCCTGGGGTAGACCCGGCGGCCGGTCAGAACTCATCGGGTCGAGGGGCTCAAGGCCGTCGATCGCATCGCCGATGAACGACCGTTGATGCTTCCTCGACGGCCGCGCCGCCTAACGAATCGTAAGCTTGATCTCGTCTTGAGGTCGGGCGACCACCATATGGGCATGCCCCACGTCGAACTCACTCCCGTCCGGACGCCGGACGGCACGATCGTCCTCCGCGGCGTCGCCGTCGGCCCGGGCGAGCGGCTGCGCCGATGGCTGCGCAGGCTCGCCTCCCGGGCCTAGCTCCGCCTCACCGTCGCCGTTCGCCGGCGATCATGTAGACGGTGTCGCCCTCGGCCGCCGATGAGAGCAGGTCGGGCCGGTGGTCGTGGTTGACGTCGCCCACGCCGACGACGTCGAAGCCGAGGTTCTCACCCGCCGTCGTCGAGGTGATGGTGCGCAGCTTCGCGCCCGTCGCGCCCGAGTAGAGCTCGATCTTGCCCGCGTCCGGGCCGCCCTCGTCGCTCTGGTAGGAGCCGATCGCGAGGTCGGGCCGGTGGTCGTGGTCGACGTCGCCCGCGCCGCGCCCCGGACCGAGGCCCGCTCCGGGCTCCGAGCCGAACCAGGAGTGCAGCAGCGTGCCGTCGCGGCCGGAGTACACGCCCGCGAAGCCGCTGGCCGGGCCGTTGTCCCCGGCGTCGTAGTCGCCGCCGTAGATGTCCGGGACGCGGTCGCGGTTGACGTCGCCGACGCCGGCGAGGAAGAAGGTGCCGAAGTGCTGCTTCGCCGCTGACGGGGGCAACGAATAGAGCAGCCGGCCGTCGGCGCCGGAGAACACGTAGCCGGCTCCGCCGCCGCCGACGATCTCGTCGGGGATGCGGTCGCCGTTCACATCATCCGTCGTGCCCGTGCCGGCGCCGAACGCGTTCGTCGTGTCCTGAGGCGGAGGCGGGATCCGGTAGAGCAGCTTGCGGGTGCGCCCCGAGTAGACGAACGCCATGCCGCCGCCCGGGTGCCTGAAGGCGCCGATCAGCAGGTCGGGGTGGCCGTCCCGATCGACGTCGCCGGCGCTCGAGACCGCGCTGCCGAACCAGTCCCCGACGGCCTCGCCACCGAACGCGTACAGCAGCCGACCGCCGCGGCCGGAGTAGAGGTACGCGTGGCCGGCCGTGTCGCCGTTCTGGCGCGGGGCGCCGCTGATGATGTCGTGCACGCCGTCGCGGTTCGTGTCGCCGGCGTCGGCGATCGCGAAGCCGTTCTGGTCGCCCGGCTGCCCGTCGAAGCGGCGGAGCAGGGCGCCGGTGCGGCCCGAGTAGACCCAGGTCGTGCCCTGGTCGAAGCCCGGCTCGCCGATGATCGCGTCGTCCGCGCCGTCGTGGTCGACGTCGGCCAGCCCGGACACGGCCCAGCCGAAGTACTCGTTCGGGTTCCCCGTGTGCTGCCAGAGGACCTTGACCGGTTCCTTGAAGCCGGCGTTCGCGGCGGCGGGGGCCGCGAGCGCCAGCGCGGCCGCCAGGGCCGTCGCGTGCTTGAGCATGCCGCGGTTCTACGAGCTGGTGCGCGCGGCCGCTTCCATGAAATTGCGCAGTTGCGACGGCGGGACGCCGAACGCCGCGCGGAAGCGGTCGGTGAAGTGCGACGGGCTGCAGTAGCCGAGGTCGGCGGCGATCCGGGAGAGCGAGTCCTCGCCCAGGCGCTCGACCGCCGCGCGGAGCCGCAGGTCGTGCAGATACGCGGTCAGCGTGCGCCCGGTGAGCTCGCGGAACACCCGCGTGAGGTGGAACGGGGACACGTGCAGCTCGCCGGCCAGCGAACCGAGCGAGAGCGGCTCGCCGAGGCGGGCGAGCAGGACGTCCTTGGCCGCCTCGACCAGCTCGATCCGGTCGCGCCGCGTCGCCGGCCGGTGCCCGGAGGAGGGAGCCGGGCCGCGGATCGCCCGCGCGACCAGCTCGAGCGCCGTCTCTTCGACGAACAGCGCGTCCCGCTCATGGAGCCGGCTCGCCAGCCGGCGGGCGAGCAGGAAGCTCCTGCCATCGGCCTTACCGAGGGGTGCGTCGGGGATGTCGAGGTGCTGTGGCGCGATGAACAGCGAGACGTCGCCGCGCTCGTCGCGCAGCGTGCGCTCGTAGGTCTCGAACGGGCGATAGAAGACGACGTCGTTGGGGGTCACGACCAGGCGCACCCCGTCGCGCACGAGCCCGACCGCGGTGCCGGGGAACACCACATGCGGCCGCTCGCCGATGTTGTCGTTCGTCTCGTGCCACAGGTCGTCGCCGGGCGGGCAGCGGTACACGCCGACGCGCAGCGCGGGCGTGCTGTAGACGCTCACGCGAGCGATCGTACGCCGCCTGAGATCCATTGATCGCGGACTCGTCTTGGCCGAGCGACGGCCGCTGTTGAGGACCCTCCGGCGCTTGCGTTGACTGACGGAGCCGGCCAACCCTCGCAAACCGTCGTCACGGAGGCTCCCTTGCCCAATCGCATCGTCTCTCTCGTCTATCTGGTCGTCGGGGTGCTGGTCGCGGCCTCCCACCACTACTTCGCGCACGCCAACACGCTCAAGCCGCTCCTGTCGGCAGTGCTCGCCGTCGCTCTCTGGCCGCTTCTGCTCGTCGGCATCAGCCTCCACATCCGGTAGTCCGTCCATGGGACCCATCTCGAGTGCTACGCCGCCCGAGGCCGTAGCCTCCACGACCTCATGCGCCTCATCGTCGCCCGCTGCGAGGTCAACTACTCCGGCCGTCTGACCGCGCGGCTGCCCGAGGCGCTGCGGCTGCTGATGGTCAAGGCCGACGGCTCGGTGCTCGTCCACGCCGACGCCGGTGGCTACAAGCCTCTGAACTGGATGACGCCGCCGACGGCGATCGAGGAGGAGCCCGGGCTGATGGTCGTCCGCAAGCTCAAGGGCGACGACCGGCTCGAGATCCGGATCGCCGAGGTGATCTCGGACTCCGAGCACGCGATGGCCCACGACGCGGGCCTCGAGAAGGACGGCGTCGAGGCGCACCTGCAGGAGGCGCTCGCCGACGCGCCCGGCTGGTGCGGCGAGGGCTTCCGCCTCGTGCGCCGCGAGTGGCCGACGGACATCGGCCCCGTCGACCTGATGTGCCGCGACGACGAGGACGGCTGGATCGCGGTCGAGATCAAGCGGATCGGGACGATCGACGCCGTCGAGCAGCTCGCGCGCTACCTCGAGCGGATCCGGCTCGACCCGGCGCTCGGCGAGTGCCGCGGGGTGCTCGCCGCGCAGGTGGTGAAGCCCCAGGCCCGCGTCCTTGCGGAGGCCCGGGGCATCGCCTGGGTCGAGGTGGATCTCGCGGTGCTGCGGGGCGAGCGCGAGCCCGCCCTCACG
>JAXDGC010000070.1:0-12447 GCA_034665245.1 Solirubrobacteraceae bacterium | reverse complement strand
CCGCCGGCGCCACGGGCGGCGACGAGGACCTGCTCGGCCTGCACGAGTGGGGCAGCGGCACGGGCCCCGAGTTCATGGGTCCCCGCCACGAGTACCGCGAGAGCCTGATCCTGCGCCGCCTCCGGCGAGGCGTCCCCGAGGGTCGTGTGCTCAACGCGGGCGCGGGCGCCGGCAGCCTTACGGCTTCCCTGCTCGCACACGGCTACCGCGTGACCTCGGTCGACATGAGCGACCCGTTCCTCGAGCAGCTGCGGGCGATCACGGCTGCGCACGGCGACCGCGAGTCGGACGTCCAATGGGCTGACCTCACCCAGCTGCCGTTCCCCGACGGGTCCTTCGACGGCGTCGTCTGCGGCGAGGTGCTCGAGCACATCGACGACGACCGCGCCGCTCTGCGCGAGCTGTGCCGCGTGCTCCGCCCGGGCGGCGTCCTGGTCGCCACCGTGCCGGCCAACCCGTGGCTCTACGACTGGTTCGACAAGTGGGTCGGCCACCTTCGGCGCTACACGCAGGAGGGGCTCTCCGCGCGCCTGCGCGACGCCGGCTTCGAGACGGTCGAGGTCGCGGGCTGGGGCTTCCCGGTCACCGGCCTCTACTACCGGCTGGGCTACCGCCCGTTCCTGCGCCGCCGGATGCGCGCCAGAGCCGGCGTCGAGGGAGTGGCGAGCGCGCGCCCGAGCCTCGCCAAGCGGCTCGCGCTGCGCGCCTTCCGGATCGTGATCGAGTTCGACTCGCTGTTCATCGGCCGCTACCCGGGCTACTTCGGGCTGCTCGTCACCGCCGCCCGCGCCGGTCCACCAGCGTCGCAAGCGCCACGAACAGCAGCTCCGCGAGCGTGAGCACGAGCCTGATCCCGGCCGAGATGGCGATCGCCACCTCGCCCGGCAGGTTGCGGCTGAGCGCGAGCGCGAACGCGCCCTCGCGGATCCCGAGCCCCGACGGGAAGACGAACGCGAGCATCGACACCACGAACGACGTCAGGAACGACAGCCCGACGTAGGCCGGAGAGCCGGCCTCCGGACCCGCCGCGGACCGCACCAGCAGCCACACGCCGACGGCGAGCAGCGCCGCGGCGCTGAGGTACCAGGCGAACAGCGCGAGCAGCTGCCGCACCGAGAGGAGCACCTCCAGCGGCTCGCGGCCCAGCCGCGTCAGCACCCGGCGCGAGATCGTGCCGAACGCCCGGGGATGCAGGAGCAGGAGGCCCAGCGGCACCACCGCCACCAGCCACGCGGCCGGGCCCACCGTCGAGGACCCGTAGGCCGCCAGCAGGAGCAGACCGCCGGCGGCGGCCGCGCCGACGTTGAGCGCCTGCTCGTAGACGCTGCCCGCGAGGCTGACCTTCCGCGCGACGCCGGCCTCCTGACCGAGCACGAGGCGGCTGGCCACCATCAGCACGTTGCCGGGAACGTAGCGCCCGAGCAGCGAACGGCCCCAGATCGCCACGAAGCGCGGCCGGTCGACCCGCCGCCCGGCGAGCTGCTCGAGGATCAGGACGTACCCGAGGGCGTTGAGGACGTAGACGAAGAACAGCGCGACGAAGCCGGCGATCGCGGCGAGCGGGCGGACCCGCCAGCGGTAGTCCGTGACCGCGCCCCAGCCCGAGACGAGCGCGAGGCCGAGGAAGACGAGGATCAGCAGGCCGGCCAGCAGCCCGATCAGCCGGCGGCGGCCGGACGGCCGGGCCGGCTCAGGCGCCGCCAACGGGCACCCGCGCGGCGGCGCGCGCGCCCAGGCGCGGGCTGCGCTTGAGCGCGGCGAGGAAGTCGCGGGCGACGACGGTCTGGCTCGCCACGGCGACGAACCGCTCGCGGGCCGCCTCGCCGAGGCGCCTGCGCAGCGCCTCGTCCTCGCCGAGGCGGGTCATCGCCGCCGCCAGCGCGGGCGCGTCGCCGGGCGGGACGAGCAGCGCGTTGCGCTCGTGCTCGAGCACCTCGCGGGCGGCCGGCGTGTCGGCCGTGATGACCGGCCGGCCGACCGACATCGCGTGGTAGACCTTGTTCGGGACGACCCGGGCCGCCTTCTCGCTGCGCCCGAACACGCCGAGGCAGATGCCGGCGCGCGCCAGCTCCTCGCCGAGGCGCTCGTGCTCGATCCAGGGCACGTGCTCGAAGCCGGCCGGCGCGTCGCGGCGCAGCTCGTCGGCGAGCCAGCCGCCGAGCTGGCCGTCACCGACGAGGCGCACGGGCGGGGTGCCCGGCACGCGGGCGGCCTCGAGGAGGGTGTCGAGGCCGTGGAGCGGCGCGAGCTTGCCGTAGAACAGGGCACGCGGCGTCCCGGGGGCGGGTGGCGCGGGCTTGAACACGTCGGTCTCGGCGCCCAGCCGCGCGACGCCGATGCGGTCGGCCGGGACACCGAAGCGCGACTCGTAGTAGCGGGCGTGCGCGGTCGTGTCGGCGATCACCACGTCGGCGCAGCGCAGGGTCGCCGTGTCGAGCGCGGCGAGCGCCTTGCCGATGCCGGCACCGACCCGTGCGCGGTCGCCGGCGAGCGTGTCGGACATCGAGATCATCGCGTCGACGACCAGCGGCACGCGGCGCCCGCGCGCGAACACCGCGGCGGGGAGCGCGTCGGGCTGGTGGGGATAGCCCGCGACGACGGCGTCCACCCCGGCGAAGCGCCGCTGCTCGCTCGCGATCGACCCCCAGGAGGAGAGCACCTGGCCGGCGATCCGGGGCAGGCCCTTGGCCGAGAGGAACGAGCCCGCCTTGTGGCGCGTGAGCTCCCACAGCGGCCGGTGGCACTCGAGCACCTCGACGCCGAGCTCCCGCAACCCCGCCACCAGCACGCGCGTGCGCGTGTAATCGCGCTCGTAGGTTCCCAGCCAGAGCAGCCGCAGCGGTCGCTCCTGCGCGCTCAACCCGCGCCCTCGGCCCAGATCGACGGGAGGTTCTTGCGGATCTCGATGGCCGAGAAGCGGCTCGGCTCGCGCGCGCCGGCCGCGCGGGCCCAGCTCACCATGCGCTCGACCCCGTCCTCCAGCGACGTGGAGCCGGAGTCGCCGAACACCCCGCGGACCTTCGAATGGTCGGAGAACGCGTCCACGACCTCGTTGCGCGAGGGCAGGTGGCGGACGGGATGGTCGGGGACGCCCATCGCGCGCCGGACGACGTCGGCGAGCGTGTTGATGCTGTACGGCGTGTCGGCGCCGACGTTGAACACCTCGCCGCGCGCGCCGGGGGTGTCGGGCGCGTGCGCGATGGCCGGGACGATGTCGCCGACGTAGCTGAACGCGCGGGTCTGCTCGCCGTCGCCGAAGATCGAGAGCGGCTCGCCGCGCATGATCTGGTTGATGAAGATGCCGAGCACGTTGCGGTAGCGGTCGCCGATGTTCTGCAGCTCGCCGTAGACGTTGTGCGGCCGGAACACCACGTAGTCGAGCCCGAACATCTCATGTGACACCGCGAGCTCCTGCTCGACGGCGTACTTCGCGATGCCGTAGCTGTCCTCGGGCGTCGGCGGGGTGCTCTCGCGCAGCGGCACCTGGCCCGCGCCGTAGACCGCGATCGAGGAGGTGAACACGAAGCAGTCCGTGCCGAAGTTCACCGACGCGTTGATGAGGTTCACGCTGCCGATCACGTTGTTCTCGAAGTTGAAGCGCTTGATGAAGTGGCTCAGCCCCTCCGCCGCGTACGCCGCGCAGTGGTAGACGCGCTCGAAGCGGTGCTCCTCGAAGAGCCGGTCGATCAGCGCGACGTCGAGGATCGAGCCCTCGACGAAGCTGCACTCGGAGGGGACGTTCTCGGCGAAGCCGCCGCTGAGGTCGTCGAGCACGACCACCTCGGACCCCGCCTCGCTCAGGGATCGAGCCAGGTGCGCTCCGATGAACCCGGCTCCGCCGGTGACTAGAGATCGAGCGATTGGCTTCCCTTCCCGTGAAATCGGCGGGTGAGCCTAGCGGACGTCGATCCGGGTCAAGGCGATCAGCGGCGTGAGGGAACCGTCGGCGCCGACGACCGGGGCGCCGGGATCGAGCGTCACACGACGGACCGAGCGGCCCTGCACGATCACGTCGTAGGTGACACGGCGCGGCCTCTTGCGGGAGAGCTCGACCCGCTTCGCCGGGCCGCCCTCCGCGGCGATCGTGACCGGGCGCGCGCGCCCCTGGGCGAGCAGATCGAGCCGGAGCCGGGCGCGCGCCGTCCCTGGGTTGCGATTGGAGACGATCAGCTCGACGCGCCCGGCGATGTGATCGGCGGCCGGCGTCTCCCCGGGCGGTGACCTGACCCAGAAGCGCCCGCCCTGGGGGCCGGTCCCGATCGACGGCGATGGCGCCAGCGCGTAGGGGGTGACGTCGACGGCCGGCGCCGTCTGGATGCGGAACGGCGCCTCGTGCCAGATCGTGGCGCGGTGGGCCGGGAAGGCGGACGCCGCGTCGCTCACGACGACGTAGCGCCACGGGCGCGACGGGCGCCATGGCTGCGCGCCGCCGCCCGTGAAGTACGAGAACGTCGAGCCGAGCCCGTCGAACGGCCGGTCGAGCGCGACGGCGGCGTAGCCCGTCGTCAGCCGGAGACGGAACGAGAAGTCGTCCTCGGCCAGGCCCTCCACGAGCACGACGTCCTTCGCGGGCAGGCGCTGGAGCGCGTCGATGAGGCCCCGGTCGGCCTCACGAAAGCCCTGGGCGCCGTCGCGCTGGCGCTGGAGCGCGACCGCGCTCACCGGCACCCAGACGGCCAGGCAGATGCCCGCCGCCACCAGCCGTCCGCCGCGCAGGCGGGCGGTGGACGACGCGAGGGCCACGATCAGCAGCCCGGTGAGCAGGGTGCCGCCCGAGATCAGCGCCTTGTAGGCGCCGTAGCCGTAGTCGTCGCCGAACTTGTACTTCGCGTAGGTCAAGACCGTCATCCCGCCCGCGCCCGCCGCGAGGATGAGCAGCGGCCGCCGCTCGTGCGGGCGCATCGTGGCCAGCGACGCGACGCCGACCGCCGCCGCGCCCAGAAGCAGCGCAACCCCGGGGGCGAGCTGCCACGTCGAAGTGCCGCCGAACGGCGGCAGGGAGAACTGCGTGGCTCCGCCGATCACGATGGCGAGGTCCTGCTCCGCCTGAAACAGCGGGAAGCTCGCGTTGGAGCTCAGCCGGCCGCTGAACAGGACGACCCCCTCGTACGCGCGCACGAGCTCGATCGGGGTGACGACGACGACCGCGAGCCCGAGCAGCGCGAGCGCCGCCAGTGCCGCGGCCGGCCGGCGAAGGCGAGGCGGTGTCCGGTGCGCGAGGCGGCTCGGCACGTCGCGGGCCGCGAGCACGACGAGCAGGACGGCGGGCGGCCCGAGCCACGGCGCGAGCTGCGGGTAGACACCGGCCACGGCGCCGAGGCTCGCCGCCGCGAGCACGGCCCTGCCGACCGCGGGCCGCTGGAGGAAGCGATAGGTCGAGGTCATCGCGAACGGCCACAGCGCGAGGCTGAAGAGCTGGGTGAGGTAGTTCTCCGTCAGCGGCAGGACGAACAGCGGCGAGACCGTCGCGATGGCGAGCACCGCCGCCTGCCACGCCGCGAGGCGACGCTCGGTGATCGCCGCGTGCAGCGCCGCCCAGCCGCCGAGGGCGACGGGCGCGGCGAGGGCGGCCACCGGCAGCGCCGTCTCATACGTGTGGCGTCCGACCAGCGTCGACACGGTGGCGACGAGATACTCGAAGCCGGCGCCGAGCTCGTGGGGCAGTGCGGAATAGGTCCCGATCGGCCGTTCGATCGCGGCGTGCTGCGCCGAGTCGATCAGCGGGTGGTCGAGCAGCCACTCCGCGAGGACCGATCTCGCCCAGCCGTCCGCGATCCCCACGGCGATCGTGGTCGGGAAGCCGATCGCGAACACCGGGGTCAGCATGAGCAGACCCACCGCGGCGCCGAGCACCAGCGCCAGCCACTCGCCGGGCGATGCGCTCAGCGCGGCGCGCAGCTCGCGTCCGAGCGGCCCACTGTCGCGGGGCCGGAGCCGGCGCCAGAGGCCGATGGCGAACAGCCCGACGAGCACCGCGCAGAGGAGCAGGGCGACGACCCTGCCCGTCAGCAGGAAGCCGAGTGGGAACGCCAGCGCCACGATCGACGCCGCTCCCACCGCCGGAGCGGCCGGAGTCAGCCACCGGCCCTGGGGGTCGAGCAGCGCGGAGACCGCGATGCCCGCAAGGATCAGGAGCGCGAGACCCGCGAGGAAGATCAGCGTTGTGGCGAGCATGGGTTGGCGGCACCGAGCGGACAGGCCGGTGATTCCGCTCGGAGCGGCGTCGAGGATAGTGGCGCGCCCGCGGACCGGCTCCTACTCTGTACGACACGAATGGCCGAACTCGGGACCATCACCGCGCAGCCGCGCGAGGACGATGTGCCGGCGCGCGACGCCGGGGCGGCGACCGACGTCGTCGGCCTGTCCGTGATCATGCCCGCCTTCAACGAGGCGCCGAACCTCGCCGAGGTGGTACCGCGCACGGCGGCGGTGCTCGCGCAGATCCCGGATGGCTTCGAGATCCTCGTCGTCGACGACGGCAGCACCGACGGGACGGCCGAGGTGATGACCGAGCTCGGCAAGCACCATCCCGAGCTGCGGCTGCTGCGCCTGCGGCGCAACTACGGCAAGTCGACCGCGCTGCAGGCCGGCTTCGACCGTGCCCGCGGCGAGATCGTCGTGCTCATGGACGCCGACGGGCAGGACCGCCCCGAGGAGATCCTCAAGCTCCTCAAGGGCCTCGAGGACGGGCTCGAGCTCGCGACCGGCCGGCGCGTCCGCCGCAACGACCGCGTGATCAAGCGCCACACCTCCCGGGTCTACAACCGCGTCACCGCGGCGGTGACGGGGATCGAGGGCGAGGACTTCAACAGCGGCCTGAAGGCGATGAAGCGCGAGGTCATGAACCCGCTCGTCCTCTACGGCGAGCTGCATCGCTACATCCCCGTGCTCGCCCAGTGGAACGGCTTCAAGGTCGGTGAGATCGACGTCGACCACGCGCCGCGCCTGCACGGAACCTCGAAGTTCGGGCGCGCTCGCTTCTGGCGTGGCTTCCTCGACCTCCTGACCGTCAAGTTCATCACCACCTACACCGGCCGTCCGTTCCATCTCTTCGGCGGTCTCGGCATGGCCTTCGGCTTCGCCGGCGGCTGCCTGCTGGCCTGGATGTTCGTGCTCAAGCTGATGGGCCGCGGCATCGGCGACCGGCCGGCGCTGATCATCGGCGTGTTCCTGGCGGTCGTCGGGGTGCAGCTCATCACGCTCGGGCTGCTCGCCGAGCTGATCGTGCACTTCCGGCGCGATCGCGAGCCTGACCTCTTCGTCGACCAGCACAAGGACTGACCGCGAAGGTCGAACATGCGTCTATGGGGTCGCGACCCCATCGAGCGCTCCGCCGATAGCTGACCTAACGGCGGGAGCTTTCGAGCAACCGGCGACCTCCGTGCATTTGCACGGTTCATCCCGGTACTCAGGAGCTTCCCCCATGTCCCGATTCAAGATCCTCGCGGCGAACCCTCGCCGCTCCCTTGCGGCCCTTGCCACGGTGCTGGTCGCCGTCGGCATCACCGGCGCTTCAGGCGCCAGCTTCACCGCCTCGACGGCCAACCCGAGCAACACGTTCACGGCCGGCACGCTGACCATGACGAACTCGAGCAACGCCGCGGCGATCCTCACCGCGTCGAACATGCGCCCCGCCGATCCGGCCACTGTCGGCACCGTCGACATCAAGAACACGGGCTCGCTGAGCGGCGTGTTCACGCTCGCCAAGGGTGCCATCGCCGACTCCGACGGTTCCTTCCCGATGTCCGGCAAGCTCGACGTGATCCTGACCGACTGCGGCCTCGACTCCAACTGCGCCCTCGGCGTCAACCCGGTGCTCTACACCGGCACCCTCGCCGCGATGCCGGCGAGCATCGCGCTCGGCACCTTCGCCGCCGCCGACCAGCACCGGTACCAGTTCTCGGTCGCGCTCGACACGACCGCCGACAACAACTACCAGGGCGACAACTCCGTGGTTCCGTTCACCTGGAACGCCTCGTAAGCCCGAACGAACAACCGAAGTCCGACTGACATGACTGCCCGCCGCCTCGGCCGCGCCCTCTGTGCGCTGCTCGTCGCGGCGGGCATTCTGTTTGGTCTCTTCCTCGTCGTTCCCAGCCTCATGGGCTGGGAGCGCTACGTGATCGTGAGCGGGTCGATGACCGGCACCTACGATCGCGGCTCACTCGTCTTCGACGAGGTCGTGCCGGTGAAGTCGCTCAAGGTCGGCGACGTCATCACCTACATGCCCCCGCTCGGGTCCGGCCCCAAGGGCCTCGTGACCCACCGCATCCGCTGGATCGGGCGCGAGCCCAAGACCGGCGCCAAGGCCTTCCGCACCAAGGGCGACGCCAACACGGTCGCCGATCCGTGGACCTTCACCCTGCCCCAGCGCGACCAGGCGCGCGTCGTGACCGGCGTGCCCTACGCGGGCTTCGCCCTCGCCGCGCTCGCCGAGCGCCGGGTGCGCATGATCCTCGTCGGCATCCCCGCCGCGCTGATCGCCCTCTTCGTGATGATCGGCGTCTGGCGTGACGCCGGCCGCGAGACCGAAGCGCGAGCGACCGCGGTAGCGGTCACCAGCTCATGAAGCGCGTCCTCTTCGCGCTGCTGTTCGCGGCCGTCCTCATCCCCGCCACCGTGAGCCGGTCCGGCGCGACCTTCGTCGCCGCCAGCAACAACCCCGGCGCGCAGTTCGTCGCGGCCCTCAACTTCAACACCGTCTCGGTCTCGCTGACCGACCCGGGCTCGCCGCTGCGCGGGTCCGTGCCCGTCACCGCCGCCGCCGCGTCCAATCGTGGGATCGCGTCCGTCGTGTTCTCGAGCGCGCCGGCCGGGACGGGCACCTGGACGGTGGCCTGCACCAAGACGGTCGCGCCCTACACGTGCACGTTTGACACGACGGCCGTCGCCGACGGGCTGCGCGACGTGCGCGCCGTCGCGACCGACAGCGCCGGCTACACGCTCACCGACACCGTCACCAACCGCCGCGTGGACAACACCGCGCCGGCCGCGACGACGACCGATCCGGGCTCCCCGCTGACGGGCAGCGTGACGATCGCCGGCACCGCTTCGGACGGCGGCTCGGGCCTGGCGAGCGTGGCGCTCGAGTACCGCGCGACGGCCGGGGCATGGACGAACATCTGCAGCCAGGCCACTTCGCCGATCTCGTGCGCGTGGAACACGACGAGCCTGGCCGACGGGCTCTACGACCTGCGCACCGTCGCCACCGACGTCGCCGGCAACCAGACGATCTCGGCGCCGGTCTTCAACCGCCGCGTCGACAACACGGCGCCGACGGTCACGCTGACCGATCCCGGCACGCCGATCGACGGCTCGATGACCCTCGCCTCCACGACCGGCGACGGCGCCGGCAGCGGCGTCGCCTCGGTGCGCTACGAGTACAAGCCGAGCGCCGGGCCGACCTGGGTCACCGCCTGCACGAGCGCGACGACGCCGTTCTCGTGCACGTTCAACACGGCGTCGGTCGCCGACGGGCTCTACGACTTCCGCGCGGTCGCCACCGACGGCGTCGCCAAGGTCACGACCTCCGCCGCCGTCACCTCGCGCCGGGTCGACAACGCGGCGCCGACCACGGCCACGCTCGGCGCGGTCGCCACGCCCCTGTCGGGCACCGTCGCACTGACCGGCACGGCGGCCGACGGCGGCTCCGGGATCGCGTCGCTGCGGTTCCAGTACGCGCCCGCGGGCACGGGCACATGGACAGACATCTGCACGGACACGCTCCTGCCCTACACCTGCAACTTCGACACGACCGTCGCCGCCGACGCCCTCTACGACATGCGCGCGCTCGCGACCGACAACGCGGGCAACACGCTGGCGTCGACCGTGCAGACGAACCGCCGCATCGACAACAACGGCCCCGCCGTCGTCGTCACGAACCCGATCTCCGGCGCGTCCGTGGGCGGCACGCTCACGATCACCGGCACGGCCACCGACCCGGTCGGCGTGACGACCACGAGCTTCGAGTACCGCCAGGGGGCGGGCGCGTGGGCGAACGTCTGCACCGATACGGTCGCGCCCTACTCCTGCACCGTCGACACCACGGTCGTCCCCGATGGCGCCTACGACCTGCGGATGACGGCCACCGACACGCTCGGGCACACGTCGACCTCGGCCACGGTCACCGCCACGCTCGACAACACCGCCCCCGCCGCCACCAACGTCCAGGCCGCCAACGGCGGCACGCTCGGCCGCATCGACGCCGGAGACAGCGTCACGTTCACCTGGTCGGAGCCGATGGCGCCCGTCTCGGTCCTCGCCGGCTGGAACGGCGCGTCGCAGGCGATCCAGGTGCGCGTCACCGACGCGGGCCTGACCGACACGCTCGACCTCTACAACGCCGCCGGCACGACCCGCCTCAACGTGATGTCGCCGGCCCAGGCGCTGCGCCTGCAGGCCGACTACGTGTCGGTCACGGCGAACTTCAACGCCACGATGGTGATGACCGGCAGCACCGTGACGGTCACCGTGGGCACGCAGATCAACGGCACCACCCGCATCAACGTCCTCACCCCGGCGACCATGATCTGGTCCCCGTCGATCGCCGCCACCGACCTCGCCGGCAACCCCGCTGGAGCGGCGGCTGTCAACGAGACCGGTGTCGTCGACCGCGATTTCTAGGCCGCGACCGCCCGGTTGCGGGCGGCGCCGCGGGCGACGGCCTGCAGCGCGGCGAAGCCGGCGACGACCAGCGCCTGCAGGACGATCCAGACCGCCCCGGCCGTCGTGGGGTCCGAGAGGCCGGTCGCCAGGAACGCGATCGAGTCGGCGGCCCACAGGACGTTGAGCGCGATCACCACGAGCGCCGCCGACGGCGAGACCCGCGGCCGCGCGGCGACCGTCCACACTGCGGCGGAGAACAGCAGCAGGAACGCGCCGATGCCGCGCAGCAGCACGGGCGAGGGCCCGAGCAGATCCTCGAGCGGCTCAGCGGCGACGAGGTAGGCGGCGCCGTTGGCGCCGGTGACGATGGCGTCGAGCTTCAGTGCGGTGCGCAGGGACATACGGGTTGACCTCCGTGGGCGGGTGGTTCTGACCCGATCCACCTTGAAGCGCGGAGGGAGGCGTGTCGATTACGTCCGAGGTAGGCGTTCGACGTGCTCGCGCACCGCCGCAGCGGTCGCGTCGTCGGCGGGGAAGAACGACTCGATCGCGAGCTCCGAGGCGGTGACCTCGACGGCGGTCCCGAACGTGGCGACGGTCGAGATGAAGGCCAGCTCGCCGTCGGGGGTGTGCAGCCGCAGCGGCACCGCGATGGCCTGGGCGGCCTCATGCGCCGGCGCCGGCGGCGCGGGGTAGGTCTCGAGCTCGGCGAGCAGCGCGACGAGCGCGGGGTCGCCGGTGAGCGCGATCTGCCGTCGCAGCCGATCGAGCAGGTGCGCGCGCCATTCGGCGAGGTTCACGATCCGCGGCGCGACTCCCTCGGGATGCAGCGACACGCGCAGGACGTTCACGGGCGGTTCGAGCAGATGCGGCGCGACGGCCGCCGTCAACAGCGACACGGCGCGGTTGGCCGCGATCATCTCCCAGGCGCGGTCGACGACGAGCGCGGGATAGGGGTCGTGGCCGCTGAGGACCAGGTCGATCGCCGCCCGCACCGCCGCCATCGGCGGCTCGTCGAGGTCATGGCTCTGGAACGCGGGGGCGTGGCCGGCGGCGAGCAGCATGCGATTGCGCTCGCGCAGCGGCACCTCGAGCCGCTCGGCGAGATGCAGCACCATCGTCGCGCTCGGCCGCGCCCGGCCCGTCTCGACGAAGGAGAGGTGGCGCGCCGAGACGTCCGCGTCGAGTGCCAGCTCGAGCTGGGAGAGCCGGCGGCGCTGGCGCCAGTCGCGCAGCAGCGACCCGACCTGCACCGGCGTTGCGCTCATGCGGCCGAGCGTAGCGGCGGGAGGGAGGCGCGGCGATGACGTCCGGGGTCATGGGAGGCGGAGTCCTCCGCTTGAGAGGATGGGCGGGTGAGCACAGCCACCACGCGACCACGGTCCCCGCGGCTCGGCGCCACGATGCGCGACAAGGAGAGCGTCACCCCGCTCGAGCTGTTCTTCGACCTCGTCTTCGTGCTGGCGCTGACGCAGTGCACGCAGCTCATGGCCGACGAGCCGACCTGGGGCGGCCTCGCCAAGGCGATGCTCGTCCTGGCGGTGCTGTGGTGGTCATGGAGCGGCTACGCGTGGCTGACGAGCCTCGTCGATCCTGAGGAGGGCGTCGTGCGAATCGCGATGTTCGGCGCGATGGCGGCGTTCCTGATCGCGGCGCTGTGCGTGCCGCAGGCATTCGGCGACTCCGCGCTGCTGTTCGCGCTCGCCTACGCCGGCGTGCGGATCGCCCACATCGTGCTCTACGTGATCGGCAGCCGCGACGACCCGAACCTGCGCGCGTCGGTCGTCGCGCTCGCGATCTCGACCGCGATCGGCGTCGGGCTGCTGGTCGCGGCGTCGTTCA
>JAXDGC010000069.1:0-6401 GCA_034665245.1 Solirubrobacteraceae bacterium | reverse complement strand
CGACCGCCGCCGACGGCCTCGAGGCGCTCGCGGCCGTCGCCCAGCGCCCGCCGGCGGTGATCGTCCTCGACGTGATGATGCCGGGCCTCGACGGCGTCAGCGTCGTGCGGCGGCTGCGCGGCGAGGGAATCGACGTCCCGGTCTGCATGCTCTCGGCGCGCGACGAGGTCGAGGACCGCGTGGCCGGGTTGCAGGCGGGCGCCGACGACTACCTCGTCAAGCCGTTCGCGATCGCCGAGCTGACCGCGCGGCTCGAGGCGCTGCTGCGCCGGGGCGGCGGGGAGGGTGCGGGGCCGCACATGGCAGGCGACATCGTGGTCGACCCGCGCCGCCACATCGCCACCCGCGCCGGCCGCGAGCTCGGGCTCACGCGCCGCGAGTTCGACCTGCTCGACGTGTTCGTCCGCCACCCCGGCCAGGTGCTCTCGCGCGACCAGCTGCTCTCGCTCGTGTGGGGCTACACGACCGACGTCGAGACGAACGTCGTCGACGTCTTCGTCGGCTACGTGCGGCGCAAGCTCGAAGAGGCGGGCGAGCCGCGGATCCTCCACACGGTGCGCGGCGTCGGCTGGGCGCTGCGGCCATGAGGGCGCCGCGCAGCCTGCGCGCGCGGATCGCGCTCGCCGCGGTCGGCGCCGTGGCGATCTGCGGGCTGCTCGCCGGCGCGCTGCTGCTCGCCGCCGTCGAGCACGACGGCCGCAACCAGCTCGACAACGATCTGCGCGCGCGCGCGAACTCGATCCTGCGGCGCCCGCCCGACCGTGAGGCCTACGGGCGCGGTGGCGGGGCCCAGGCGCTGCTGCAGGGCAGCGGCACGTTCGCCCAGGTCGCCGTCGGCAACCAGGTGGTCGGCCGTGCCGGTGACGTCCCGGACACTCCGCCCCGAGTGCCAGAGAACGACGGCTTCGAGACGGTCGACATCGGCGGCACGCCGTGGCGCTCGCTGACCTTCACGGTCGCCGAGGTCGGCAACCCGCGGCTGCAGGTTCTGAGCTCGCTCGCGCCGGTCGAGGAGCGGGTCGGCCGCATCCGCCGGCTCGTGCTGCTGCTCGGATTCTCCGCGATCTTGCTGACGGCGCTCGCGGCCTGGGGCTTCACCACGCTCGCCGTCCGCCCGCTCGCCCGCCTGCGGGCGGGAGCCGCCCGCGTCAGCGGCGCGCAGGACCTCTCGACGCCCCTCCCGGATGACGGCCCGGAGGAGGTGGCGCAGCTGGCCGGCGCGCTCAACGAGATGCTGGCGCGCCTGGGCGCCTCGACCGCCGCCACCGAGCGCGCGCTCGAGGCGACCCGCCGCTTCGCCGCCGACGCCGGCCACGAGCTGCGCACGCCCCTGACCGCGATGCGCGCCAACCTCGACACGCTGGCCCGCAATCCCGGCCTGCCCCCCGAGCAGCGCGACGCTCTCGTGGCCGACATGACCGCCGAGCAGGACCGCATGGTGCACCTGCTCGAGGGCCTGCAGGCACTCGCCCGCGGCGAGGCCGCCGAGAGCCTGCCGCGTGAGCCGGTCGAGCTCGGCGACGTCCTTGACGCGGCCGTCCACGGCGCGCGCAAGCGCCACCCCGGCGTCCGCTACGAGCTGGCGGGCAACGTCGAGGAGGGCCGGGTCGACGGCTGGGAGGGCGGGCTGCGGCTGATCGCCGACAACCTGCTCGACAACGCCGCGCTGCACGGCCGCGAGGCCGGCGGCAGCGTGACCGTGGGCCTCGCCCGCGACGACGGCGGGCTCGTCATGCGCGTCGAGGACGACGGCCCCGGCATCCCCGCCGCGGAGCGCGAGCGCCTGCTCGAGCCGTTCGCCCGCGGCCGCGACGCCCGCCCCGACGGCACCGGCCTCGGGCTCGCGATCGTCGCCCAGCAGGCGGCGTTGCACGGCGGCGAGCTGCGCCTCGGCGACGCGCCCGGCGGCGGGCTCGCGGTCGAGGTGCGGCTCCCGGCGAGCGCGGAGGAGGACCAGGCGTAGTGGAGCGCGACGTCGAGATCAGGGGCGAGATGATCCGGCTCGGCCAGCTGCTCAAGCTCGCGGGCGTGATCGATGCCGGCGGCCAGGCCGCCGCGTTCCTCGCCACCACCCCGGTGCTGGTCAACGGCGAGCCCGAGCAGCGCCGCGGGCGCCAGCTGAGGGCCGGCGACGAGGTGCGCCTGGGCGACGAGCTGCTCCGCGTGAAGCCTCCGGCCTAGTTGCCGACGATGACGCGCTCGCAGCCGTGTACGCGGTCGCCGCGCGCGACGCGCGCGACATCGCGACCCGGGCCGCAGAAGAGCTGATCGCGCCCGGAGCCGCCGACCAGGACGTCGTTGCCGGTGCCGCCGAAGAGCGTGTCGCGACCAGCCTGCCCGTACAGGATGTCCGCGCCCGCCCCGCCGTCGACGCAGTCGTCGCCTGCGCCCGCACGCACGTAGTCGTTGCCCCCGCCGAGCAGGATGAGGTCGAATCGTGAGGTGCCGAGGATCCGGTCGGCGTAGCCGTTGCCGCGGATCACCCGTCGCCGGGCGAGCCGCCGCCCGAGGCACATCTGCGGCTTCGCGACGAGCTGCGGCGAGCCCACCGCGGGCGCGCGCTTCGGCTGGCCGCGCGCCTCGTCCGCGGGAAGCACGAGCGGCGCTCCTGGCGCAGCGTCCGGCTTGGGCGTCTGCCGGGCCGGGGTGGGCGTCGGCGTCGGGGTCGCGGTCGGGGTCGAGGTTGGCGTTGCGGTCGGGGTGGGCGTCGCGGTCGGGGTGGGCGTCGCGGTCGGGGTTGCGGTCGGGGTGGGCGTCGCGGTCGGGGTCGGCGTCGGGGTGGGGCCGGGGTCGCCGTCGGCCGGCGGCTGACCGTCGTCGACGGGCCCGGCGCCCGCGACCATCCACGGCGACGGCGCCGTCGTGTCGCCGGCCCGGTACTCGAAGACGCCGCGCAGTGCGGGCGTGTCGCCCTCGCAGTGCTGCTCGTAGTCGACGGAGAACGTGCGCACCTGTCCGTCGCTGATGGTGAGCTCGTTGACGGTGAACTCGCCGGTCACCGTGTTGCAGCCGCGGCCGCTGCCAAAGATGCTCAAGCCGGGCCCGGAGCCGTTGAACGGGTACCGCGTCGCCTTCTGGTATCGGCCTGGCGCGAGGATGTCGCCGTCGGGGGGGTCGAAGTCGCCGTACCACCAGCCTCCGTCCGCCGCGTCCAAGGAGAAGCCGATGTACTGGCGCGAGCCACCGACGAAGATGCGGGAGTCGGTGGCCGTGTATTCGTGGTTCTGGCCGCCGCCGACCCAGTCGCCCGGGTCGCTGCGCATCACGAAGCGTGTCCTTCCGCCGAACGCGTGTGCCTGGAGCGGGACGTCGTGGAGCCCGCCCGCGGAGTCGCGCAATCGCAGCCATGCCCGCCGGGTCCCGGCCCCCGTGGGGAGGAAGCGCACCCACACCTCGCACTCGTTCGCGGCCGCGAGATCGACTCCGCTGCACTCGTCGAGGCGGACCGGGAAGTCGGCGGCGTTCGGGCCGACCACCGACGCCGCGACGATGCGTGCGCCCGAGGCGGGTGCGAGCACGGTGACCGGAACGGCAAGGCCGCTGCCGCCCGGCTCGGCGGCGGGCCAGCGGACGAGGGTGGGCACGACCTGAGGCGCCGCCGCGGGCGCGGCGGGCATGCCGATGCGCACCTCGCCGAAGAGGGCGGCCGGGCCGCCCTCGCAGTGCTCCTCGTAGATGATCCAGAGCCGCTCGACCTGACCGCTCGCGCCGACGGCCGCCTCGCGGACCTCGAACGAGCCGGAGACGGTGTTGCAGCCGCGGCCGTCGCCCGAGATGTCGATGCCCGGCCGGCGCGCCTCGCGGAAGGGGGCGCGCTGGGCGCCGGTGTAGACACCTGGGTGGAGCGCCTCGCCGGGCGGCGCCGCGAAGTTGAGGTCGAAATAGTCACCGAGCGTGCCTCCGCTCACCGACACGCTCAGGTAGCTGAGACCGCCGCTGGCGGCGATGTCCGCGTTGCCCGGGTGGAAGATCCGCACCTGCCCGGCGCCCACCCAGTCACCGCGCTCGCTGAACATCGTCACCGAGCTGACCGGACCGGCGGCGGCCGGTGCCACGGACGGCGCGCAGAGCGACATCGCTCCCGCGATCACCAGCCCTCCGAGCGCTGCCACGCAACGGATCCGTCCGTGCATGGCGGCGGCCTACCCCGTCCTCGAGCCGAGCATGCACCGAACGTCACGAAGTCGCCGCGAGGCGGCTGACGGCCGCGCAGCCGTCCACAGCGCGGCCTACCATCGCCCGCGATGTCACCCGCTCGCCGCCGCTCCGCCCGTTTCGTCGAGACCCGGGTCGAGGCGCTTCCGGGCGAGGCGCTCGTGTGGACCGACGGTGCCTGCCGCCGCAATCCCGGGCCCGGCGGGTGGGCCGCGATCATCGTGCCGCCGGCCGCCGGCACGACGATCGAGCTCCACGGCGGTGCGCCGGACACGACGAACAACCGCATGGAGTTCACGGCCGCGATCGAGGGCCTGCGCGCGCTGCCCGCCGGCAGCCGCGCCTGCATCGTCACGGACTCGCGCCTGATGCTCGACTCGATGACGAAGTGCATCGCGGGCTGGAAGCGCCGAGGCTGGAGGACGGCCGGGGGAGAGCCGGTCAAGAACCAGGACCTCGTCCGCACCCTCGAGGCCGAGCTCGCCCGCCACGCGCAGGTGCGCTGGCACTGGGTGCGAGGGCACGAGACCGGTGCAGCCCACGCCCACAAGGCGCTCAACGACCGCGCCGATCGCCTCGCGGTGGCCGCGTCGCACGCCGCGGCGTGAACTAGGCCTTCGCCACCACCAGCACGCCCGTCTGGCCGGCGTGGATCGTGCAGAAGTAGGCGAAGGTCCCGGTCCGTCGCGCGCGATAGGTGTACGCGGCCCCGCCCTTGATCGCCTCGGAGCTCAGGTGCAGGTCCTGCGAGGCGACGGTGTGCGCGACCGCGTCGCGGTTGACCCACTTGACCGTCTGCCCGGGTCGCACGACGATTCGATGCGGCCGGAAGCGGTTGTGGCGCATGTCGACCTCGACGACGGCCGGCGTCGCCGTCGCCGCCGGCGTGCTCGCGGGCTTCGTGGCGGCCGCGCCGCCGCAGCCGGCGACGGCCAGGCACAGAGGCAGGAGCCAGACGGGGCGCATCGGCAGGGTCTACGCGCCGGGACCGCGATGGGCTCGAACCCGCGCCCCAAGGCGTGCGTAACCCCTGTGTCCACGCATTCCTGAGGAGGAGCGATGATCCGCACGCGCAACGTAATCCTGGCGGTCGTGGTGGGGGTGGTAGCCCTCGCGCTCGGAAGCGGCGGGGTCGCCGGGGCCGCGACGACGCTGCACGCCACGCTCAGCGGCAAGAAGGAGGTCCCGAGGGCGGGCAACGGCAGCGGCTCGGCGCGCCTGACGCTCAACACCAAGACGGGCCGGGTCTGCTACCGCATCACCCTCAAGCACGTCGGCACGGTGGCGGCGGGTCACATCCACAAGGGCGGCAAGGCGGAGGCTGGACCGATCGTGGTGCCGCTGTTCGCGAAGGCGACCAAGAAGCCCAAGGGCTGCGTGAATGCGAGGAAGTCCGACGTCCGGGACATCGCCAAGCACCCCGGTCGCTACTACGTGAACGTCCACAACGCGAAGTACCCCGCGGGCGCGGCGCGCGGCCAGCTGCACTAGCCACGGAAGCGGCCGGCCGGGCCCGTCGCGACGACGGGCCCGGTCGCGGCCGTGCTCGCGCCATAGGATCGGCGCCGTGATCGACCCGCAGAAGCGCTGGGCCCGGTACGGCGAGAAGCCCGACTACACGGGCCTGCTCACGTTCGGCGGCATGCCCTACACCGAGGACCCCGCGGACCTCGCGGGCTTCGACGTCGCGGTCGTCGGCGCGCCGATGGACGACCTCGTCTCCGACCGCCCCGGGGCGCGCCTGGCGCCGCGCGCGATCCGGGGCGCGAGCTCCCCGCCCGGCCCGCACCTGGAGGTCAAGGTCGACGCCTTCGCCGAGCTGCGGGTGATCGACTTCGGCGACGCGCCCGTGATCCCGGCCGACCCGGTCCGCTCGCACGCGGCGATCGAGGCCACGGTCGGCGAGGTGCTCGGCGCGGGCGTCATGCCGGTCGTGCTCGGCGGCGACCACTCCATCACCGAGCCGTCGGTGCGCGCGTGCGCGGCCGCGCACGGGCCGGTCGGGCTCGTGCACTTCGACACCCACACGGACACCGGCGAGGAGGTCTTCGGCGTGGAGTTCTCGCACGGCACCTTCATCCGACGGATCGTCGACGCCGGCCACGTCGACCCGAGCCGCTACGCCCAGGTGGGCCTGCGCGGCTACTGGCCCGGCGACGCCGAGTTCGCCTGGCAGGCCGAGCGCGGGATCACGAGCCTGTTCATGCACGACGTCCGCGACCTCGGCATCCGCGAGGTCGTGCGGC
>JAXDGC010000068.1:0-2881 GCA_034665245.1 Solirubrobacteraceae bacterium | reverse complement strand
GTGTGCCTAGGCCGGGATCGGCGCCTCCGGCAGGCGCTCCAGTGCGGCCTCCATGTCGGATTCGGAGAACTCCGGATCCTCGAGATCGCCGGCAAGGTACGCGTCGTAGGCGCTCAGGTCGAAGTGCCCGTGACCGCAGAGGTTGAACAGGATGACCCGCTCCTCGCCGGCCTCCTTCGCCGCCTCGGCCTCCTCGATCACGGCGCGGATCGCGTGCGCGGGCTCGGGCGCCGGGATGATCCCCTCGGTGCGGGCGAAGCGCAGCGCCGCCTCGAACGTCTCGTTCTGGCGGTAGGCGCGCGCCTCGACCGCGCCCGCCTTGACCAGCCCGCACAGCATCGGCGCGTCGCCGTGGTAGCGCAGGCCGCCCGCGTGCACCGGCGGCGGGACGAAGTCGTGGCCGAGCGTGTACATCGGCATGAGCGGGGTCATCCCGACGGTGTCGCCGTAGTCGTAGCCGTAGACGCCGCGGGTCAGGGTCGGGCACGCGGCCGGCTCGGCGGCGACGATCCGGACGTCGCTGCCGGCGCGCAGGAACGGGAACACGAGCCCGCCGAAGTTCGACCCACCCCCGACGCAGCCGATGATCACGTCGGGCTCGGCGTCGGCCATCTCCATCTGCGCGATCGCCTCCTGGCCGATCACCGTCTGGTGCAACAGCACGTGGTTGAGCACCGAGCCGAGCGCGTAGTTGCACTCCGGGTCCTCCGCGGCGACCTCGACCGCCTCGGAGATCGCGATCCCGAGCGAGCCGGTCGGGTGCGAGGCCTGGGAGAGCCCGGCCTGGGTACGCGTCGACGGCGAGCGGTGCACGGTCGCGCCCCACGTCTGCATCATCGAGCGCCGGTAGGGCTTCTGGTCATAGCTCGAGCCGACCATGAAGACCTCGCACTCGAGCCCGAACAGCGTGCAGGCGAACGCGAGCGCGGAGCCCCACTGGCCGGCGCCCGTCTCGGTCGAGAGCTTCTTGATGCCGGCCTGCGCGTTCTCGTAGGCCTGCGGAACCGCCGTGTTGGGCTTGTGCGAGCCCGCCGGGGAGACGCCCTCGTACTTGTAGAAGATGCGCGCGGGGGTGTCGAGCGCCTGCTCGAGGCGGCGCGCGCGGTACAGCGGCGTCGGGCGCCACATCCGGTAGGCGTCGCGCACCGGGTCGGGGATCGCGATCTCCGGCTCGCCCGAGACCTCCTGGGCGATCAGGCCCATCGGGAAGATGGGCGTCAGGTCGTCGGGGCCGGCGGGCTCGCCCGTCCGCGGGCTCAGCGGCGGCAGCGGCTCGCCCGGGAGATCGGGCGCCAGGTTGACCCAGTGGGTCGGGATCGCGTCCTCGGGGAGCAGGTACTTCGTCGTCGGCGGCGTCATGGCCGCGACTCTAGTGCCGCTTACGCGTGCGCGGGGACCGGCTCGGCGAGCGAGCTCAGCAGGCGGCCGAGCTCGGGGCCCGCGGAGCGCGCCGCCACGCGGTAGCCGTCACCGAGGCGCACGACGCGCGGCCCGATGCGCAGCTCCAGCGGGGTCTCGCCGGGGAAGTCCTCGATGATCCGCTTGAGCTCCTCGAGCACCGACGCGGGCAGGCTGCCCTCGAGCGTCAGGCACAGCGGCTTGGGCGGCTCGGCGGCCTTGACGGCCTTCGCGCGGGCGCGCTCGATCTCCGCGTCGGAGGGGTCGAAGCGCTCGACCTCCTGCACGATCACGCAGACCTTGCCGCCCTCCTTGTGGTCGACACGGCCCTTGACGAGCACGATCTCGTCGATCTGCAACGCCGCCTCGGCGGTGGCGAGCGTCTTCTCGAACACCATCACTTCGACCGCGCCCTCGAGGTCGTCGACGGTGGCGAACATCAGCTGCGCGCCCGCCCGGGTGCGGATCTTCTTCGCCGCCGTGATCATGCCGCCGATCTTGATCCAGTCGCCGTCCCTGCGGTCCATGACCTCGGCGCAGGCGCAGTCGGCCTTGGCGAGCAGCGCCTCGCGGACCCGCTTGAGCGGGTGGTCGGAGATGAAGAGGCCGATCGACTCCTTCTCGATCGCCAGCAGCTCGGTGCGATCGAACTCGTGCGTGGGGATCGGCGGGTGCGCCGGCGCGGCGAACGGCGAGGCGCCGCCGACGGGTGCGAGGTCGAAGATCGAGCCCTGGCCGATCTCGGCGTCGAGCTGGGCCTTCGCGCCGGCGCCCTGGGCGTCCTCCAGCACGTCGAGCATGCCGCGGCGCGTCGCCTGGGTGGAGCCGAAGGCGCCGCACTTGATCAACGCCTCGATCGCCTTCTTGTTGACCGTCCGGCAGTCCACGCGCTCGCAGAAGTCCCAGAGCGACGTGAACGGGCCGCCCTCCTCGCGAGCGCGCTTCATCGCCTCGACGGCCGCGTAGCCGACGCCCTTCACGGCGTCGAGCCCGAAGCGGATGTTGCCCTCGACGACCATGAACTCGTGGTCCGAGAGGTTGACGTCGGGCGGCAGGATCTCGATCCCCATCTCCTCACAGCGCGCGACGAAGAACGGGACCTTGTCCTTGGTCGACATCACGGAGGAGATCAGCGCGGCCATGTACTCGGCGGGATAGTTGGCCTTCAGCCAAGCGGTCCGGTAGGCGATCAGCGCGTAGCAGGCGGCGTGGGAGCGGTTGAAGGAGTAGTCGGCGGACTTCTCGTTGGTCGCCCACAGCTGCTCGATGACGTACTCGCTCGTGCCGGACGCACGGCAGCCCTCGTAGAACTCCGGCCGCAGCTCGGCCATCGCCTTGCGGTTCTTCTTGCCGATCGCCTTGCGCAGGTCGTCGGCGCGGGGGCCGGAGAAGCCGCCGAGCGCCTTGGCGATCTGCATCGACTGCTCCTGGTAGAGGATCACGCCCTTCGTCGCCTCGGTGATCGGGCGCAGGCGGTCGTCGA
>JAXDGC010000067.1:0-10196 GCA_034665245.1 Solirubrobacteraceae bacterium | reverse complement strand
GGAAGTCCTCGGGCGAGACCTGGTCGAGGAACTCCTTGAACTTGTCCACGACCTCCTCGGTGTCCTCGACCTCGTGCTCGAACTCGATCGCGGACTCGGCGATCACGTCCTCGGCGGCGAAGATCGGGGCGCCGGAGCGCACGGCGAGCGCGAGCGCGTCGCTCGGGCGCGAGTCGATCTCGACCTCGCGGCCGTTGATCGAGAGCGTGATCGACGCGTAGAAGGTGTTCTCGCGCAGCTCCGTCACCGACACGCGGGTGCACGCCACCTCGAGCTCGCCGAGCATGTCGAACAGCAGGTCGTGCGTCATCGGCCGCGGGGTGGAGGCGCCCTGGAGCTTCATCAGGATCGCCGCGGCCTCAGGGTGCCCGATCCAGATCGGGAGGAACTTGTTCGTGTCGACGGCCTTGAGCAACACGATCGGCTGTTTGCCCACCATGTCGAAGCTCACGCCGTAGATGACCATCTCCTGCAAAGCGGCTCCTCGGGCTCCGGGTCGGGCAAGTATAGGCGCGGCGAGGCGCGTTCCCGGTGGCCCTGGAAGAGCGCGCCGCGCGCGCCGCGGCCTCAGCCCGAGACGTGCTCGATGGCCTGGGCGCGGGTCTCGACGAAGTCGACCACCTGCGCCAGTCCGCCGCTCTCGAAGACGAGCATCACATAGGACGACGGGTCGATGGCGAGTGCCATCTTCCCGTGCTCGGGGAGCCGTTGCTTGGCGTGCACGATCGCCGCCAGCGCGACCGAGTCGACGAAGGAGATCGCGGTCAGGTCGACGACGAGCCTGTGCTTCCCCGCCTCGATCGCGGAGGTGAGGTGATCGCGGAGCGCGGGAGCGGTAGCAATGTCGAGCTCGCCGCTGACCGTGAGGACGAGCCCGGAGCGGTCGAAGGTCTCTTCGGTCAGCTCGATGCCACGTGGCTCACCGCTCGTGGTGGTCACGAGGACGGCCTGCTTTTCGATCGTCATACGCGTTTCTTCGACACGTCCGCCAGATGCCTTGAACCCGGCGGTCGCGGATCGGCGAAGGTAGACGTCGCAGCCACGCGAGCGGTGCCTTGGCCCGCCAAGACCGGCGATGTCGCGATACCGACGTTCGCCAGCGGCTCACCGGAAGGCGCCTCGCCTCGCGGGGAGCGAGGCCGGTGCGTGCGCTCGAGGTGGGCGATCCAGGACTCGAACCTGGGACCTCTTCCTTATCAGAGAAGCGCTCTAACCGACTGAGCTAATCGCCCGGGACGAGGCGATAATAGCGGCGTCAGACGGGCTCGACGGCGCCCAGACGGGCCGCCAGCTCGAGCGCCTCGTCGAGCGACTCGAAGGTCATCGCGACCTTGTAGCCGGTGCCGCGCGCGGTCACCTTCACGTCCGCGCCCAATGCCCGGCCGAACGCCTCGCCGAGCTGCGTCGCGGCCGCCTCCTGGTCGGGATGCACGACGCCGCGGCGGGCCTGGACCGGCCCGGCCGGGTCGGCGCCCGACGCGGCGCGCGCCTCGGCCTCCGTCCGCCGCACGTTCCAGCCCTCCGCAAGCGCGGCGCGGGCGAGCCGGCGGCGCTCGTCGTGGCCCTGGGCCATCAGGATCGCGCGGCCGTGGCCCTCGGTCAGATCGCCGCGGGCGAGCATCTCGAGCGCCTCGTCGGGCAGGTCGAGCAGGCGCAGCAGGTTCGACACCGCGACGCGCGATCGGCCGACGCGACGGCCGATCTCCTCGCGCGTGAGACCGAGCTCCTCGACCAGCAGCGCGCACGCACGCGCCTCCTCGATCGGGTTGAGGTCCTCGCGCGCCATGTTCTCGATCAGCGCGAGCTCCAGCGACTGGGCATCGTCCTCGACGCGCACGAGCGCCGGGATCGTGTCGAGGCCGGCGAGCTGGGCGGCGCGCCAGCGGCGCTCGCCCGCGATCAGCTCGTAGGTGCCGCCGACCGACGGCCGGACGAGCACGGGCTGCAGCAGGCCGCGCTCCCCCAGCGAGCCGGCGAGCTCGAGCAGCGACGCCTCGTCGAAGTCCTGGCGCGGCTGGCGCGGGTTGGGCGAGATCAGCTCGACGGGGAGCTGGCGCAGATCGCGATCGCCCGCCCCGCCACCCGTCGTGCTCGGGGTGAGCAGGGCCGCGAGCCCGCGGCCCATCCCACGGCTGGGCTCAGCCACGCTGTGCAACCTCCTTGGCCAGCTCGAAGTAGGCATCCGCCCCGGCGCAGTGCGGGTCGTGGTGGATCACGGGGCGGCCGTAGCTCGGCGCCTCGCCGAGCCGGACGTTGCGGGGGATCACGGTGTCGAAGACGAGTTGCGGGAAGTGCCGGCGGACCTCGGCCTCGACGTCCTGGCCGAGCTTCGTGCGCCCGTCGTGCATGGTCAGCAGCATCCCGGCGATCGTGAGCCGGGGGTTGAGCTCGCGCTGGATCAAGCCGAGGGTGTCGAGCAGTCCGGCGAGCCCCTCGAGCGCGAAGTACTCGGTCTGGACCGGGACGATGACCCGGTCTGCGGCCACGAGCGCGTTGACGGTCAGCGGGCCCAGCGAGGGCGGGCAGTCGAGCAGCGTGAACGCGTAGGCGCCGCGGACGGAGACCAGCGCGTCGCGCATCCGCCCCTCCGAGCCGGGCAGGCGCGGCAGCTCCATCGTCGCGCCCGCCAGGTCCGGCGTCGAGACGAGCATCGAGAGGTGCTCGATCCCGGTGGGGCGCACGGCGTCGGCGACCGCGACGCTCCCGGACAGCACCTCGTAGAGGCCAGGGCCCTCATGACGGGAGAGGCCGAGGCCGACGGTGGCGTTGCCCTGCGGGTCGGCGTCGACCAGCAGGGTCTCGTAGCCGGCCTCGGCGATGCAGGCGGCGACGTTGACGGCCGTGGTGGTCTTGCCGACCCCGCCCTTCTGGTTCGCGATCGCGTAGACGGTGCCCATTGCGTTCTCGAAACTAGCGATCGGCGCGGCGGGAACGGGCGGACAACGGGCGTTTTGCGGCCATTCCCGGCCGTCGCGGATACCGCTCGGGGGTGGGCCCGACCTTGCGGAAGACGTGCAGCGCACGGCGCTCGGAGCCCGGATACGGCCGCACCGCCAGCACCGCCTCCCGCTCGAGCCCGAGGATCTCGGCCGCGGCGAGCCCGTCGGCGCCCTCCACCGCGTCGACCGCACCCTTCCACGCCACCAGCACGCCACCCTCGCGCAGCAGCGGCGCCGCGTACTCGCACAGCACCGGCAGCGCGCCGAGCGCCCGCGCGGTGACCACGTCGAACGGATCCTCCTCGAGCTCCTCCGCCCGCGCGCAGACGACCCGGACGTTCGCCAGCCCCAGGCGCTCGACCGTCGCCTCCATCCACGCGCACTTCTTGCCGACGCTCTCCACCAGCGTCACCTCGGCGTCTGGCAACGCGACCGCCAGCACGAGCCCCGGCGGCCCGGCGCCGGAGCCGAGATCGGCGATCCGCGTCGCCTCCCGCACGTCCGGGACCTCGAGCGCGCTCAGCGAGTCCGCGATGTGGACGTCGCGGGCCTGGGCGGGGTTATGCACCGACGTGGGCGCCGCGGGGTCGGCGAGCGCCTCGAGCAGAGCGTCGAAACGTAAATCGTGAAACGGTCCGCTCAGAGCGGGGCCACGACGAGGTGGCGGTCGGGCTCCGTGCCCTCGGAGTACGTCTCGACGTCCTCGCGGTCCTTGAGGTGCTCGTGGACGACCTTGCGCTCGGTCGCGCTCATGGCGTCCAGGGCGACCGGCCGGCCGGTGCGCAGGGCGTCGTCGGCGGCCTCGTCGGCCTGGCGGTGCAACGCCGTCGCGCGGCGCTCGCGGTAGCCCGCGGCGTCGACGATCACGCGCTGGGGCCCGTCGTCCGCGGCCGCGGCGGCCCGGTAGGCGAGGTGCTGGACGGCGTCGATCGTGGTGCCGTGGCGGCCGATGAACAGGCCCAGGTCCTCGGCGTGCAACGTCGCGCGGATGATCCCCTCGTCCTGCTCGATCTCCACCTCGGCGTCGAGCGCGAGCGCCTCGTTGACACGCTCGAGCAGATCGCGGACGCGGTCGGCGGCGGAGGTGGGCGCGTCGCTCACCGGCGGCGCCCCGAGCGCTTCTTCTTCTTGCGCGGCGGCGCGGGCGGTGGGCCGTTGCTGCCGCTGCGGGCCTTGGAACCGGCGGCGCCGGCGCCGGTCGGGGAGAGCTTGCCGAGCGCCCGGCCGCCGCCCTTCCCGTTGCCCTGGCCACCTTTGCCCTTGCCCTTGCCCTTGCTCTCCTCGAGCTCCGCCTGCTCCTTGGCTGCCGCCGCGGCCGCCGCCGCCTCCGCGCGCAGCGGCCCGAGGCGCTTCTTGATGATCGACTGCTGCAGGATCGTCCACAGGTTGGTCGTGATCCAGTACACGAGCAGCCCGGCGGGGAACTGCCAGATGAAGGCGACGAACAGGAACGGCAGGGCGAGGAAGATCATCCGCTGGTTCTTGTCGGCCGTCGCGGACATCAGCAGCGTCGAGACGAGCTGCGAGCCGACGTAGAGCACGATCAGGGCGACGAGCACCGCGCCGGTGGCCTTGCCGGTCAGGTCCGGGATGAAGAGGAAGCTCGACGCGTCCGTGTGGCCGCAGGGCAGCGGATTGACGCCGCTGACCGGGTTGATCTTCGGGCAGATGTCGTGCCGCAGGTCGACCCGGAGCATGTAGTAGAGCGAGAGGAAGACCGGCAGCTGCGCGACCATCGGCAGGCAGGAGGCGAACGGGTTGACCGAGTTCTCCTTGTAGAACTTCATCGTCTCCTGCTGGAGGCGCTGCGGGTCCTCCTTGTACTTCTTCTGCATCGCCTTCATCTGCGGCGCGAGCTGCTGCAGCCGGATCATCGACTTCGACGACTTGTACGTGACCGGGAGCAGGATCGCTCGCACCAGAATGGTGAGCGCGACGATCGCGCTGCCCCACCCCAGCCCCAGATCGTCGTGAAACGACTTCAGGAACCAGTGGAAGAAGTCGATCAGCGGCTGGAGGATGTTTCCGAGGACGGGCGTCACGGCACCGGATCGTAGCGGTGGGCTCTAGACTCCCGCCGACCATGTCCGCCCGCGAGCTGCGCCTGCTCAGCGTGGTGGCGCCGATGCTCGACGAGGAAGGGCTGGCGGCCGAGTTCTGCGGCCGTGTCGCGACCTCGCTCGGAGACCTCCCGTATGAGCTCGTGATCGTCGACGACGGGTCGTCGGACGCCACCCCAACCATCCTCGACGACCTCGCGCGGCGCGATCCGCGGATCCGGGTGCTGCACCTGTCGCGCCCGTTCGGGCACCAGATGGCGATCACGGCCGGCCTCGACCACGCCCGCGGGGACGCCGTGGTGATGATCGACGGCGACCTCCAGGACCCGCCCGAGCTGATCCCCGAGCTCGTCGAGAGCTGGCGCCAGGGCGCCGACATCGTCGTGGCGAAGCGCCGCAGCCGCAGCGGGGAGACGCGGTTCAAGCTGGCGACCGCGCGCTGGTTCTACTCGATCATGGGCCGCCTCGCGCAGGTCGACCTCGAGCCCGGCGCAGGCGACTTCCGGCTCATCGACCGCGCGGCGCTCGACGCGCTCCTGCGGCTGCGCGAGCGCTCGCGCTTCCTGCGCGGGATGACCTCGTGGGTCGGGTTCTCGCACGCGATCGTGGAGTACGACCGCGACGCGCGGGCCGCCGGCGAGACGAAATACCCGCTGGGCAAGATGCTGCGCTTCGCCCTCGACGGGCTCACCTCGTTCTCGAACTTCCCGCTGCAACTGGCGGCGCTGGCCGGCTTCGCCTGCGCCGCGCTCGCGATGCTGGGGCTGCCGCTGACGATCGTCGCCCGCTACTCGGGCATCTACTCGCGCGGCGTGCCGTCGCTGCTGTTCGCCGTGCTGTTGATCGGCGGCATCCAGCTGCTGGCCCTCGGCATGCTCGGCGAGTACCTCGGGCGCATCTACGACGAGGTCAAGCAGCGGCCGCTGTACGTGGTCGCGCGCTCGCAGAACCTCGATCCGCAGGAGGGCGCCGCGGCCGCGCTCGCCGGGGTCGACCGGCGCGACCCCGAGGCGCCCGCGCCGCAGCAGGCCCACTAGTGCGCGTCGCCGTGATCGGCGCCGGCGTCGCCGGTCTCGTGTGCGCGCACCGGCTGACCGAGGCCGGCCATGGCTGCGACGTCTACGAACGCTGGCCCGGGCTCGGCGGGCAGGCCGCCACGATCGACATCGGCGGGGGCCACCTGCTCGAGCGCTACTACCACCACCTGTTCACGAGCGACCGCCACATCGCCGAGCTCTACGAGGAGCTCGGCATGCCCGACGAGCTCGAGTGGCGGCCGTCCTCGATGGCGTTCTTCCTCGAGGACCGCTCCTGGCCGTTCACCACGCCGCTGCACCTCCTCCGCTTCGGCCCGCTCTCCCCGCTCTCGCGCGTCCGCATGGGGCTCGCGGTCCTGAAGCTGCAGAAGACCGCGCGCGACGTCGCGCCGTTCGAGCGGATGACGGCGCGCGAGTGGATCCGCCGGTCGATGGGCGCGCAGCCCTACGACAAGGTCTGGGGCCCGCTGCTGCGCGGCAAGTTCGGCGACCGCGCCGACGACGTCTCGATGGCCTGGCTGTGGGGCAAGCTCACGATGCGCCGCAAGCTCGAGGGCAAGGAGGCGCGTCAGGAGTTGCTCGGCTACCCGCGGCGCTCGTGGGAGCCGCTGTTCGGCGAGTTGCGCGACCGCATCGAGGCCGGCGGCGGGCGCGTCCTGATCGATCGACCCGCAGCGCGGCTGAGCCGCGTCGCCGAGGGCTTCGAGGTGACGCCCGGCGCGCCGGGCTCCTTCCGCAGCGGGCACGACCCCACGCGCTACGCGCCCGCCGGTGACCCCGAGCGCTACGACGCCGTCGTCGCCACGGTCCCCAACGACGTCTTCCGCGGCCTGCTCGACGACGACCTCGCCGCGGCGATCGGGCCCGAGTACCTCGGGCGCCTGGAGCGCATCGAGTACCACGCGGCATTGTGTCTCCTGCTCGAGCTCGACCGCCGCTTCAGCCCGTTCTACTGGACCAACATCGCCGACCCGGAGCTGCCCTTCGTCGGGCTCGTCGAGCACACGAACTTCGTCGAGCCGGAGCGCTACGACGGCCGCCGCTTCCTCTACGTCGCCAACTACCTGGCGCCCGGCGACCCGCTGCTCGAGCTCGACGCCGATGCGCTGCTCGAGCGCTACACGCCCGGGCTGCGCAAGGTCAACCCGGGCTTCGAGCGCTCATGGGTGCGCGAGCGCTGGCTGCACCGCGAGCCGGCCGCGCAGCCGATCGTCACCGTGGGCTATCCGGAGCGGATCCCGCCGCTCCAGACCGGCGTGCCCCACCTCGTGCTCGCCAACACGACGCAGATCTATCCCGAGGATCGCGGGACGAACTACGCCGTGCGGCTGGGCGGGGACGCCGCGGGGGCGCTGCTCTCGCGCGACTTGAAGAGCGTCTGGTCCGAGACCGGGTCGTAGCCGCCGTCGCTCCACGGGTTGCAGCGCAGCAGGCGCCAGCTCGCGAGCACGAAGCCGCGCGCCGGCCCGTAGGTGCGCACGGCCTGGACGGCGTAGTCCGAGCATGTCGGCAGGTACTTGCAGCGTCGCGGCAACAGCGGCGAGACGAAGCGCTGGTAGAGGCGGATCGGTGCCAGCAGCACGGCGCGCACGGCGCTCAGCCCCTGACGCCGAGCCCGGCCACGAGCTCGGAGAGGGCGACGCGCATCCCCGCGGTGCCATCGCGCTCGGCCAGCTCGCGCGCGTCAGGACGAGCGACGACGACATAGTCCGACGTCGCCGGCAGTCGCTCGGCCTCGGCCCAGAACGCCTCGCGCAGCACGCGCTTGACCCGGTTGCGCTCGACCGCTCCGCCGACCCGGCGCGAGACCGACAGCCCGAGGCGCGGACCGTCTTCGCGCTCGGCGGTGTCGTCGTCCGCGCGCGGGAACGCGTAGAGCACCAGGTAGCGGTTGCCCTTCGAGCGCCCCTGCCGGTACACGCGCTCGAACTCAGCGCTGCGCGACAGGCGGCGGCGCTTCGCGGACACCGCGGCGCTACACCGTCAGGCGCTTGCGGCCCTTGCCCCGGCGGCGCTTCAGCACGACGCGCCCGGCACGGGTGCTCATGCGGGCACGGAAGCCGTGGGTGCGGGCGCGCTTGCGCTTCTTGGGCTGGTAGGTCCGCTTCATCTCTCAGGCGAGGATACCGGGGCGACGAGCGCACCGGTTCGTGCACACGCCGTCGACACCCGTGCACAGGCCTCCCGGGGAACATTCGTGCGCGTTTTGCGATGCCCTCCCGGACATACTCCGGAAGGGCCTGCGGCCCTTGTTATATTCGCCCCACCGGGGTCCTTCAGGGCCCCTCCGCACCACCGATCCACAGACCTCTCCTGGGGAGGAGGAGTTTCCGCGTCCATCGTGAACGACGACCAACTCGCGCATTCCTGGCGACGCATCCGGACCGAGCTCCGGACCGCGATCTCGGACGCCAACTGGCACCTCTACGTCGATGCGCTCGACGCGCGCCGGCTCGACGGCTCGACGCTCGTCGTCACGGCGCCCGATGCGAGCCGCGCCTGGGTCACGGAGCGTTACAGCCGCCTGCTCCAGGGGGCCGCGCAGCGCGTGCTCGGCAAGGACATCGCGGTCCGGCTCGTCGGCCCGGAGGACCCGGTCGCCGTCAGCGAGGCGCCCGCGCCGGCGACGCGCTCGCTGTGGACCGCCGCCGACGTCCCCTTCAACGCGCGTTTCACGTTCGACCAGTTCGTGATCGGCGACTCCAACCGCCTCGCCCACGGGGCCGCGCTCGCGGTCGCCGAGATGCCGGCGCTGACCTTCAACCCGCTCTTCATCTGCGGGCCGCCCGGCCTCGGCAAGACGCACCTGCTGCACTCGATCGCCAACTACGTCGCGGCCTACGGCGACGGGCTGACCGTGCGCTACACGACCGTCGAGGCGTTCACCAACCACTTCATCGGCGCGCTGCACCACGACGGCATCGACGCCTTCAAGAGCGCCTATCGCGACGTCGGCGTCCTGCTCGTCGACGACGTCCAGTTCCTCCAGCGCAAGGCCAAGACGGAGGAGGAGTTCTTCCACACCTTCAACGCGCTCCACGCGGCCGGCGCGCAGATCGTCCTGACCTCCGACCGGCTCCCGCGCGACATGGGCGCGCTCGAGGACCGGCTACGCGAGCGCTTCGAGGCCGGACTGGTCTGCGACGTGCGCCCGCCGGACTACGAGACGCGGCTCACGATCCTGCGCAAGCGCGTCCAGCAGGACCGCGTGCGCGACGTCGAGCCGGCCGCGCTCGCGGTGATCGCCGAGCAGGTCGACTCGAACGTGCGAGCGCTCGAGGGGGCGCTGGTCCGGACCGTCGCGTTCGGCTCGCTCACCCGCCGCCCGGTCACCGCGGAGCTCGCGCAGGAGGTGCTCGGCGGGCTCTACCCCGACCTGCGGCCGCGGGCGCGCTCGGTCGAGGAGATCCAGCGCCGCATCTGCCAGGACTTCGAGATCTCGCTCGACGACATGGTCTCCCACAGCCGCGCCGCCGGCCTCAACTGGCCGCGCCAGGTCGCCATGTACCTCACGCGCGAGCTCACGGACGCGACGCTGCCCGCCATCGGGCGCGCGTTCGGCAACCGCAACCACACGACCGTGCTGCACGCGTGCAAGCGCACCGCGGCCCGCATCGCCGAGGACCGCGACGCCTATGACACCGTGCGCAGGCTGGCCGGCGAGCTGCGTGGCGGTACCGACCGGGATGCTTGACAGACTTGTGCACGCCTCTGCCCTGCATCCTGCGGCGATCTCGGCGGTTGTGCACGCCATCCACAACCCTGATGACGGTGACCCAGACTTGATCACTTCCACATGAAGGTCTCGACTTCCCGCACCGAACTGTTCACGGAGCTCCAGACCGTGACCCGTGCGGCATCCACCCGCAGCGCCGTCCAGGCGCTCTCCGGCGTCCAGCTGACGGCGAAGGGCGGCGCGATCGAGCTGCGCGCCACCGACATGGAGATCGGGCTCCGCGTCCCGCTGCAGGGCGAGGTCGTCCGTGACGGCGCCGTCGTGCTGCCGGCGCGACTGCTCGTCGACGTCGTCCGCGCGCTGCCCGGCGACACCGTCTCGCTCGAGCTGCGCGCCTCCGAGCAGGACGTCGAGATCGTGGCGGGCCACGCCACGTTCCACATCCGCACGCTGCGCCTCGAGGACTTCCCGCCGTTCCCGGAGC
>JAXDGC010000066.1:0-6203 GCA_034665245.1 Solirubrobacteraceae bacterium | reverse complement strand
GCCGCCACCGGCCGCCTCTCGAGCATCAACCCGAACCTCCAGAACATCCCGGTCCGCACCGAGACCGGCCGCGAGATCCGCGCCTGCTTCGTCGCCGAGCCCGGCAACGTGCTGATCTCCGTCGACTACTCGCAGGTCGAGCTGCGCGTGCTCGCGCACATCGCGAACGAGCAGGTGCTGAGGGACATCTTCCTGCGCGGCGAGGACGTCCACACCGAGACCGCCGCCGCGGTGTTCGACACGGCGCCGGACCAGCTCACGGTCGGCATGCGCTCGAAGGCCAAGATGGTCAACTACGGGATCGTCTACGGGCTCTCCGCCTACGGGCTCGCCGACCGCCTGCAGATCGAGCAGGAGGAGGCGCAGGAGTTCATCGACCGTTATCTCGCGCGCTTCCCGGCCGTCGCGCAGTTCATGGCCGACGCGGTCAAGCAGGCCGAGGACCACGGCTACGTCTCGACGCTGTTCGGCCGCCGCCGCCAGATCCCGGAGATCCGCGCGCGCAACTGGCAGACGCGCAAGCTCGGCGAGCGGCTCGCGGTCAACTCCGTCATCCAGGGCACCGCGGCGGACATCATCAAGGTTGCGATGGTGCGCTCCCATGACGCCTTGCGCGCGGCCGGCCTCAAGACCCGCTGCATCCTGCAGATCCACGACGAGCTGCTGTTCGAGGGCCCCGCCGAGGAAGCCGAGCGGGCGACCGAGATCGTGCGCCGCGAGATGGTCGGCGCGGCCGAGATGGACCCGCCGCTGGCGGTCGAGTCCGGCGTCGGCCCGAACTGGCTGGACGCGAAGTGATGGACCGCGGCCTCGCCGTCGCCCTCACGGCGGTCGTCGGAGGCATGGTCGCCCTGCAGGGGCCGATCAACTCCCACCTCGGGAAGACCATCGGCACGTTCCAGGCCGCGTTCTTCTCGTTCATGACCGGCACGATCATCCTCGCGGTCATCGCCGGGCTCGCGCGCGGCGGCTTCGGGCAGATCGCCGAGGCGCGGTCGCTCGCGCCGCAGTACCTGATCGGCGGCGCACTCGGCGCCTGCTACGTCTCGTGCGTCCTCGTGACCGTGCGCACGCTCGGCGCGGGGGGCATCGTGGCCGCGTCGATCGCCGGCCAGCTGACGATGTCGGTGATCATCGACCAGTTCGGGCTCCTCGGCCTCGACAAGGACCCGATCAGCGCGATGAAGGCGATCGGCGTCCTGCTGCTCGCCGCGGGCACGCTGCTCGTCGTCCGGGGGTAGATTCGGAGGCATGGCCTCCACCGACACCGCGACGCGCGTCCTGGACAACTACGTCGGCGGCCGCTGGACCGCGTCCTCCTCCTCCGAGCTGCTCGACGTCACGAACCCCGCCAACGGCGAGGTGCTCGCGCGCGTGCCGCTCTCCACCTCCGCCGAGCTCGATGCCGCCGTCGAGGCCGCACGCGCGGCGCTGCCCGCGTGGCGCGCCGTCTCCGTGCCCGAGCGCGCGCGTCGCCTGTTCACCCTGCGCGAGAAGCTCACCGCGCGTCGCGAGGAGCTCGCGCGCTCCGTCACCACCGAGATGGGCAAGACGCTGCCCGATGCGCGCGCCGAGGTCGGGCGCATGATCGAGATGGTCGAGGCGGCCTGCGCCGTGCCGACCACCATGCAGGGCTCGATCATCGAGGACGTCGCGCGCAACGTCGACGCCGAGACCGTCCGCCAGCCCGTCGGCGTGTGCGCCGCGATCGTGCCGTTCAACTTCCCGGCGATGGTGCCGTTCTGGTTCCTGCCGTTCGCGATCGCGTGCGGCAACACGTTCGTGCTCAAGCCCTCCGAGCAGGTGCCGCTCACGCAGTCCCTCGTGTTCGGGTCGCTCGACGAGCTCGATCTGCCGCCCGGTGTCGTGAACCTCGTCAACGGCGACCGGCAGGTCGCCGACGCCATCCTCGACCACCCCGGGATCGACGCCGTCTCGTTCGTCGGCTCGGCGAAGGTCGCGCGGCACGTCTACGCGCGCGCCGCCGCCCGCGGCAAGCGCGTGCAGGCACTGGGCGGGGCCAAGAACCACATGGTCGTGATGCCGGACGCGGTGCTCGACAAGACCGTCTCGGGGATCCTCGGCTCCGCGTTCGGCGCGGCCGGCCAGCGCTGCATGGCGGGGTCGGTGGTCGTCGCGGTCGGTGACGCCCATGGGCGCCTGCGGGAAGCGCTGCGCGACGCCGCGGCCGAGATGCGCGTCGGCGACGGGCTCGAGGAGGGCATCGAGGTCGGCCCGCTGATCTCACCCGCCGCCTGCGAGCGCGTGCGCGGCTACGTCGACCGCGCCGCGGCGGACGGCGCCGATATCGTGCTCGACGGCCGCGAGGCGCCGGCCGGGTTCATCGGCCCGACGATCGTCGATGGCGTCACGCCGGAGATGGAGATCTGGCGCGACGAGGTCTTCGGGCCAGTGCTGGCGATGGTTCACGCCGAGTCGCTCGACGACGCGATCGCCACGGTCAACGCGAGCGCGTACGGCAACGGCGTCTCGATCTTCACGGAGTCCGGCGCGGCGGTTCGGCGCTTCCGCCACGACGTCGAGGTCGGGATGATCGGCGTCAACGTCGGCGTCGCCGCGCCGGTGGCTTTCTTCCCGTTCTCCGGCTGGAAGGACTCCTTCCTCGGCGACCTGCACGCCCACGGGCCCGACGCCGTCGAGTTCTACACGCGCAAGAAGACCGTCACGAGCCGCTGGTTCTCGGGTGGCGAGACCGGGCGCTATTTCGTAGAGTCCTGAGTATGTCGCCACGTGGGATCTGGGCGGTCATGAGGGAGAGCTTCTGGGTGCTGCTCATCAGCCTCGTCGCCCTGTTCGTCTTCCTGCTCGCGCTCGGCGCCTACTCGCCGAGCGAGGTGCTCGGCCTCACGCTCGTGATGGTCGTCCTGTTCGTGATCTGGGTCGCGCACGCCGCATGGGTGACCCGGCGCGCCGACAAGCGCGACCCGCGCGCCGTCGCAGCGCGTGAGCGGCGCGGGTTCTAGGCTGGAGCTGTGAAGGAACTGCTCGACGACATCCGCCGCTGGCGGGAAGAGGGCGATGACGTCGTCGTCGCCACGGTCGTCGGCACGCGCCGCTCGGCGCCGCGCCCCGTCGGATCCTCCTTCGCCGTGTCGAGCAGCGGCGCGCTCTGCGGCTCCGTGTCGGGCGGCTGCGTCGAGTCGGCGATCGCCCAGGAGGCCGAGGAGGTCTTCGCGAACGGGCGTCCGAAGCTGCTGACCTACGGCATCACCGACGACGAGGGCTGGAACGTCGGCCTCCCCTGCGGGGGGGAGATCGACGTGTTCGTGGAGAAGGTGGAGTGAACCTGCTCGACCGCCTGGCCGCCGTCCAGGAGCGGGGCGGCCGAGCGGTGCTGTTCACCGTCGTGGAGGGCGAGGACGCGGGTGCGAAGTTCCTCGTCGAGGAGGGCGAGACCGGCGTCGAGCTCGCCGCGCAGGCCGACGAGGTCATCCGCGGCGCGCGCAACGCGCTGCTCGACCTCGGCGACCGGAAGGTGTTCGGCGAGGTCTACATGCCGCCGCCGCGGCTGTTCATCCACGGCGCGGTCGACACCGCCCAGGCGCTCTGTCGCGCGGCGAAGAACCTCGGCTGGACGACGATCGTCGCTGACGCACGGCGCGCGTTCGCGACCGCGGAGCGCTTTCCGAGCGCGGACGAGCTGCTCGTCGAATGGCCGCAGGAGGCGACCGCTCACGTCGCCCCGGACCACCAGACGGCGATCGTCGTGCTCACCCACGACGCGAAGTTCGACCAGCCCGCGCTCGAGGCGGCGCTCGCGACCGAGGCCTTCTACGTCGGCGCGCTCGGCTCGCGCCGCAACCAGGAGAAGCGGCGCGCGCGCCTGCTCGAGGCGGGTGTGCCGGAGGCGGCGCTGTCGCGCATCGCCGGGCCGTGCGGCCTGGACATCGGCGCGGAGAGCCAGGAGGAGACGGCGCTCTCGATCCTCGGCGAGATCCTCGCCGTGCGGGCCGGCCGCTCCGGCGGCTTCCTTCGCGACGCCAAGCGCCGCATCCACGCGCAGGAAGACGCGCCCGCGCCCTCGCCCGCCGCTTGAGCGCGCTCGACCCCGGCATCCAGGAGGTCCTCGACGGCATGAACGCCCTCGAGGGGCCGCCCGCCCACGAGGTCCCGATCGAGCTGGCCCGCGCCGGGCACGAGCAGGAGACCGCGCAGCTCAGCGGGCCCGGCGAGGAGGTCGGCGAGGTCCGCGACGTGGAGGTCCCAGGCTCCGCCGGGCCCATCCCCGTACGGGTCTACCGGCCGCTCGAGCCGGCCGGCGGGGTGGTGGCCTACTTCCATGGCGGCGGCTGGGCGGTCGGCTCGATCGACTCCTTCGACACCGTCTGCCGCGCGCTCGCCAACGAGTCGGGCGCGCTCGTGGCGAGCGTCGGCTACCGGCTCGCGCCCGAGCACCGGTTCCCCGCCGCGCTCGAGGACTGCGCCGCCGCGACGCGCGCGCTCGCCGAGCGCCACCCGGACGAGCCGCTGGCGGTGGCGGGCGACAGCGCCGGCGGCAACCTCGCGATCGGCGTGGCGCGGCGCATGCGCGACCGGGTGCGCGCGCAGGCGCTGATCTACCCCGTCTGCGACGCCGGCCTCAACACGCCCTCCTACCGCGACTTCAAGGAGCGCTACGGCCTCACCGCGGAGGGCATGCAGCGCTACTGGAACCTCTACCTCGACGGCGCCGACGGCTTCCAGCCCGACGCCTCGCCGCTGCGCGCGGACGACCTCGCGGGCCTGCCGCCGACGTTCGTCCTCACCTCCGAGTTCGACGTCCTGCGCGACGAGGGCGAGGCGCTGGTGCAGAAGCTGCGCGAGGCCGGCGTCGACGTCACCCACCGCCGCTACGAGGGCACCATCCACGGCTTCTGGCGCTGGATGGCGGCGACGGAGATGACGCGCCGCGCGATCGACGAGGTCGGCGCGGCGCTACGCCGCGATCTGGCCTGACTCCTCGCGCGGCAGCGCCGCCGCGGGCGCCGGCAGCGCGAACTCCGGCGGGGCGATACGCCAGTAGTGCCCGAAGGCCCACGCGGCGGCGCGCCGGTGGGTCATCGAGCGCACCAGTGCGTCCCGTGCGCGCGGGCGCAGGCGCCACACCGTGTCCTGCCAGCGCTTCATCCACGCGAACTTCCACGCGCGCTCGGCGGAGAAGTGCGCGTAGCGGACGAGCGCCTGCTCGCGTGACTGCTCGCCCTCGAGCACGGCCCGCATCTCGCGCCCGGCGGCGATGCCGAAGTACAGCGCGGTGCGGATGCCCTCGGCGGTGAGCGGGATGCAGTGGCCGGCCGAGTCGCCGACGAAGAAGACGCCGTCGGCGGCGGCGGGACGGATCGCGTGGGGGATCCAGTTGCCCTGGTACCCGTCGGGCGGCAGGCCGAGGTCGGCGGCGAGGCGGACGGTCGGGTCCTTGACGTGATGGCGCGGCTCGAACGAGCCCACACCGACCCTGACCTCGTCGCCGGCGGGGAAGGACCAGCCGTAGCCGGCTTCGATGTAGCCCTTGTGGATCCACACCTCGAGATCGCTGCCCGTCCCCGCCGGATGGACCTCGAGCCCGCGCGACATCAGCGCCTCGGGCGGGGTGACCTCCCGATCGGGGTCGAGCAGCCGCCGCCAGCCCAGCGCGTCGACGATCAGCTCCGCCGAGACGTCGCCGCGGTCGGTGTGCACGACGCCCCCGGTGCGCCCGGACACCTTGGCGGTCTCGAACTCGGTCATGGGCCCGCGCTGGTCCCACAGCAGCTCGCACAGCATCCGGTAGTCGAAGGTCGAGAACGTCCACGGCAGCGGCCAGCGGGCCGAGGTTGTGGGGGTGTGGAAGACGAGCGCGTCGAACGTCTGCAGGATCGCTGCCTCGAGGCCGAGATTGGCCAGCCACGCCGTCGGAGCGGCGCACGCGGAGGTCTGCCGCTCGCCGATCTCGTAGCGATCGAGGACGAGGACGCGCGCGTCGGTGGCCCGCAACTCGCGCGCCACGGCGAGCCCGGCGAACGAGGCGCCGCAGACGAGGACGTCGAAATCCCCGCTCAGCGGCGTCCGATCGGCACCGCGCTTCGTGGCTCTTACGGGCATGTTCGCTACAGTATCTCGCCGTTCATGGAAGCCACTTTGACCCCAGAAGCCCCGACCGATCTGAGGATCGTCGAGGGCTCTAACGGGATGCTGATCGAGGTCGATGGTCAGATCCTTCCCAA
>JAXDGC010000065.1:0-5211 GCA_034665245.1 Solirubrobacteraceae bacterium | reverse complement strand
GAGTAGGCGCCCGAGATCGTGCCGACGATCAGCGCGAACGCGAAGTCCTTGAGCGTGTCGCCGCCGAACAGGAACAGCGCCAGCACGGGCAGCACGGTGCAGAAGCTGGTCGCCATCGAGCGCACGATGACCTCGGCCATCGAGCGGTTGACGATCTGGGAGAACGCCGCGCTGGGCATCCGCGGCACGTTCTCGCGGATCCGGTCGAACACGATGATCGTGTCGTAGAGCGAGAAGCCGACGATGGTGAGCAGCGCCGCGACCGTCGACGTCGTCACCTCCCGGCCGAGCAACGAGTAGACGCCCGCGGTGATGAGGATGTCGTGCATCAGCGCGATCAGCACCGGCACGGCGTACTTCCACTCGAACCGCAGCGCGATGTAGATCGAGATCACCAGCAGCGAGGCGACGATCGCGATCAGGGCGGAGTTGGCCACCGACGCGCCGAAGGTCGGCCCGATCGACTCGATGTTGGGCTGGTCCGCGAGCCCGAAGCGCTGGTCGAGCGTCTTGTTGACCGCGCCGACGTCGGACGGCTTCAGGGTGTCCGTCGAGACCTGGATGACGTGCTTGCCGAGGTCCTTGTTGTTGACGGTCTGGATCTTCGCGCCGCCCAGCCCCTGCGGCGCGAGCGCCGTGCGGACCTGGTCGACGGTCGCGGCGCGGGTGAGCGGCGCGGTGATCCGCGTGCCCGACTCGAAGTCGATGCCGAAGTTGATGCCCTTGCCGGCGATCGCGAGCGCGCCGATCAGCAGGATCATGCCCGACATCGAGAAGAACCACCTCGAAGCGCCCATGAAGTCGAACGTGATCTGGCGCTTCGCATGGCCGGCGCCGAGCGCGGCGCGGCTGTTCATGACCCGCGAGCCGCGCAGGCTGAGGATGATCGCCTGGGTGGCGAGCACGGCCGTGAACAGCGACAGCATCGTGCCGATGCCCAGCACGAAGGCGAAGCCCTTGACCCCCGCCGTGGCGAGGATGAAGAGGATGAACGCGACGAGCAGCGTGACGATGTTCGCGTCGACGATCGTCGAGAAGCCCTTCTTGTAGCCCGCGGCAAGGCCCGCGGCCACGGATCTGCCCGCGCGCACCTCCTCCTTGACCCGCTCGAAGATGACGATGTTGGCGTCGGCCGCCACCCCCAGTGTGAGGATCAGGCCGGCTATCCCCGGCAGCGTCAGCGTGACCGGGATGAGCTTGATCAGCGCGTAGAAGTAGACCGCGTAGACGGCCAGGGCGACCGTCGCCACGACGCCCAGGGCGCGGTAGAAGATGAGCAGGAACAGCGCGACGATCGCGAAGCCGGCGATGCCGGCCTTGAGGCCCTGGCTGAGCGCCTGCTTGCCGAGCGTGGCCGAGACCTGTGAGCGCGAGATCAGCTCGAGCTTGAGCGGCAGGGCGCCCGTCTTGAGCACCTTGGCGAGGTCCTGCGCGCTCGTGATCGTGAACCCGCCGGAGATCTGCGCGCCCGTCGAGCCGTCGATGCCGTCGGGGTTCTCGCGGTAGTTGATGAACGGGATCGAGACGAGGTCGTTGTCGAGCGCGATCGCGAAGTGCTGCGAGTTCTGCTGCGGGTCCGGGTTGAGCGGGTTGGCGTTGTCGGCGCCGCGCTGCGCGACCGTGGCGGTGATCCTCTGGAACGCCTTGCGGCCCTTGTCGCTGAAGTCGAACGTGACGATCGGCTCGTTGCCGGAGCGCTGGTCGAAGTTCTGCTCGGGGTTCTTGATGTCCGTCCCCGAGAGCCCTGGGTCGTCGCGGATGATCCACCAGGCGTCCGGGGCCGGAGCGGTCGCCTTGGCCTTCTCGTCGCGCAGGACGAGCACGCCCGGCCTGACCTCGAGCACCTCGGCGCGCGCCTTCTGGGCCTTGTCGAGGCCGCTGAGCGCCGCATCGCGCGACTCGTCCGGGAGCCCGCCGTTGAACGGCTTCTTGGAGATCTTGTCGAACGCGTAGAAGCGCGGCGCGGCGGCGGCCTCGCTGCTCTTGGGCGGCGTGATCCTGCACTTGGCCGCGCGCTTGACCGCGTTATAGAGGCCGGTGACGGGCTGCTGGCCGCCGTTGATCTCGGTGTCGTTGGTCTTGCAGGTCTCGTCGAGGACGTTCTTCTCCCAGTCGTAGAAGAAGAGCTGGGCGGTTGAGCCGACCTGCTTGGCGGCACGCTCGGCATCCTTGACCCCGGGGAGGTTGACCTCGATCTGGTCCTTGCCGGTGCGCGCGAGCTCCGGCTCGGCGACGCCGAAGGCGTCGACGCGGTCGCGCATGATGTCCAGCGCCCGCTGCAGCGACTCGGCCGTGACCTTCGTCTGCTTCGTCGGCTTGCCCTGGTAGATGAGCTGGACGCCGCCCTGCAGGTCGAGGCCGAGCTTTGTGGCCTGGGTCAGGATCGCCGCGGCCGAGCCTGCGATCAGACCCAGGACGATCAGCAGGACGAGAAGGTGGCGGCGGCGTTCAGACATCCGAGGTGCCGAGAAGAGACTACTTCGACGGTGTGAGGACGAGCAAAAGCCCGCCGTCATCGTCGTAGGCGGGGAAGAGGTCCGCCACGGCCTTCGCGGGCAGGTCCCCCTCCGCATTGACGGTCACGCCCTTGCCGAGCTGCCGGACGCCCCACTCGAGCACGGTGCCCACAGCGTCGTCCCCGCCCTCGAAGGCGAGGCCGAGCACCTCGCGCACCTGGCGGCCGATGACCTTCTCGTCCGACAGGCCGGTCAGCTCGCGTGAGCCGCGGCCGCAGCCGATGATCCGGCCCTCCTGGTCGCAGACGAAGAAGGCCGCGTTGGGAGCCGGGTAGTAGTCGTCGAGGAGCTCGAAGAGGAACGCGAAGCCGCACTTCGAGCACCCCTTCGGGGTGTTGCGGAAGCCGGCCGTCCTCTCCGTCGCCGTAGAGCGATGACCGCAGTTGGGACAGATGAAGAGGTGCGCCATTTCCGCGAGGGAGAGTAGAACGGTCAAGTTAAGGTTCGCGTGAAGCGCTAAAAGAGGCTCGCGACCTCGGCGGGTGGCTCGAGCCCGAGATGGCGGAACGCGCGCTCGGTCGCGCAGCGCCCCCGCGGGGTGCGCTTGAGCAGGCCGCGCTGCAGGAGGTAGGGCTCGTAGACGTCCTCGATCGTGTCGGACTCCTCGCCCACCGCGATGGCCAGCGTGGAGAGGCCGACGGGGCCGCCGCCGAAGTGGCCGCAGATCGCGCCGAGGATCGCGCGGTCCAGCCGGTCGAGGCCCTCGTGGTCGACCTCGAGCAGGTCGAGCGCCGCGCTCGCCGTCTCGGCGTCGATGCGCCCGCCCCGGTGGACCTCGGCGAAGTCGCGGACGCGCTTGAGCAGGCGGTTGGCGACGCGCGGAGTGCCGCGCGCGCGTTCGGCGATGGCGCGCGCGCCGGCGGACTCGATCTCGATGTTCAGGACGCGGGCGGAGCGCACGACGATGCGGGCCAGGTCGCCGGGGCCGTAGTGCTCGAGGCGGTGCTGGAGGCCGAAGCGGTCGCGCAGCGGGGTCGTGAGCAGGCCCGCGCGGGTGGTGGCGCCGATCAGCGTGAACGGCGGCAGCTCGAGCGTGACGACGCGCGCGCCGGCGCCCGCGCCCACCGTGATCGGCAGCTGGCTGTCCTCCATGGCGGGGTAGAAGGTCTCCTCGACCGCGCGCGGGAGACGGTGGATCTCGTCGACGAAGAACACCGACCGCGGCTCGAGCGCGGTCAGGAAGGCCGCGATGTCGGCCTTGCGCTCGAGCGCCGGCCCTGCGGTCTGGACGAAGTCGACCTCGAGCTCGGCCGCCACGATCTGCGCCAGCGAGGTCTTGCCGAGGCCCGGTGGGCCCGCGAGCAGCACGTGGTCGAGCGCCTCGCCGCGCGCGCCCGCGGCCTGGATCGCCACGCCGAGCTGGGCCTTCAGCGCCTCCTGGCCGACGAACTCCTCGAGCCGGCGCGGGCGCAGCGAGACGTCGAGCTGCTCGTCGTCGGGCCCGAGGCCGGGGGTCTGGATGCGCTCGACGCTCACCGCCGCGCCTCGCGCAGCGCGTGGGCGATCAGGTCCTCGGGCGTCTGGCCGGGCGCGCCGTCGAGCAGCTCGTCGGCCTCCTGCGGTGAGAAGCCGAGCCCGACGAGGCCGTCGCGGGCGAGCAGCCGCGGGTCGTCGCCGCGGGCGACCATGATCGGGTCGCCGGCCGGCGCCGCGCCGACCTTCTCGCGCAGCTCGACGACGATCCGCTCCGCCGTGCGCTTGCCGACGCCCTGCACCGCCTGCAGCCGCGCCGTGTCGCCGGCGGCGACGGCGGCGAGCAGCTCGCGCGGCGGGCCGCCGCTGAGAACCGCGAGCGCGACCTTCGGGCCGACCGACTGGACGCCGATCAGCAGCAGGAAGAGGTCGCGCTCGGCCTCCGTGGCGAAGCCGTAGAGCAGCAGGGCGTCGTCGCGCACGATCAGATGCGTGTGGAGCGTGGCGGCCTTGCCGGCGGCGGGGACCTGGCGCAGCGTCTCGGCCGACACGGCGAGCCGGTAGCCGACGCCGCCGCAGGAGACGACGACGTGATCGGGCCGGCGGACCGCGACCTCGCCGCTGAGGAGGGCGATCACGTCCTCACCGCGCGCGGCGCCCGCCGCGCGCCGATGGTGGTCCGCTGCGCGAGCGCGCGGCGCATCGGCGCGGAGTTGGCGTGGCAGATCGCGACGGCGAGCGCGTCGGCGGCGTGGTCGGGCCGCGGCAGCTCGTCGAGCGCGAGCAGGGTCTGGACCATCCGCTGGACCTGGTCCTTGGCGGCGCGGCCGGACCCGCAGACCGCGCTCTTGATCTGCTGGGGCGTGTAGGACCAGCACGGGATCCCGCGCTGGCCGGCCGCCAGCAGCACGACGCCGCGCGCCTGCCCGACCGCGAGCGCCGAGCGCACGTTGGCGCCGAAGTAGAGCTCCTCCACCGCCACCGCCTCCGGCCGGTGCTCGTCGAGCAGCTCGGCGACGCGGGCGTGGATCGTGGCCAGCCGCGCGGCGGGGTCGCTCGCGGGCGAGGTCTGCACGACCCCGCCGTCCAGCGCCACCATCCGCCCGCCCTGCCGCGCCACGATGCCGTAGCCCGTGTTGGCGGTGCCCGGGTCGATGCCGAGGACGATCATCTTCACGGCGGGGATTCTGCGCGGCGAGGCGGACGCCTCTTTCGGCGCCGTGGCGGTTCGAACGTCAACGGCGGCTGGTGAGGGGAGGGGTTCCGGATCGACGCGGCGTTT
>JAXDGC010000064.1:0-3760 GCA_034665245.1 Solirubrobacteraceae bacterium | reverse complement strand
TCGAGGTGGTCCTCGAGGATCAGCTTGGCGTCGAGCAGCAGGCGACCGATGAGCGTCGACTTCCCGTCGTCGACGGAGCCCGCGGTGGCGAGGCGGAGGAGGTCCATCAGAAGTAGCCCTCGCGCTTGCGATCCTCCATCGCGGCGGATGAGACACGGTCGTCGGCGCGAGTCTCGCCGCGCTCGGAGACCCGCGTCGCGGCGATCTCGGCGATCACCGTCTCGAGGTCGGCAGCCTCCGAGCGCACCGCGCCCGTGACGGTCATGTCGCCGACGGTGCGGTAACGCACCGACGCCTCGAAGACCTCCTCGCGGTCGGACGGCTCGAGCCACTCCGACTCGGCCAGCAACATGCCGTCGCGCTCGAACACGCGACGCCGATGGGCGAGGTAGATCCGCGGCAGCTCGAGGCCCTCCGCGGCGATGTAGTGCCAGACGTCGAGCTCGGTCCAGTTGGAGAGCGGGAACACGCGGACGTGCTCGCCCGCCCGCAGACGGCCGGTGTAGAGGTTCCAGACCTCGGGGCGCTGGGCGCGCGGCTCCCACTGGCCGAACTCGTCGCGGAACGAGAGCACGCGCTCCTTCGCCCGCGCGCGCTCCTCGTCGCGCCGCGCGCCCCCGAAGGCGGCGTCGAAGCGGTGCGCCTCGATCGCCTCGAGCAGGACGGCGGTCTGGAGCCGGTTGCGCGACGGGCCCTCCTCGCGCACGCGGCCCGCGTCGATCGCGTCCTGCACCGAGGCCACGATCAGCTGCTCGTCGATCGCCTCGATCAGGCGGTCGCGGAACTCGATCACCTCGGTGAAGTTGTGGCCCGTGTCGACGTGGAGGATCGGGAACGGCAGGGCCCCGGGCCGGAACGCCTTCTCGGCGAGCCGCAACAGGACGATCGAGTCCTTGCCGCCCGAGAACATCAATACGGGCCGCTCGAGCTCGGCCGCGACCTCGCGCATGACGTAGATGGACTCCGCCTCGAGTCGCTGCAGCTCGGAGACGCTCACGACGTCACACCGGCGCGCTCGCCACGGAAGCGCTCGACCCAGCGGGCGGAGCGGTCGTCGCCCTGCCGGCGCAGCGGCGGCGCGGGGATCTCGGCGGGGCCGGCGCCGATGTGGTCGAGCACCGTCGCCGTGGTGGCCTGCGCGGCGCCGGCCAGATCCTCGTATGCGATGGTGAGCGGCCGGATGCCGTTGGCCGCGAACCAGCCTCGCCACGCTTCGTCCTGCTCGGAGACCTGGGCCACGAGATGCGCGATCGCGCCGCCGTGGTAGGCCGCCTCGCCCTCCTCCTTGACGTCGCCCGCGCGCCAGGCGCGCGTCTGCACGGCGCGCCACAGCGAGACCGCCTGCGCGACCTTGTCGCCGCGTGTCACGTGGACGTAACGCGGTGCGGGCAGCCGCTGCGCGACCAGCGAGCCGTCGGCGGGGCGGCCGAGGCGCTCGGCGAGGTCGAGCAGGTGAGCCCACATCAGCTTCGCGCCGAAGACGCCGTTCGCCGTCGTCCCCGCCGCGAGCGCGGCCGGGATCGGATCGCTGTCGTCCGGTTCGCCCGGGTCGGTCGGCGCGAGATGGGCGAGCAGCGCGGTGTCCTCGACGCCCTCGAAGTACTCCCGCGGCTGCCGCGGGAGGCCCGAGCGCGCCAGCCGCTCGAAGTACTCCTCCGGCCGCCCGGCCACCCCGGTGCCGGCGAGCAGCGCGCACAGCAGCGTGCTCCCGCTGCGAGGCGTGGCGCAAACGAGGTATGACTTTCTAACCTTTCCCATCGGAATAGAAGGCAATGTACCCATGAAACCCAACATCGTGTACGTCCACTCCCACGACACCGGCCGCTACGTGCAGCCCTACGGCCACTCGGTGCCGACGCCGAACATCCAGCGGCTGGCCGATCAGGGGCTGCTGTTCCGCCAGGCGTTCTGCGCCGCGCCGACCTGCTCGGGCAGCCGGGCGTGCCTGCTGACGGGTCAGTGGGCGCACTCGAACGGGATGATCGGGCTCGCGCACCGTGGCTTCGAGCTCCACGACTACGGCCGCCATCTGGTCAGGACCCTGCACGATGCCGGCTACTGGACCGGGCTGGTCGGCGAGCAGCACCTCTCGCGCGATCCCGGCGTGCTCGGCTACGACCACGTCGTCGACATCGACAACCACCACGTCGACGCGGTCGCCCCGGCGGCCCTCCGCCTGATCGAGGAGCGCCCGTCGGAGCCGTTCTTCCTCTCGATCGGGTTCTTCGAGACCCATCGCGAGTACTTCGAGCCGACCTCGGTGCGCGACTCGCTCTACTCGCTGCCGCCCGCGAACCTCCCCGACACGCCCGAGACACGCCGCGACATGGCCTCTTACAAGGCCAGCGCGCGCTCGCTCGACCATGGCGTCGGCGCGGTGCTGAACGCGCTCGACGAGCACCACCTCTCCGACGACACGGTCGTGATCATGACCACGGACCATGGGCTCGCGTTCCCGGGCGCGAAGGCCACGCTGACCGACCGCGGCCTCGGCGTGATGCTGATCGTCCGCGGCCCCGGCGGCTTTCACGGCGGCAAGGTCTCCGACGCGCTCGTCTCGCAGATCGACCTCTTCCCCACGCTGTGCGAGCTCGCGGACATCCCGGCGCCCGCGTGGCTGCAGGGTCGCTCGCTGCTGCCGGTCGTGCGGCGCGAGGTCGACGAGGTCAACGACGCCGTCTTCGCCGAGCTCACCTTCCACGCCGCCTACGAGCCCCAGCGCGCCATCCGCACCGAGCGCTTCAAGTACATCCGCCGCTTCGGCGAGCGCACGACGCCGGTGCTGCCCAACGTCGACGACGGGCCGACCAAGGACCTCCTGGTCGCCAACGGCTGGGCCGAGAAGCCGCTGGCCCGCGAGGAGCTCCACGACCTGCTCTTCGACCCGGCGGAGGCCGCCAACGTGGCCGACGACCCGGCCTACGAGGCCGAGCTGGCCGAGCTGGCCGAGCGGCTGGAGAGGTGGATGCGCGAGACCGGCGACCCGCTGCTCGACGGCGACGTCGAGCCGCCGCCGGGGGCCGAGATCACCGACCCCGACCAGGTTTCGCCGGCCGGGGCGCCGGTGGCGCACCGCTGATTGCAGGCCGCAACCCTCGCGGCTGCCGGGGGTTGGGGGCCTCGATGTCCAGAGCCCTCCGCCTCCTGCTGCTCGTCGCGGTCGCCGCCCTCGTGGCGCCGGGCCCCGCCGCCGCCGCCACCGGTCCCTGCGTGCCCGAGTACCCGAGCGGGCCGTCGTGCACGGTCTGGAAGGGCAAGGTGCGCGACGTCGGTGACGGCGACACGCTCGACGCCAACATTCCCGGTGACGGGCTCGGCGGCCCGCTGCGGATCCGCGTCATCGGCATCCAGGCGATGGAGCTGCGCTCCTACCGCGCCGCCCAGCGCTCCGGGGACTGCCACGCCGTGGACGCGACGCGCCGGCTCGAGCAGCTCGTCAGGCGCTCGAAGCGGCGGATCCGGGTCGCCTCGCTGTTCACCGAGAGCCGCTCGCAGGGGCGCCGGCTGCGCTCGATCGCGGTCCGCTACAACGGCCGCTGGCACGACGTCGGGCGGATCATGATCTCCGAGGGCCAGGCGCTGTGGTGGCCGGGCGGGGCCGAGGACGCGACCAACGTCCGCTACAGCGTCCTGAGCCAGCGCGCGGCCGCCGCGCACAAGGGCCTCTTCTCGCCGAGCTACTGCGGCATCGGGCCGAACGAGGGCCAGCAGGTCAAGCTGTCGGTGAACTGGGATGCCGACGGAAGCGACGCCGAGGACC
>JAXDGC010000063.1:0-2809 GCA_034665245.1 Solirubrobacteraceae bacterium | reverse complement strand
CCGGCGCCGGCGCGTCGGGGGTCGAGATCGCCTCCGCCTACGGGCGCCTCGGCACGAAGGTGATGCTGTTCGAGGCGCTCGACCGCGTCGTGCCGGCCGAGGACCCCGACATCTCGAAGCTCGTCGCTCGCGGGCTCGGGAAGCAGAACATCACGATCCACACCGGCACGAAGGTCGAGAACGTCGAGACGGGCGACGACAAGGTCTCGTTCTCCTACGGCGACGAGTCCGCAGAGGTCGACTGGTTCGTGATCGCCGCCGGCCGCGGGCCTGACGTCGAGGGGCTCGGGCTCGAAGAGGCCGGCGTCAAGCTCGACGACCGCGGGATGATCGCCGTCGACGGCGCGCTGCGCACCTCGCTGAAGGGCGTCTACGCGATCGGCGACCTCGTCCCCGGCCCCGCGCTCGCCCACAAGGCCTCCGACGAGGGCATCATCGCCGTCGAGGATGCGGCGGGAATGGAGACGCACCCGATCGAGTACGTCGACATCCCGCGCGCGACGTTCTGCACGCCCAACGTCGGCTCGTTCGGCCTCACGGAGGAGCAGGCGCGCGAGCAGGGCTTCGACGTCACCGTCGGCAAGGTCAACTACGGCGCGGTCGGCGCCGGCACCGTCTACGGCGACCGCGGCGGCATGATCAAGATCATCGGCGAGAAGAAGTACGGCGAGCTGATCGGCGGCCACATCGTCGGCGCCCGCGCGACCGAGCTGATCCAGGAGCTCGTCAATGCCCGCTCGCTCGAAGGCGGCTACCACGAGGTCGCCCGCATCGTGCATGGCCACCCCACGCTGTCCGAGGCCGTCATGGAGGCCGCGCGCGCGGCCGACGGCTGGCTGATCCACGGCTGATCGCATGGCCGGGGCGCACCCCGAGCAGCCGATCTTCTACTACGACCTGTCCTCGCCCGAGGCCTACGTCGCGGCGGAGCGGTCGGCCGCAGTGCTCGGCGAGGTGCCGGAGTGGCAGCCGGTGCGGCTCGCCGGCCTGCGCGCGGGCGAGGTCGGCCCGTTCCGCTGCGCCGCCGAGATCGACGCCTACCAGGAGGACATCCGGCGGCGCGCCGAGGCGTATGGCATGCAGCCGCTGCGCTGGCCGGCCGAGTTCCCGTCCGACTCGGAGTGGGCGATGCTCGTCGCGACCTACGCGAAGCAGATCGGCCGCGCGGTGGCGTTCTCGCTCGCGGCGTTCCGCCAGGCGTTCGCGGGCGGCCGCGACCTCAGCGACCCCGACACCGTGATGCTCGCGGCCGCCGCCTGCGAGATGCATCCGGTCGCGGTCGAGAAGGGCGCGCGGCTGGCGTCGATCGCACGCCGCCTCGACGACGCGACGGCGGGCGCCGCGGCGGCGGGCGTGCTCGACGTGCCGGCCGTCCGCGTCGGTGAGCGCGTGTTCCACGGCGACCGCGAGCTCGAGGCGGCCGCGGCGATGCTGGCGGCGGCATGAGGGCGAACCGCGAGTACGAGCTGCTGGTGCGCCGCGGCGGCCGCGCGCCGGCGATGTTCGCCGACCCGAACCGCACCGACCACGTGGAGGTCGTCGAGATCGCGACCGGCGAGGTGGTGCTGTTCTGGGACACGCTGCCCGCCCAGACGCGGCGGCTCGCGCGCGGGCTGCGCGCCGACCTCGCGCAGCTCGAGGCCGACGTCTTCATCGCCAAGTGGCGCCGCTGGCAGGTGGCGTGAGGTGAGCGGGCTGCGGGCGCGCATCGAGGCGGGCGAGCAGCTGCTCGGCACGTTCCTCGACCTCGGCTCCCCGCTGGCGGCGGAGATCGCCGCCGGGGCCGGCTTCGACTGGCTCGTGCTCGACCTCGAGCACGGGGCCGGCGGCCGCGACGCGACGCTCGGCCAGCTGCAGGCGGCGCGCGTGCCGACGCTCGTCCGCGTCCCCTCCGCGACGAGCGAGGAGCTCGGCTGGGTGCTCGACTTCGGCGCCGCCGGCGTCGTGATCCCGCGCGTCGAGGGCGTCGCAGCGGCCGCCGGCGCGGTCGACCGCTCGCGCTACGCCGCCGGTCGCGGGCTGCACGGCGGCGTGCGCGCCGCCGGCTTCGGGCGCGACGCCGGGTACCTGGAGCGCGCCGACGCCGAGCGCGTCGTGATGGTCCAGATCGAGACGCGCGGCGCGCTCGAACAGGCCGCGGAGATCGCCGCGCTCCCCGGCGTCGACGTGCTGTTCCTCGGGCCCTACGACCTCGGCCACGCGCTCGGGCTGCCGCCGGGGCCGGAGTCGCCCGAGATGCAGGCCACCGCCGAGGGCGTCGCGGTCGCCGCGCGCGAGGCCGGCAAGGCCGCCGCCGTGTTCCTCGGCGAGCCCGGCCTCGCGCCGCGCTACCGCGAGCTCGGCTTCACGCTGATCGCCTCCGGCTCCGCGGCGGGCCTGCTGGCCGGCACCTACGCCGAGCGGCTCGCCGCGCTGCGCGCATGATGCGCGCGGTGCTCCTGTTCGTGCGGGTCGGGCTGCCGGCCGCGATCACCGCCGCCGGCGTCGTGCTGATCGTCGAGGGGGCCGGGGAGAACGAGCAGGGCGCGGGCGTCGCGCTGATCGGCTGCGCGGTGATGGTCGTGCTGTTCAACCTCTTCCTCCGGCTCGGCTGGCGCGACCAGCGCGACCGGGAGCGCGAGGAGGAGGCGCGCGAGCACTTCGACCGCACCGGCCGCTGGCCGGACGAGAGCTGACACGCGCTAACGTCCGAATCCATGGCCGACGCGACCCAGGAACAGTCCCAGCAGCGCGAGCTCCCCGACCGCGACGCCGCCCGCGAGTGGCTCGAGTCGATGATGCTCATCCGCCGCTTCGAGGAGCGCGCGGG
>JAXDGC010000062.1:0-8910 GCA_034665245.1 Solirubrobacteraceae bacterium | reverse complement strand
GACCCGGGGGCGCAGGGGGGCTCGTTCGACGAGCACGGGAGCGGCAGCGCCGGCTCCGGACCGACCAGCCCGAGTGAGGGAGGCTCGCTGTGATCCCCGCCGAGTTCGACTACGTCGCGCCCGCGTCGCTCGACGAGGCGCTGAGCGCGCTCGCCGACGGCGGCGAGGACGCGAAGCTGCTGGCCGGCGGCCACTCGCTGCTGCCGCTGATGAAGCTGCGGCTGGCGGCTCCGACGCTGCTCGTCGATCTGCGCAAGGTGCCCGGCTTGACCGGCATCGAGCGGGCCAATGGTGGGTGGAGCATCGGCGCGATGACGACGCATACGGCAATGGCAAACGAGGCCGGCCTTGGGCTCATCGCCGAGGTCGCGAGCACGATCGCCGACCCGCAGGTCCGCAACCGCGGCACGATCGGAGGCTCGCTCGCGCACGGCGACCCGGCCTCGGACCAGCTCGCGATCCTGCTGGCCTACGAGGGCTCGGTCGTGGTCCGCGGGGCCTCGGGAGAGCGCGAGGTCGCGGCCGCCGACCTGTTCGAGGACTACCTCACGACCGCCGTCGGAGAGGGCGAGGTTCTCACGGAGGTGCGCTTCCCGGCGCTCGAGGGCTACGGGTTCGGCTACCAGAAGTTCAACCGGCGCAAGGAGGACTGGTCGATGGTGGCCGTCTCCGCGCTGGTCAAGAAGGCCGGCGACGGCTCCTGCGAGGACGTCCGGATCGGCCTCACCCATATGGGCAACGTGCCGCTGCGGGCGACCGCGGCGGAGGCGGCGCTGCGCGGCGGGGCGCTCGACGCGCAGAGCATCGCGGCCGCCGCCGAGCAGGCGGCCGAGGGCACCGAGCCGCCCGCCGACCTCAACGCGTCGGCCGACTACAAGCGCCACCTGGCGCGCGTGCTGTGCCGGCGCGCGCTCGAGGAGGCGGCGGCGTAGCCGAGGCCTTCGGCAGCGCGGAGTCCGTCACGCGCGCCCTGGCCGGCGAGAGCTATCTCGCCGACCGGGGCCTCGCGACGAGCGTCTACCTGGCCGCGACGCTCGAGCAGCCGCTGCTGCTCGAGGGCGAGGCCGGCGTGGGCAAGACCGAGGTCGCGCGGGCGCTCGCGGCCGCCACCGGCGCCGAGCTGATCCGGCTGCAGTGCCACGAGGGCATCGACCTCCACCACGCCGTCTACGACTGGGACTACGGGCGCCAGCTGCTCGCGATCCGGGCGGCGGAGGCGGGCTCCGAGGCGCGCGAGCTGTTCGGCCGCGAGTTCCTGCTCCGCCGCCCGCTGCTGCAGGCGCTCGAGCACGAGGGCCCGTCGGTGCTGCTGATCGACGAGATCGACCGCGCCGACGACGAGTTCGAGGCGTTCCTGCTCGAGTTCCTCTCCGACTTCGCGATCTCGATCCCCGAGCTCGGGACGATTCAGGCGCACACGCGGCCGCTCGTGGTCCTGACCTCCAACCGCACGCGCGAGCTGCACGACGCGCTCAAGCGGCGCTGCCTCTACCACTGGATCGACTACCCCGACCCGGAGCGCGAGGCCGACATCGTGCGCGCGCGCCTGCCCGGCGTGCCGGAGGCGATCGCGCTGCGGGTGTGCGACGCGGTGGCGCGGCTGCGGGGCGAGGAGCTCTACAAGCTGCCCGGGGTGGGGGAGACGATCACGTGGGCCCGCGCGCTGCTCGCGCTCGGCCCCGACGAGCCGCTCGAGGACACGCTCGGCGTGGCATTGAAGGTGCGGGAGGACATCGAGCGCGTCAAGGAGGCGGGGGTGCTGCGGGGTGCCTGAGCCGAGCCCCACGCCCGCCGTGGCGCGGCTTGCGGCGCTGATGCGCGCCGGCGGCGCGCGCGTCGGCGTGGGGGAGCTGCTCGGGGCGCACCGCGCGCTGGCGGCGGTCGATGCGTCGGTGCGCGAGCACGCCTACTTCGCCCTGCGCGCGTCGCTGTGCTCCTCGCACGCCGACACGGTGATCTTCGCCGAGGCGTTCGCGGTCGCCTTCGCCGCGCCCGAGGAGGAGCCCGAGAACCCGCTCGAGGCGCTCGGCGAGATCGAGCGGATGGCGATGCCGCGCTTCGGCGTCCCGACCGCGGCGGAGGCGCCGGAGCTCGAGATCGCGCCTGTCCCGGCGGCCTGGAGCGACGAGGAGCTGCTGCGCGAGCGCGACTTCGCGCTCTACACCGACAGCGAGCGCGCGGCGGCGCGGCGCCTGCTCGCCCAGCTCGCGCGGCGCGGCCCGCGCCGGATCTCGCGCCGCACGCGGCCGACGCGGCGGCGCCGCGACGTCCACGACCTGCGCGCCACCGTGCGCCTGTCGCTGCGCCACGGCGGCGAGTTCGTCGAGCGCCGCTACCGCGAGCCGGCCGAGCGCCCGCGGCGGCTCGTGCTCGTCTGCGACGTCTCCGGCTCGATGGCACCATACGCGCGGATGCTGCTCCAGTACCTGCAGGCCGCGGTCGCGGCGCGCGCCCGGGTCGAGGCGTTCGTGTTCGGCACGCGGCTGACGCGCGTGACGCGCGAGCTGTCGGGCCGCGACCCCGACCGCGCGCTGCGACGCGCCGCCGACGCGGTGCAGGACTGGTCGGGTGGCACCCGCATCGGGGAGGCGCTGGCCGAGCTCAACCGCGTGCACGGCCGGCGCATCGGCCGCGGCGCGCTCGTCGTCGTGCTCTCCGACGGCTGGGACCGCGGGGACCCGCAGGTGCTGGCCGAGGAGATGGCGCGGCTCCAGCGCTGCGCGCACCGGATCGTGTGGCTGAACCCGCTCGCCGCCGACCCGCGCTACGCGCCGCTCACGCGCGGCATGCAGGCCGCGCTGCCCTACGTCGACCGGCTGCTGCCCGGCAACTCGATCGCCTCGCTGGAGGCGCTGGCCGCGCTGATGGAGGAGGGTGTGCCGGCATGACCCGCCCGCCACGAGCCGCCGAGGACGCGCCCGAGATCGGCGGGATCATCCTCGCCGCCGGTGAGGGCCGCCGCTTCGGCGGTCCCAAGCAGCTCGCGCAGCTCGACGGGCGCCCGCTGATCGAGCACGCGCTGGCGGCGATGCTCGCCGTCCCGGCGCTCGATCCCGTGGTCGTCGTGCTCGGCGCGCACGCCGAGCGCATCCGCGCGGAGGCCGACCTGCGCGGCGCCGACATCGTCGTCTGCTCCGAGTGGGCCGACGGCCAGTCGGCCTCGCTGCGCGCGGGCGCGGCGGCGCTCGGCGAGGTCGAGGCCGCGGTCATCACGCTCGCCGACCAGCCCTTCATCAGCCCGCAGGCGATCGCCGGGGTGCTGAACCTGCGCGGCCGCCACCTCGCCGTGCGCGCGACCTACGACGGCGCGCCCGGGCATCCCGTCCTGCTCGAGCGCCGCCTGCTCGACCACGTCGGCGAGCTGAGCGGGGACGCCGGCGCGCGCGAGCTGCTCAACGGCGACCACGTCCTGGCGTGGGAGTGCGGCCGGCTCTGCGATCCAACCGACATCGACACGCCGGAGCGACTCCGGGAGGTCCAGTCATGAAGCTCGAGCAGTCCTTCGAAGTGGCCGCTCCGATCGACGAGGTGTGGGCCGCCCTCAACGACCTCGAGCGCGTGGCGCCCTGCCTTCCCGGCGCCGCGATCACCGAGCACGACGAGGACGGCACCTACCACGGCACGTTCCAGGTCAAGCTCGGCCCGACCACCGCGGCGTACCGGGGCACGATCAGGATCGAGAGCGCCGACGAGGGTACGCACACCGCGACGCTGAAGGCGCGCGGGACCGACAAGCGCGGCCAGGGCGGCGCGTCGGCGACGATCGTCAACACGCTGGTCGAGCACGACGGCGCCACGACCGTTCACGCCGCGACGGACTTCTCGATCACCGGCCGGCTCGCGCGCTTCGGGCGCGGCGGCATGATGCAGGACATCTCCAACCGTCTCCTGCGCGACTTCTCGACCTGCCTGCAGTCGCGCCTGGCCGAGGCGCCGGCCGCGCCGAGCGGGGAGGAGGTCTCGCACGGCGACGCGCCGCCGGAGGCCGTCGCCGCGGCGGCCGGCGGGGGCGACGAGATGGACGCCGAGGCGGCGGCCGCGAGCGCCGGCGCCACCACGGCGGGCACCGCCGGCCCGGCGACCGCCCGGCCCGCGCCGCCGCCCCCGCCGGCGGCTCAGCCTCAGGTGGCCAAGCCGGTCGGCGGGATCGGGCTCTTCTTGTCCGTTCTGTGGGAGCGGATCAGGCGCCGCTTCGGGTCGTCTCGCGGTCGCTGACGTCGCGGCGCGTGAAGCGCCCGCCCGTGCGCTCCGTGTCGCCCGCGCCCTGCTCGGCCACCCGGTCCCCGGCGCGCCCGTAGAGGTAGTAGTAGGACCCGGCCACGAACAGCGCCGCGCCGACGAGGTTGCCGAGGAAGGCGAACAGCCAGTTGTTGAGCGCGTCGCCCCAGCCGATGCCGGGGACGTGGGCGAAGATCGCGGCGGGGATGAAGAACATGTTCGCCACCACGTGATCGAAGCCCATCGCCACGAAGGCCATGATCGGGAAGAAGATCGCCAGCACCTTGCCGCCGATGTCCTCGGCGGCGATCGCCATCCACACCGCCAGGCAGACGAGCCAGTTGCAGCCGACCGCGCGCAGGAAGATCTGCCAGTCGGTCTCCTCGACCGCCTTCTTCTTCGCGAGCGCCGCGAGCCGCGCCAGCGGGAGGGGGTCGGTGATGACGCCGCTCTTGACGGCGAGGAAGTACGCCACGAAGAGCGAGCCGATCAGGTTCCCGATCAGGACGACGGTGAAGTTGAGCCCCAGCAGCTTGCCGCTCGTCCGGCGCCGGAACGCCGACAGCGGGACCAGCGCCATGTTCCCGGTCAGCAGCTCGCCGCCCGCGACCACCACGAGCACGAGGCCGAGCGCGAAGACGGAGCCGGCGAACAGCGTCGGCAGCGTGCCCCAGGTCTTGGGATCAAGGCCGGAGGAGACGCTGATGGCGACGAGCGCGCCGAACGCGATATAGGCGCCGGCGAGGAAGCCCGCCACGAGCATCTTGTCCCAGCTCAGATTCGCCTTGGTCACGCCGGTCTCGATGCCGGCCTCCGTGATCGACTTCGGATCCTTGAACGCCACCCCGTCCACTCCCCTTAGAGTTGGTTGACCGCTTTGGACCGCTCACTACCCGCTCGGAAATGGAGCAACGCCTCTCCCTGATCACGCTCGGCGTCGCCGACGTCCCCGCCGCGCGCGCGTTCTACGAGGCGCTGGGGTGGACGTGCGACACCGACCCTTCGCTCGACGTCGCCTTCTTCCAGCTCGGCGCGATCGCGCTCGCGGTATGGGACCGGGCGAAGCTGGCCGAGGACTCGACGGTCGCCGATCGCGGCGGCTTCGGCGGCGTCACGCTCGCCTACAACGTGCGCTCGCCCGAGGAGGTCGACGCCGCGCTGGCCGAGGCGGAGGCGGCCGGCGCGACGATCGGCCGCCCGGGCGCCTCGACGTTCTGGGGTGGCTACTCCGGCGTCTTCGTCGACCCCGACGGCCACCCGTGGGAGGTCGCCCACAACCCGCACTGGACGATCGAGGACGACGGGTCCGTGCGGATCTAGCCGTTGCCGTACGCGATCTTCACCCCGTCGCACCGCGGCGGCTCGGGGTCGCCGCTGGTGTGCCTGCACGGCTTCATGGACACGTGGCGGATCTGGGAGCTGGCGCTGCCCGCGCTCGAGCGCCGTCACGACGTGCTCGCCCCGACGCTGCTCGGCCACGCGGGCGGGCCGCCGCTTGAGGGGGAGGTCAGCGACGTGCTGCTCGCCGACGCGGTCGAGCGCGCGATGGACGACGCGGGCTTCGAGACCGCGCACATCGCCGGCAACTCGCTCGGCGGCTTCGTCGCTCTGCAGCTCGCCGCGCGCGGCCGGGCGCGGTCCGTGGTCGCGTTCGCCCCGGCCGGAGGTTGGGCCGCCGGCGACGCGCAGTTCAGGGAGACGCTCGAGTTCCAGGCGGGGCTGTACGAGCAGGTCAGGGCCGCCGCTCCGCACGCGGAGTCGCTCGTCGCGTCAGTCGAAGGCCGACGGCGCGCGACGCGGCACATCACCACGAACTTCGAGCACATCCCGGCCGAGCTGCTGGCCCACCAGCTGCTCGGCGTGGCGAGCTGCAGGGCCCTCCCGTTCATCGAGTACGGGCTCCGCGAGGGCTACCAGCTCGACGCCGAGAGGATCACCTGCCCGGTGCGGGTCGTGTGGGGCACGGAGGACAAGCTGCTGCCGTGGCCGTCGACCGCCGTGCGCTTTCGCGACGATTGGCTCCCGCAGGCCGACTGGGTGGAGCTCGAGGGGATCGGCCACTGCCCGCCGCTCGACATCCCGCTCGAGGCCGCGCAGCTGATCCTGGGCTTCACGGGCGGCTGAGGCCGCTCAGGCGATCGGCGGCGACAGCCGGACCCAGGTGATCCACACGGCGATCAGGAGCAACGAGATCCCGCTCACTACGACCGCCCGCACCAGCCGCGACCCGAGCATGAACAGGAACGCGACGACGGCGAGGACGAACGCGACCCCCACGATCGCGTTCTGGGCGTCCCACTGCCAGGAGTCGTTGTAGTTCGTCCACGCGTGGCCGGCCTCGTAGGTCCGGCCGCTCCCGTAGCAGTCCTGATCGCAGCGCACCCCGTCGCGGTTGAGATCGACGAGGAGGATCACGAGGGTGAAGAACGTCGCGAGCGTCACGCCTCGGCGGATCCAGCGCGGCCGGACTGATCCGAGCATCCGTGTCAGTGGGCGGGGATGCGCGTGAGCGACCGGGCGATGCCCAGCATGGCGCGGTTGGACAGATCGCGGCTGAGGGTGTTGGACACCCAGTAGACGCCGTGTGACGTGTGCCAGGCGACGACGCGGACGTGCGCGCCGTCGTAGTACACGTGGTAGCTGCGGCCGGCCATCCGCAGGGTCGAGTGCGGGCTGTCGAGGATCGGGGGGTTCTGCCAGCTGGTGCCCTCGATGCCGTAGTACTGCCCCTGCGATTCGTTCTGCGCGACGACGAGCCGGTAGGCCTGATGGCGGCGGCCGGCGCGGTCGGCGATCACATACAGCCGCGGGGAGCGTGCCACGCCCGTGCTCGACGGATAACGGCCGCTGCGCGTGAGCCACGCCGGGGCGTAGAAGGGCAGCTTGAAATGCCGATGGGCGATGGCCGGCCGGACGATCGCCTTCGCCGCCGGAAGCGCGTTGACGAGCCGGTAGCTCGCGGCGGTCACGCGGGCGCGGCGCTTGCCGCTGCCCTTCTTCGCGACCACGTGGACGCTCCTGCGACGGCGCGTGGGACGCGGATGCAGGAACTCGCGGACCGTCCGCTGGATCTGATCGGGTGTCGCCGTCACGTAGTCACCCAGTCCGATCGGTGTCGCGGGCGCCGCGAGCGGGCGCTGCGTCGTGGCCGGCACGGCGGGAGGAGTGCTCTGCACGAAGGTGGCGGGGAAGCGAACCTGGCGCACCGGCCGCCCGGTGGAGGACGCCGCGAGCCGGAGCAACCGCAAGATGCCCCGGCTGGTCTGCAGGTTCGCATCGGAGGACGTGGCCTTCGCGAACGCCTTGACCAGCGGGTTCAGGTTGTGCAGCAGGCTGCTCGTGCTCAGCTGGGCGTTCGCCTCGCGCAGGAAGGTCTGCTGGCGGGCGGCGCGGACGATGTCGTTGTCAAGGTGGCGGAAGCGCACGTAGTCGAGCGCCTGCTGACCGCACAGCCGCTGGTAGCCCGGCTGGACGTTGATCTCCGCGTAGCGCGCACCGATCGGCACGCCCAGGTTGGAGTGGTAGTACCGGCGGTCGACGTCGATGTAGACGCAGTGGACGATGTTGACCGCGTCGCGGAAGCCCTTGAAGTTGACCGCGATCGCGTGGTTGACGCGGAACTGGCGAGCGGGCGCGCTCAACAGCTGCGTCACCGTGCGCGTCGTCAGATCCAGCCCGCCCTCGCCGTAGGCGGCGTTGATCTTGTCGATCCCATGGCCCGGGATCGACACGCGCAGGTCGCGCGGGATCGACAGCACGGTCGTCGCGTTCTGCTTCGGGTCGAGGCGGACCAGCATCAGCGTGTCCGAGTGCGCGTCGCCGCGCGCGTCGCCGTAGCGCCGATCGGAGCCGACCAGCAGCAGCGTCTGCGGCTTGCCGGACGGGGGCGGCGTGATCGTCCCCCGCCTGAACGGCTCGACGTGCCCGTAATGGCGCACGACGCTGGCGATGTGGTGGACCTGCACCATGCCGATGCCGACCGTTGCGCCCGCTGTCGCGAGCACGATGACGGCGCCCGCGATCGCGAACCCGAGCCGCATCCGCGAGGGCCCGCCGAGCGCCGGCTCGGATTCCGCTGCGCTCAAGCGAATCTGACCGCGTCGACCATCGCGCCCGCCGGGAGCGGTCCGGAGCCGTGGGGGGCGATCGCGAAGCCGTCGCTCTGGCCCAGCGCGCCCGTCAGGTGAGAGCCCTGGTTGGCCGTCGGCGTCGCCTCGAGCACGCCGTCGTCGCCCGGGCGCAGGCGTGTGGTGAGGAACGTCGTGCGGCCGTCGGAGGGCCCGGCGGCCTCGGTCAGGCGGGCCCGGACCGTGCGCATCGCGGGGTCGCGCTCTCCGTGCAGGCGGCGCAGGGCGGGCTCGATGAAGGCGAGGAAGCCGACGATGCTCGAGAGCGGATTGCCGGGGAGCCCGAACACGAGCGTGTCGCCACACCGGCCGAACCACAGCGGCTTGCCGGGCTTGACGCGCACGCGCCAGAACACCTCCTCGACCCCGCAGGCCTCGAACGCTGGCTTCACGTGGTCGTGTGGGCCGACGGAGACGCCGCCCGAGACGACGAGCACGTCGCCCGCCAGACCGGTCTCGACCGCCGCGCGGGTGGCCTCGAAGTCGTCGCCGATCACGCCCTGGTCGATGACGTCGGCGAGTGCCCGCTCGGCCAGCAGCCGCACCATCAGGCCGTTGGACTCGT
>JAXDGC010000061.1:0-4989 GCA_034665245.1 Solirubrobacteraceae bacterium | reverse complement strand
AGGATCTGCTCGAGGCGATGACCACGGTTGAGTCCGGCGTCGCCGTCGGCCAGCCCTACGCCAAGCACGAGGAGCGCGCGACCGCGATCCACGAGGCGGGCCACGCCGTCTGCGCGCATCTCTACAGCGAGAACATGCTCTCGACGCGCCTCTCCATCCGCAAGCGCGGCTCGTCGGGCGGACACCACCAGGCGATGAGCATCGAGGACCGCTTCGCCGAGTGGCGCTCGGAGGAGATCGCCGAGCTGATCTGGATCATGGGCGCGATGGCGGCCGAGTACGTCTTCTACGGCCAGACGACCACCGGCGTCGGCGGCGACGTCTACTCGACGACGGCGAACGCGGTCAGGATGGTCGGCAGCTCGGGCATGGGCCCGACCCCGGTCGACCTCTCCGACCGCATCGATGACCGCGATCGGCGCGACGAGGAGCAGGAGCGCATCATGAAGCGCTTCGAGGCGCTGGGCACGCAGATCATGCACCGCTCCGGCGGCAGCATGATGAACGACGACGGCGTCTCCGGCGTGCTCGCCGACGCCGGCAAGCGGCGCTTGGCCGCGGCGCTCATCGGGCAGTCCTTCGTCATCGCCTACAACACGATCCGCCACAATCGCGAGGGCACGGACTACGTTGCGGGGCGGCTCATCGCCGCCGGCGAGCTCTACGGTGACGACGTCGTCCAGCTGCTCGACGACGCGCGGCTCGAGCAGCCCGAGATCGACGTGCTGGACGAGGACACATGGCCCGTGATCTGATCCCGCCGCCGTCGCCCGCGGGCCGACCCGGCAGCTCCGCCGAGGACGAGCGCAAGCGCGCGCTCGAGCTCGAGGAGCAGCGCCGCAAGCAGCAGGGCGGGCTGTGGCACCGCTCGCCCGAGGAGGACGCCACCTCCCACGCCGGCGCCGGCGCGCTCGCCGACGCCGGCGGCGCTCCCGCGGCGCACGTCAAGCCCTCGCGCGCCGACACCCCGTTCCGCTCTCGCTTCGGGCTCGTGCTCGGCGCGCTGCTCGGCCTCGCGATTGCGACGGTGGCGATCGGGGCGGCGGTCTACGTCGGCACCGGCAGCGGCAACGGCGCGCCCGACGGCTGGTCGGGCTGGAAGCCCACGACCGACGACGGCGCGAAGGCGGCCAAGCAGATCGCCGAGCACGTCGGGCACAAGTACCGGCTCTCCGACGGCAGCCAGATCGTCGGCGTCCAGGGCGGGCCGCTCGAGATCAACGCGCTCGGCCTGACGGTGCCGCTGTCGATCGCGATGAAGACCGCGCCTCAGGGCGGCGACATCAACTTCATCAACGGCAAGGGCCTGCTCTACACGCTCAACGGCCTCGGCCCGAAGGGCTCCGTCCGCGGCGGCAAGCCCTCCGAGGAGCGCCACCTGCTGCTGCGCCGCGAGGCGCTCGAGCTGGCGCTCTACACGTTCCGCTACATCAGCGACGTCGACGAGGTCGTCGCGCTGCTGCCGCCGGCGCCGCCGGACAAGCCGAAGACGAAGAAGGGCGCGGCCGCCGCGACCACGACGACCGACAAGCCGACGCAGGCGCTGTTCTTCCGCCCCGGCGACCTCCAGCCCCAGCTCGAGATCCCCCTCGGCGCGACGATCCCGCCGCAGACGCCGCGCCCGGAGACGATCCCGGGCCCGGAGGCCCGCCGCATCGACGCGCTCACCCGCGGCAACCTGTTCACCGCCTCCTTCCAGCAGGGGCAGGACCAGAGGGCCTACCTCGTGCTGGACCGCCTCCCGCAGTAGCCGGGGCAGGTGAGGACCGGCAGCCGCGGGTACTTCGGGTACTCGGGCTCGGTCTTCGAGCGCAGGCAGAGCGAGAACGTCGAGCCGCGCGTGGTGTGCACGAGCTGCTGGTGCACGCAGCGGTCGCAGAGTCCGGCGGGCTGCCGGTCGGACACGGCTAGATCGGGCGGTGCCCGAGGCGCGCGAGGTCGGCGTGATGCTCGGTCACCCGCTGCTTCACCGCGTCGCCGTCCGGACGCGCGTGCACGAGCGTCCACATCGCGTCCGCCGCCTGCTCGGCCGTCTCGGGCGTGGCGCGGCGGCGCATCTCGTCGACGAGCGCGAGCTCGAGCCGCTCGATCTTCTCCTCCGCGGTGCCCTCGCCGAGCGCGGGGAACGGAACCCCGCGCAGATGCTCCTCCCAGGCGCCCTTGACCATGGCGAAGCGGTTGCGGAGAGCGATCGGGTCGGTCATTCGCGGCGCGAGTCTTGCAGACGGCTCGTCGTATCGTGTGGTTGCGTGCGCACTTTCCTCAGGCTCCTCGGCTTCCTCCGTCCCTACCGCGGGGCCGCCGTGTGGTCGGTCGTCCTGGCCGGCATCGCGATGGTCGGCACGGCGGCGCTGCCGTGGCTGATCGGGCGCGCGATCGACCAGATCGACGCGGGTGATCGCCACGCGCTGAACCTGCTCTGCATCGCCGTCGTGGGCGCCGGGCTGCTGCGCCTCAGCTTCTCCGTCGCGCGCCGGATCATCTCCGGCCGCGTCTCGCTCGCCGTCGAGTACGACCTGCGCAACGCGCTCTACGGCCACCTGCAGTCGCTCGAGCTCGGCTTCTTCGACCACCAGCAGACCGGCCAGCTGATGTCGCGCGCGACGGTCGACCTGCAGTCGATCCGCTTCTTCCTCGGCTACGGGCTCGTGTGGATCGCGCAGAGCGGGCTGACGATCCTGTTCGCCGCGGTCGCGATGTTCGCGAAGGACGCGTCGCTGGCCGCGCTCGCGCTCGTGCCGGTGCCGTTCGTCGTCCTGGTCGCCGCGCGCTACGGGCAGCGCTCGCGCCCGGCGCTGCAGGAGGTCCAGCAGCGCATCGCCGAGCTGACCGCCGAGGCCGAGGAGAACATCTCGGGTGTCCGCGTGGTCAAGGCGTTCGCCGCCGAGCCGCGCCAGCTGGAGCGCTTCCGCGAGGCGGTGCGCCGGGTCTTCGACCAGGCGATGTACTCCAACCGGCTGAGCGCCTTCTACCAGCCGTTCATCGGCTTCCTGCCGAACCTCGGCCTCGCCGCGATCCTCGTCTTCGGCGGCCGCCGGGTCATCAACGGCCAGCTCAGCCCCGGCGACTTCGCCGCCTTCTACACCTACCTGCTGATGCTGATCTCGCCGATGCGTTCGCTCGGCGTCTCGCTCGGCTTCGCCCAGCGCGCGACCGCCTCGGGCAAGCGCCTGTTCGAGCTGCTCGACCGCGAGCCGCGGCTGCAGTCGGCGCCGGACGCGCGGCCGCTGCCCGCGGGCAACGGGCGCGTCGAGCTGCGCGGCGTCTCCTTCGCCTACGAGGACGGGCCGCCGATCCTCGACCGCATCGACCTCGAGGTGGACGGTGGCACGACTGTCGCGCTGGTCGGCGCCACGGGCTCGGGCAAGTCGACGCTCGTGAGCCTGATCGGCCGTCAGTACGACGCGACCGAGGGCAGCGTCCTGATCGACGGCGTCGACGTGCGCCAGATCGAGACCGGGTCGCTGCGGCACGAGATCGGCGTCGTCACCGACGACCCGTTCCTGTTCAGCGCGACCGTGCACGACAACATCTCCTACGGCCGCCCGGAGGCGACCCGGGAAGCGGTCGAGCGCGCCGCCGAGCGCGCGCAGGCGGCCGGCTTCATCGCGGAGCTGCCCGACGGCTACGACACCGTGGTGGGCGAGCGCGGCCTGACGCTCTCGGGCGGCCAGCGCCAGCGGATCGCGATCGCGCGTGCGCTCGTGACCGACCCCCGAATCCTCGTGCTCGACGACGCGACCTCCTCCGTCGACGCCTCGACCGAGCAGGCGATCAAGCTCGCGCTGCGCGAGGCGATGCGGGGCCGCACGACGTTCGTGATCGCCCACCGGCTGTCGACGATCGCGCTCGCCGACGACATCGTCGTGCTCGAGGAGGGGCAGGTCGCAGCGCGCGGCCCGCACGAGCAGCTGCTGCGCGAGTCCGAGCTGTACGCCGAGATCGCGGCCAAGGGCCTGCCCGACCAGGTCTTCCTCAACCGCGATCCGATCGAGCGGGTGGCAGGGCTGTGAGCGTCGCCGCGCCCCCGGAGAGCCGCGCCCGGCTCGAGGAGTTCCGTCGCCGGCTGCGGGCGACGAGCGGCCGCCGGCGCAAGCTGCGCGGGCTGATCGAGCTCCTGCGCCCATACCGCGGCCGCGTGATCATGGCCTTCGTCGCGCTGCTGCTCTCGACCGCCGCGACGCTCGCGCCGCCGCCGCTGGCCAAGCTCGCCATCGACGAGGGCATCACGCCGAAGGACACGGCGACGCTGAACCTCGTCGTCGTCGCGTTCGTCATCAGCGCGCTCGTCTACTGGGCCGCCTCCTACGCGCAGACCTACCTCGTCGGCTGGGTGGGCCAGCGCGCGCTCCAGGACCTGCGGATCCAGCTCTTCGCCCACCTGCAGACGCTGTCGGTCGGCTTCTACTCGCGGCGCCAGGCCGGAGCGATCATCTCGCGCCTCACGAACGACGTGCAGGCGCTCGACCAGCTCGTCTCCGACGGCGTCGTGACGCTGTTCGGCTCGACGCTGACGCTGCTCGGCACGGCCGCGATCCTGATCTGGCTCGACGCGCAGCTCGCGCTGCTGACGTTCCTGATCTTCCCGGTGCTCGGCATCGCGTCGTTCGTGTTCCGGATCATCTCGGCCGACGCCTACCGGCTCACGCGCGAGAAGCTCGCGGCGATCACCGCCTACCTCCAGGAGACGCTCTCGGGCATCCGCGTCGTGCGCTCGTTCGGCCAGGAGGGCCGCCACAAGAAGCGCTTCGCCGAGCTCAATGAGGACAACCGCGCGGCGAACATGACGACCGTCTACCTGAACGCGGCCTACTTCCCCGGTGTGGAGCTGCTGTCGGCGATCGCGACCGCGGGGATCCTGCTGTTCGGCGGCATCCAGGCGCTGCAGGGCGACGTGACCGTCGGCGTGCTGGTGGCGTTCGTGGCGGCGCTGAACAACTTCTTCGACCCGATCCAGCAGCTGTCGCAGCTCTACACGACCTACCAGGC
>JAXDGC010000060.1:0-20652 GCA_034665245.1 Solirubrobacteraceae bacterium | reverse complement strand
CACGTTCACGAACATCCGCGGCAAGGACAAGGACCTCGGCTACGAGATCATGCGGATCGACCCGCACCAGAAGTGGCACCCGGTCTACCTCGGCCAGCCGTTCTGGAACCTCATCCTGGCTGCGCTGTTCGAGTGGGGCGTCGCGTTCCACGACCTCGACTTCGACGCGGTCCGCAGCGGCGAGAAGTCCAAGGAGGAGGTGCGCCGGCAGCTCAAGGGCATGGCGACCAAGGCGCGCACGCAGATCGTCAAGGACTACGTCGCGTTCCCGCTGCTCAGCTCGCTGCTGATGGCCTACGCCGACCGCAACCTGCACAAGCAGCCCGAGCCGGACGCGGGCCGCGTGCGGCGCGCGGTCGACACGGTGCGGCGGCGGCGCCCCCGGGTGCGCTCCGAGCACCCCGCGCTGACCGTGCTCAAGCGGCTCACGGGCCCGACCTTCCGCTCGACGCTGACCGCGGACGCCACGGCGAACGTCGTCCGCAACGTGTGGGCCTACGCGATCATCTTCTGCGGGCACTTCCCCGATCAGACGTACACCTTCAGCATCGAGGAGACCGAGGACGAGACGACCGGCGGGCGCTACGTGCGCCAGCTGCTCGGCGCCGCCAACATCGAGGGCAGCGCGCTCTTCCACGTCATGAGCGGCAACCTCGGCTACCAGGTCGAGCACCACCTCTACCCGGACATGCCGAGCACCCGCTACGGCGAGATCGCCCCGCGCGTGCGCCAGATCTGCGAGCGCTACGAGCTGCCCTACAACACCGGCCCGTTCTTCAAGCAGCTGGGCATGGTGCAGCGCACGATCCTCCGGCTCGCGTTCCCGGGCGGCAAGGTGCGGCCGAAGCCCGGGCCCTACAAGGGCGAGAAGATCAAGGGCAGCGGCGAGCAGACGGACCGCATGGCGGCAGCGGCATAGGCTAGCCGGGCTGCGGCGCCGCGTCGGGCAGCGGCGCCGACACGCCACGGTGCAGCTCGAGCAGGCCCATGACGGCCTCGGCGGTGCCGCGGCCCCACCCGCACTCCGTCGCCACGCCGAAGCGGGCGACGTGGCGGCGCGCGGCCGCGATCCGGCGCTGCGCGCCCTCGTCGCGGTCGGAGGGGTGCACGAGGCCGAGGTAGAGCTCGGTCTCCGGCGACAGGCTCAGCTCGCGCATCGGGGCGAACCAGCCGTCGTCGTCGCGGGACTCGGGCACCGGCATGTGGATCCAGTTCAGCGGGCGCTCGAGCCCGGCGGCGAGCGCGTTCGCGACCGCGACCAGGTCCTTCGAGTCCTGGGGCTCGGAGAAGTGGCCGTGCTCGTCGTCGCCGTAGCAGAGGTGGTAGCCGAGCTCGACCTCGGCGGGCACGTGGCGCCCGAGCCGCAGCAGGCGCTCGAGGATGCCCGCGCGGACGTCGCCGAACCAGACCGCGATCGCGCCGTCGAGCATCGCGAACTCGTAGCGCGCGTCCCACTGGATCGCGAGCTCCTCGGGCGGGATGGCGTCGAGGATGCGCTCGACCTCCCTCGCCATCTGGGTCTCGTAGACCGGCTCGAGCTCGGCCTGGTGCTCGAGCGCCACGAACGCGCTCACCGGCGCGAGCGGCGTCGGGAGGGAGACGAGGAAGCGGCAGCCGGCCGGGATCACGCCCTCGTCCTTCAGTCGCGCGTAGATCTGGTGGGAGGACATCGCCGCCGAGGCGTAGCCGAGCTCGTCGAAGCCCAGACCGTCCGCCGCCACCCCGGAGCGCAGGCGCAGCTGCGGCAGCGCCCGGTAGGAGGAGGACGCTCCGGGCACGCCCGGCTCGAACTGCGGGCGCGAGCTGAACACCGGGTACTGCCAGCCGATCCAGTCCGAGCGCGGGCCCGTCTCGCCGTCCGGGATCCGCCGGAGCCGGTCGCCGAGCACGGCCGCCACGCGGCGGAACACCTCCTCGGCGCTGCCCAGGGGGACGCTCCCCACCAGGTGCACCCCGACCGGCCCGTCGAACATGGCCCCAGGGTCCCGCTCGTGACGGGCGAAGTCAAACGCCCGGTTAGTCATCGCTCACCAGGGGCAGGAGAAGGCACTGTGACCGAGACCACAGCCGATCTGACCGTGCGCTTCGCCTCAGACGCCGAAGCCGCGGCGTCGCAGGACACCGAGTGGTGCGAGGTCGTCGCCGACGGCGAGGCGCGCACCATCCGCTTCCACGACTACCACGAGATCTACGACGTCCCCGGGCTCTACGAGCGGATCTTCCATGACCATCTGGAGTGCCAGTCGCCCGAGGTGGTGATCGGGCTGCTCGCGGAGCAGCTCGAGCGGGCCGGGGTCGACCCCGGGGATCTCTCGGTGCTCGACGTGGGCGCGGGCAACGGCCTCGTCGGCGAGGAGCTGCAGCGGCTCGGCGTCGCCGCGATCGTCGGGGTCGACATCATCCCGGAGGCCGCGCGGGCGGCCGAGCGCGATCGCCCCGGGGTCTACGACGACTACGTGGTGTGCGACCTCACGCAGCTCGAGGACGACGAGCGCGCGCGTCTCGGCGCCGGCTCGCCGAGCTGCATGACCACGGTCGCCGCGCTCGGCTTCGACGACATCCCGCCGCGCGCGTTCGCCGAGGCCTACAACGTCGTCGAGGAGGGGGCCTGGGTCGCGTTCAACCTCAAGGCCGACTTCCTCGAGCGCGTCGACGAGTCGGGCTTCCGCGGCCTGATCCGGCGGATGGTCCGCGAGGACGTCTTCGAGCAGGTCGCCGACCGCCGCTACGTCCACCGGCTGTCGATCGCAGGCGAGCCGCTCGAGTACGTCGCGCTCGTCGGCCGTAAGCGCGCCGATGTGCCCGATGCATGGACCGCCGACGCTGGGTAATACGACGTCATGGCCGTCACCGAACAACGCGAGCGCAACGCCGCGAAGGCGAAGAAGAAGGTCGACGAGCGCCGCGAGGACGCCTCGGGCGCCGCGGGATGGATCGCGGAGCGCGCCGGCGAGTGGTCGCTCGACGGCGTCGACGACGACTTCATGAAGCGCCAGAAGTACCTTTGGAACCCGCTCATGGATTACTGGTTCCGGATGGAGATCGGGGGCTGGGAGAAGCTCCCAGAGCCGCCCGCGCTGCTGATCGGCATCCACTCCGGCGCGCCGTTCGTGTGGGATGCGTGGACGGTCGGGATCCAGTGGTGGCGGCGCTTCGGCTCCGAGCGCGTGCTGCACGGCACCGCGCACGACGCGCTGATGGCGGCGCCGGTGATCGGCGGGTATTTCCGCCGCATGGGCGTGCTGCCCGCGGCGCCGGACTCGATCTCGGCGGCGCTCGCCGCGGGCCACGACGTCGCGCTGTGGCCGGGCGGCGAGATCGACTCGCTGCGCAAGTGGACCCAGCGCGACGAGGCGGTGCTGGCCGGCCGCAAGGGCTTCGTGCGCATGGCGATCAACGCCGGCGTCCCGATCGTGCCGATCGCGACCGTCGGCGGACCCGACTCGATGCCGGTGCTGGCCAGGGGCCGCGGCATCGCACGCGCGCTGCAGCTGGACAGGGTCGCGCGGCTGAAGATGTTCCCGATCGCGCTCAGCGCGCCCTGGGGCATCGGGCCGGCGATGCTGCCCGAGCTGCCGCTGCCGACGAAGATCCGCACCGCCTTCCAGGATCCCGTCGAGGTCGACCACGACCCTGAGCGCGCCGGCGACAAGGCCTACGTCGACGAGAAGTACGAGGAGGTCCGGCGCAGCATCCAGGACGGTATGGACGCGCTCGCCCGGCGCCGGGCGTTCCCGATCTTCGGCTGAGGATCGGGTACCGTCGCCGCGTGGCAGTCCGGCGCGCGATCTTCGTCGCCCCCTTCGGGGAGCTCGCGGACGCGCGCCGGCTCGCGCGACTCGCCGAGGCGGCCGAGGAGGGCGGCTGGGACGGCTTCTTCCTGTGGGACCACCTCGCCTACGTGGACACGCGCGAGCTCGCCGACCCGTGGGTGGCGATGACGGCGATCGCGTGCGCCACCGAGCGCGTGCGCTTCGGCCCGCTCGTGACCCCGACGCCGCGGCGCCGGATCCAGAAGCTCGCGCGTGAGACGGTCACGCTCGACCGCCTGAGCGGCGGCCGGCTCGTGCTCGGCGTCGGGATCGGAGGGGACCGCCACGGCGAGTTCGCGCCGTTCGGCGACGCGGGCGACCCGCGCGAGCGGGCGCGACTGCTCGACGAGGGGCTCGGTCGCCTGGTCGAGCTGTGGGGCGGCGAGTTCGCACCGCCGCCCGCCCAGCAGCCGCGGATCCCGATCTGGGTCGGGGCGCGCTGGCCGAACCGCCGCCCGATGCGCCGCGCCGCGCGCTGGGACGGCATCTTCCCGATCGACCTGCCCGGCCCCGAGGCGCTGGTCGAGCTGGTGGCCCTCATCCGGGACATGCGCGCGGATGCGGCGGGCCCGTTCGACTTCGTCGTGACCAACCCGGCGGGTACCGATCCGACGCCGTGGGAGCAGGCCGGGGCGACGTGGTGCCTGACCGGCTTCGGCCCCGCGCCGACCGAGGCCGAGGTGCGAGAGGCAATCGACGCGGGACCGCGCGCCGCCGGGTAGGGTCGCCGGGCGATGGCGCGGTTCGGGAGACGGCGAGCAGCGGGAAGCGTCGCGCCGCGGCGCGGTGGTCGCGTGGCGGCTTACGGCGCGCTCGGCGCTCTCGCGCGACTGATCGAGATCGTCGTCGCGGTCGTGGCGGCGATCATCGCGGTCGGCGTGCTGCTGGTCGTGCTCGATGCCAACCGCTCGAACGACATCGTGAAGCTCATCCACGACGCCGCGCGGTGGCTCATCGGCCCGTTCAAGGATTTCTTCTCGCTCCACGACGCCAAGCTCCAGGTCGCGGTGAACTGGGGCCTGGCGCTGCTCGTCTACGTCGTCGTCGGGCGCACGGTCGCAGGCCTCCTGCGCCGGCCGCGGCCGTAGATGCCGACGCTCTGGACCATCGGCTACCAGCAGCTGTGGCCCGACGCGCTGGTGGCGGAGCTCACGGCGGCGGGCGTCCAGCGCGTGCTCGACGTCCGCCTCCGCCCGCAGTCGCGCCGCCCGGGCATGTCGAAGACCAAGCTCGCGTTGAAGCTCGCCGAGCACGGGATCGCGTACGAGCACCGGCGCGAGCTCGGGACGCCGCTCGAGATCCGGGGGCTCTTCCGCGCGGGGCACGTCGGGGAGGCGGCGGCTGCGTATCGGGCGCACGTCGAAGCGCATTTCGGGGAGGAGCTCGACGGGCTGGCGGTGGAGATCGGCCGCGGGCCGCGGACGGCGCTCCTGTGCCTCGAGGCGAATCCGGCGGGGTGTCACCGGCGGGTGGTGGCGGAGTTGCTGGCGGCGCGGACGCTGGGGTTGGCGGTGGTGGATCTCTAAGTGGTCGCGGCGACCACTGTCCTGCCTGGGCATCGCTATGCGAGGTCAGGGCAGGACGGTGCGACCGAAACGGTCGGCACACTCACTTCCTACCCAGCGCAGTTGACGTTCGCCAGCAGCTCCGCCGCCGGTCGTCCTGGATCGTCGAGCACCCCGTCGAGCCGCTCGCCCGCAAGGTCGCGGACCTTCGCGCGCAGGTCCTCCTTCGCCAGAGGATGCTCCGGTGACCCCCGCGCCGCGTCGACGCGCGCGAGCTCCTCGTCGCCGGCGAGCAGCGCGAACTCCGACTCGCCGAGCTCGCGGTCCGTGCGGACCTCGATCCGAGACGCGAGCTTCCGCGCGTCGTCGTCGAGCGCGTCGAAGGCGTCGACCCGCGGGCCTCCGTGGAGCAGCGTGTAGGCGGTCGTGTAGGGGATCGAGAACTTCGCCTGCAGCGTGGTCTCGACGTCGTCATAGCCCGCCGCCTGGCGCGACACCGGGTGGGCGAGGACGACGAGCGGGCCGTCGGGGACTTCGCCCACGCGCTCCGCGCACTCGATCGCCCCGTGGGTCTGCAGGCAGCACGGCCACGCCTTGATCCAGTTGCGCTCGATCGCCGGCGGCCCGTCGCCGGGCTCGGGCCATTCGCCGCCGTAGGCGGCGCGCCACGCGGCGCCGACGCGGTCGCGCGGCACGGTGGCGCCCGCGGCGGCGAGCTGGGCGGCGGCGACTCCGGACGCCGCCGCGAGCCCGACCTGGAGCGACTTGCCGTCCGAGCCGAACGCGGCGCGCAGCCCGCCCGCGCGCAGAGCGGCGAGCGCGACCGCGGTGTCCTCGGGGGCGTCGAGGAGCGCCGCCGCCGCTGTCGCCGCGCCGACGCCGCCGCACACCGCGGTCGGGTGCCAGCCGCGGTCGTAGAGCGCCGGATGGCCGGCGCGGGCGAGCGCGCCCATCGCCTCGAAGCCGCGCGCGTAGGCGGCGACGACGTCACCGACCGTGGCCCCGACGGCCGCGCCGACCGCGATCGCCGCGGGCGCGACCGGCGCGCTCAGGTGCGCGATGCCGGGCAGATAGGTGTCGTCGAAGTCGAGCACGTGCCCCGCGGTCCCGAGCGCCGCAACCCGCTCGAGCAGTCCGTCGCCGGCAGCGGCCGCCGCCCGCGCGGCGGGCTCGAGGCGGCCGCGCACCGCACACGCCATCCAGTCGAGCAGCGCGGCGCGGTACGGCGCCGGGTCAGCCGGCATGCGCCGCGGCGCGCTCGTCGTCGGCGTCCGCGAGGCCGCAGGCCTCGGCGATCAGCTCGTAGGAGCGGCGGCGAGCGGCGTGGTCCCAGGTGATCGTGACGACGATGACCTCGTCCGCGCCGTAGCGCGATGCGATCTCCTCGAGCCCGGCGCGCACCGTCGCGGAGGAGCCGATCACGCCGCGGCGGCCAGGCCCCGCGCCGGTGGGGTCGGCGCCCTGTTGGGCGAGGAAGCGCAGCGCCTTCTCCGGGGGCGGTACCGGAACCAGCCGGCCCTGGCGCAGCAGCGTCAGCGTCATGCGGCCGCTCGCCGCCAGCCGCTGCGCCTCTTCGTCGGTGTCGGCGCAGACCGCCCAGACGGCGACCGCGACGCGCGGCGTCGCGAGCCGCGCCGAGGGCTCGAAGCCCTCGCGGTACTGCGCCGCGGCGGGCGCCCCGTCGGGGTTGATGAAATCGGCGAACGCGTAGGGCAGGCCGAGCTGCGCGGCCCAGATCGCGCTCTGCGGCGAGGAGCCGAGCAGCCACACCTCCGGCTGTTCGTCGCCGCCGGGCAGCGTGCGGCCGAGCCGCGCGAACGGATGGTCCGCGGGGAACGCGCCGTCGTAGTGCGCGAGCAGCTCGGCCAGCTGCTGCGGGAAGTCGTCGGGCCCGGCGGTGCGGCGGTCGCGCTGCAGCGCGTAGGTCGTCATCGGGTCGGTGCCCGCCGCGCGGCCGATGCCGAGGTCGATGCGGCCGGGGAAGAGGGCGGCGAGCACGCTGAAGGTCTCCGCGACCTTGAACGGCGAGTAGTGCGGGAGCATCACGCCGCCGCTGCCGACGCGGATGCGCGAGGTGGCGGCCGCGACGGGGCCGATCAGCGCCTCCGGGCTCGGGCCGGCCAGCGACGGACCGCCGTGGTGCTCGGCCAGCCAGTAGCGGTGGTAGCCGAGGCCGTCGGCCAGCCGCCCGAGGTCGAGCGTGTTCGCGAGCGCGTCGGCGCCGGTCGAGCCCTCGGGCACCGGAGACTGGTCGAGCACGCTGAGCCGCACGCGCTTCAGGCTAGCCGGGCGTCAGCGAGCGCCCGCGAGCGCCTCCTCCTCGGCCACGAACCGCCCGCGCCCCGACCTCCGGATCGCGCCGCGCCGGGATCCTGGTCTCGATGATGCGACCCTCGGCCACCGTTCCGTCCTTCCCTCCGCGGTGGCGCGAGGAAACCCGGCGGGTCAGCGCACCCGCGTCAGGTGCGAGCTGGACAGCACGCGCCCGGTGGCGTCCTTGGCCCGCGCGACGACGAAGCGCGGCACGCCCGGCACGGTGATCTTCGTCTCGAAGCCGCGCCGCGGCTCAGAGGCGACCGAGCGCAGGCTGCCGGCGCTCGAGCCGGCGAGGATCTCCCACGACACGACCTCGGTCGCGCCGTTCCAGGTCGAGTAGACGTCGGTGCCGGCGCCGGGCTCGTCCGCCGCCGCGACCTTCGGGCGCGTGCGCGGCAACCCGACCCACGGCAGCCGGTAGGCGCGGTAGCTCTCGAAGCCGAGCGAGAGCGATGCGTCGAAGACGACGTTGCCCGCGGGACCGAACTCGCTCAGGTAGCGCTGCGAGCCCCAGCCGACCATCGCACCGCCGCCGGGCAGCGACTGCTGGTTGCCCTGGGTGGCCGTCAGCAGCTTGCGCGGGTGCGTCAGCGCGCCGGCCACCGCCGCCGTCTTCGCGCGCTCGTCGAGCCGCAGCGCGAGCGCCCGCGAGAACTTGCGGATGGGCGGGAACGCCTCGTTGTCGAACAGCGTGATCGCCCCGTCGCCGCGCCGGTGGACGTCGTGCTGCCACGCGAAGCGGGCGGCGGCCGGGAGCTTGAATGTGCTCTTCCTGCCGCCCAGGCGCCAGCGGATGTTGCCCGTCTCGCGGTCGATCTTGTAGACCGTCCACGCGTTGCGCGCGGACAGCAGGAAGTCGCCGTCCGTGTCGAGGTTGACCGAGTTGGCGTGCGCGTAGTCGAAGGGGGCGCGCGGGCTCGGGTTCGGCTTGGAGAAGGTCTCGGTGAGGGCGATCTTTCCGAGCGAGTGCCACTCGAACTCGACCAGGCCGGTGTCGAGGTCGATCTCCTGGATCACCGAGTCGACGGCGAGGCCGTGGCGCGCGCCCTTCACCTTCCGCAGGTCGGTGCGCACCACCGGGTAGGTGATGAGGATCGCGGTACCCCTCGGGGTGAGGTTGAACTCGTGCAGGTCGGGGCGGAAGCCGTTGGCCGTGCGGATCCGGCGGATGACGCGGTAGGCCTGGTCGAGCACGACCATCTCGCCGACCCCGATCCCCTGGCGCGAGGTGCCGCGCCAGAACGTGAGGACCGGCTTGCCCTTGTAGGTCTGCGTGCGGAAGTCGGTCGCGGCCTGGACGCCCGGCAGCGGCTGGAACCACACCGGCTGCCCCGTGTTGTCGGCGATCATCGGTCCGGCCTGCTTCTGGTCCTTCTTGGACTTCGGGGTGAGGAACAGGTACCCGGGCGCCCGCGCCGGAGAGCGCTGCTCGACGTTCACGAACGGTGGCGCGAGGTCGCGGCGGGAGCGGAAGCGGCGCACGAGCTTGGCGTCGATGTTCTCGAGGATGAGGTTCTGGATCGTCACCCGCTTGGGGATGCGCGCGATCCGGAACGTGTAGTCGCCGTTGCGCGTCCCACGCAGCGGCAGACCGGTCCGCACGGTGACTCGCTCCCCGCCGCGGAAGCGCCTGCCCATCACGAAGCTCGCCCCCTGGCCGTCCGAATGCGGGCGCAGCCGGCCGCTGTGGCGGCCGCTTCGCGATCCCGTGACGCGGATCGTCCCGAGCCGGCTCCTGGGGGCGCCCCGCAGCGAGATCTGCGTCCGCGGGCCCGCGGAAACGGTGCCTGGGGAGGGGTAGGCGCTGATGCCGCCCGGCAGCGTCGTGTAGGGGCCCGACTGGGCGGACGCGGCGACCGGAAGGGCGAGGACGGCGAGGGCGGCGGCCAGGACGGCGCGGAGGAGGCGAAGCGGCATGCGGGAAGGATCTACCAGAGGACGGGCGGACGCTGGGCGGTTCATCCCAGCGGGCCGACCGGGAGCCGGCAGGTGTCGCCTGCGCAGTCGCGCAGCCGCTGGAGCTCCCGGTGCAGCGAGCGCCGGATCTTGCGATAGCGGCGGTCGGCGTGGCGTGAGTGCGTCTCGCCGGGGTCGCGGGCGAGGTCATAGAGCTCCCGCGCCCCGCCCTGCCACTCGACCCAGAGGTAGCGCGCGGTGCGGATCGCGCGATAGCGCGGGACGCGGTGGGTGCGCGGCGCGCCGTCGCGGTCGATGTCGCCCGGCACGAGCCCCTCGTGCAGCACCGGACGGCGCGTGCGCAGCCGCGGGTCGCGCGCGAAGGGCAGGATCGAGCGGCCGTCGACCGGGATGTCCGGCGTTGCTCCCGTCGCGTCGAGCAGCGTCGGCGCGAGGTCGGTGTTCGCGACCAGCTCGCCGGAGACCGTGCCGGGCGCGATGCCGGGCCCGCGGATCATCAGCGGCACGTGCGAGGAGGGGTCGTAGGCGAGGTACTTGCCCTTGACGATGCGGTGCTCGCCCTGGAAGAAGCCGTTGTCGGAGGTGAACAGGATGTAGGTCGACGCGAGCCGTCCCGTGCGCTCGAGCGCACCCACCACGTCCGCGACCGCCTCGTCGACGGCGAGCAGCGACTCACGGCGCGCGCGGAAGTCGGCGCGCACGCGCGTGGCAGTCGCCGTGTCCGTGCGGTGCAGGCGGCGGATGTAGGCGGGCTTGTCGCGGATGTCGCGCTCGCCCCGGAAGGAGCGAGGCTCGCGCAGCTTGCTGAAGCGGCCGACGTGCCGCGGCGCGGGGCGGATGAAGGGCTGGGTCGTGCTGCCGGGGTTCTCGACCTCGCCGTGCGGCGCGACGAACATCAGCGACAGGTACAGCGGCGTGTCGGGGCGCGTCGCCTCGATCGACTCGACCGCCTTCCGGCGCAGCACGTCGGTCTGGTAGAGCGCCGGGTCCTCGACGTCGAAGTTGCCGTAGCGGTTGAGCACCCCGTTCTCGAACATCCTGTAGCCGTACATCTGGTAGGTGCTCTTGTCGACGGTGCCGTGCCAGTCGCTCCAGCCGGGCGGCACATCGGGCTTGCGCCGCAGGCCGTAGCCGTTGAGGTACTTGCCGATGTGCGAGGTGCGGTAGCCGGCGGCCTGCAGCCAGACGGGCAGGGTGTGGGCCGCGTCGAGCGCCTCGACGCCGCCGTGCGGCGGCGCGTTGTTGAAGACGCCGTTGTTGTGCCCGTACTGGCCCGTGAGGTAGGTGGCCCGCGAGGGACAGCACAGCGGCGTGGAGACATAGCTGCGAGTGAAGCGGGCGCCGGTCGCGCCGATCAGCCGCTTCGTCTCCGGCATCGCCGCCACGTCCTGGTAGGTCTGGTCGTCGGTCATCAGCACGACGACGCTCGGGCGCTCGAACGCCGCCGGAGCAGGCGCGGCCCGCAGCGACGGCAGCGCGAGTGCGGCCGCCACGACGGCGAGCGACAGCACGAGCAGGAGTGGGCGGGAGCGGCGGACTGGCACGGCGAGCGGGGAGGGCGCGGCGCCCAGGGTAAACGGCGAGCGAGCGAGCGGCCTCCGGGTCTGTGCCGCGGGGTCGCCGTCGACCTCCTCAGCGCCTCGCAGCAGGCCTGACCCGGCCGGATCGCCGTCGGACGCGCCGCCACCACAGCACCGCGACCACGACGACGACGATGAGGCAGAGGGCGCCGAGGATCGGCGCGAACACGGCGACGACGCTGAGCACGGCCGAGCCGATGTCCTCCGTCAGCGACAGCACGGGATTGCCCGCGCCGGCGGTCATCGTCGTCGAGACCGGCCGGACCGTCGCGCGCGTCGCGTGCAGCGAGCCCGCCACCGCGGCGCCGAGGGCGAACAGCACGATCGAGGGGACGTCGGTGGGGATCTCGGTCGGCCCCGCGAACACGATCGCGCCGGCGGCCGGGTGCACGAGCGTGCCGACGGCGTGCAGCAGGCTGTCGATGGCCGGCACCTTGTCGCCGACGAAGTCGAGCACGAAGAGCACGCCGAGCGCGATCAGCGCGGGCGTGCTCGTGAGCCAGTCGTAGCCGTCGGCGAGCTCGAGCTGGCCCGCGCGGCTCAGCAGGCCGACCGCCAGCAGCGGGATCCAGGCGTTCAGCCCCGCCGCGCCGGAGAGCCCGAAGGCGGCGAGCAGGCTGCCGGCCGCGGTCGCGACGTCGAGCACGGGCTACTTCCGCGTGATCGCGATGTCGACCGTCCAGAGCCGCCCCGCGAGGCGCCGTCGCATCTAGATCCGCTCGAGCGTCTCGGGGCCGACCTCGGCGAGCGAGCCGCAGCCGGCGAGCGCCATCGTGAGGTCGAGCTCCGCGCGCAGGTTGTCGAGCACCTCCGCGACGCCCGCCTCCCCGGCGACGGCGAGGCCGTAGACGTAGGCGCGCCCGATCAGCACCGCGCGGGCGCCGAGCGCGAGCGCCTTGAAGATGTCGGCGCCGGCGCGCACGCCGCTGTCGAGCAGCACGGGCACGCGGCCGTCGACGGCCGCCGCGACGGCGGGCAGCGCGTCGAGCGTGGCGATCGCGCCGTCGACCTGGCGGCCGCCGTGATTGGAGACGACGATGCCGTCGACGCCGGCGTCGAGCGCCCGCCGGGCGTCGTCGGCGTGCAGGATGCCCTTGAGCAGGATCGGAAGCTTCGTGCGCTCGCGCAGGAACGGCAGGTCCGCCCACGAGAGCGACGGCCGCGAGAAGATCTCCGTGAAGCGCTGGACGGCCGCGCGCCCGTCTCCGGACTTCGCGTTGCGCCAGAACGAGCCGGGATAGGCGCGGGTGAGCGCCACGAGGGTGCGCAGCGCCTGGGGCGTCGGGGGTGGCGTGGGGGACCCCTCGCCGTTAGCGCCGGAGGCCATCAGGCGGCGGAAGACCGGGTCGCTCGTGTACTGCGCGATGCCCTGGCCGCGCAGGAACGGCAGGAAGGCCGGCTCGAGGTCGCGCGGGCGCCAGCCGACCGTCGTCGTGTCCAGCGTGAGCACGATCGCCTCGCAGCCGCACGCCTCGGCGCGGCCGACGAGGCTCTCGACCAGCTCGTTCGAGGTGCTCCAGTAGAGCTGGAACCAGCGCGGGCTGTCGCCGAGCGCCTGGGCGCACTCCTCCATCGGCCGCGAGGCCTGGTTGGAGAAGATCATCGGCACGCCGGTGCGACGCGCGGCGCGGGCGACGGCGACGTCGGCCTCGCGGTGGGCGAGCTCGAGCACGCCGACGGGCGCGAGCAGCACGGGGGAGTCGAGGCGGCGGCCGAACAGCTCGACGCTCGCATCCGGGCGCTCGACCCCGCGCAGCATCCGCGGGACGATCCGGTGGCGGGTGAACGCGGCGCGGTTCTCGCGCACGGTGTCCTCCGTGCCGGCGCCGGCCTTGACGTAGGCAAAGGCGTCGGAGCGCATCGCCCTGCGCGCGGCCGCCTCGAGGCGCTCGGGGTCGAGCGGTACTCGCGGGCGCCGTCCGCTGACGCCCTGGAGGTAGATCGAGGTCTGTCGCTCGCGGCCGATCATGGGGGCTGACCGTACCGATATGAGACGTGGCACCACCCTGTCGGGAGGCCCGGCGCTGCGGGAGAGTTCCACCCATGGCCTCCTCCAACTCCCACCGCGAGCTCAACCACCGTTCCAACGACGGCATCGATGTCTGGCTCCTCTGGGATCCGGGCACCGACAGCGTCTCCGTCCGCGTCGCCGACGCCAAGGCCGGCGCCAACTTCGAGATCCCGGTCAAGGCCCGTCACCGCGCGATGGACGTCTTCAACCACCCGTTCGCCTACGCAGGCTGAGCGCGGCTGGCTAGCCTGGGCGGTGTGAAGGCCGCCCTCGCCCTCGCCCTCCTCGCGGTCGCGCTCCTCCCGGCCGCGGCGGCCGCAGAGTTCCCCGGCACGGGCGTACAGAGCCTGTCCGCCGCGCCGTCGCGCAACCCGGCCATCTCGCAGGACAAGCGCTTCGCGCGCCTCGCCGCCTTCGAGGCCGACACCGGCGGCACGACCAACGTCTTCGTCGTGCGCCGTGCCGACGGCTACGGCGACAACGGCACGCCCTGGCACGCCGGGGCGGAGGTGCTCGCGTCGCGCGGCCTCGGCGGACAGCCGGCCAACGGGCCCTCGACGCAGCCGTCGCTCGACGGCACGTCGCGCGTCGCGCCCCACTGCGTCGCCTTCGTCTCGGCGGCCTCCAACCTCGTGCCCGGCGACACCAACGGCAGGCCCGACGCGTTCCTCTATGACCTGCGCTCGGGCTCGGTCCGGCGGGTGTCGCTGAACAGCCGCGGGCGCCAGTCGTCCGGCACGGTGTCCGAGGTCGCGGTGAACGGGCTCTGCACGCGCGTGGCCTTCGTCTCGGACGCGGCCGACCTCGCGCTGCGCCGCACGCGCAACCGCTCCTGGCGCACCGCGGTGACGCGGGCCAACCCGCCCGGCCGCCGCCAGGTCTACGTGCGCGCGCTCGGCGGCACGAAGGGCATCGATCGCGCGCTCAAGGGACTTACCTTCCTCGCTTCGGCGACCGACGGCGGCCGGCCCGGCGACGGCGACAGCCACTCGATCGCCTTCACGCACAACGGCACCACGCGCGCCATCACCTTCGCCTCCGAGGCGGGCAACCTGTCCTCGCGCGACGGCAACGGGGTCACGGACGTCTACCAGCGCGTGATGACCCGCCGCTACGGGGCGAGGGTCCACGGCCGGAGCGTGCAGCGCCTGCACATGGACACCCGTCTCGTCTCCGCCGGGCCCGACGGCCGCGCCGGCGCAGCCGCGTCGCACTCGCCGAGCAGCAACGTCGACGGCACGGTGGTCGCGTTCGTGACGACCGCCGCCGACCTCGTCGGGCGCGCGACGCGCGGGATCTCGCAGGTGGTCAAGGCGCATGTCGGCGCTGGGTCACCGGCCCTGCGCCTCGCATCCCGCACCAGCCGCGGGGCGCCCGGCAACGGCCCGAGCACCGCGCCCACGCTGACCGCTGGAGGGACATGGGTGATGTTCGAGTCCGACGCGACGGACATCGCGGTCACCACGGCGCGCCGGCCCGACGTCAACGGCGTCCGTGACGCGATGCTGTCGACCGAGCCGTCGGGCGAGCGCTGGCTGCTCGGCGAGCGCGGCGCCACCGGCCCGACCACCGACCCGATGAGCAGCCCGCACGGCAACTACGTGGTGTTCGAGCGCGGCGGCCACGCCGCCCTGCTCTACGTCGGCCCGAAGTGAAGGGTCCCCGCCTCGGATCGGGCAGGACGCCACGCCGGAGGGCACGGCCCGTTCGCGCCCTTCCCCCGAGCTGACCGCAAGTTCTGACGCCGGCGCGCGTTGGAGCCGGTATGACATTCCTTCGCAGACTTCCCCTCGCGCTGGCCGCGGCCTGCGCTGCGCTCGCGCTGTCCGCCGCCCCCTCGATGGCCGTCGTCGGCGGATCCAACGCTGCGGCGGGCGAGTATCCGTCCGTGGCCGAGATCACCTTCGGCAAGGGCTTTCTCTGCACGGGCACGCTGATCGCGCCCAACTACGTCCTCACGGCCGGCCACTGCGGCTCGGTGACCGGCGCCGCCGTCGCCTCGCCCGCCAGCTGGCCCGCCCCGCTGATCGACGTGCGCATCGGCTCCAACAAGCCCGGCCAGGGCGAGCTCGTCCCGGTCTCGCAGGCGATCGTCGAGCCCGACTACCTGGCGACCTCGGGCCACGACATCACGATCCTCAAGCTGGCGCGCAACTCGAGCAAGGCGCCGACCCATGTCGTCGGCGCGGGCGGGGCGAGCCTGTGGGCGCCGAGCACGCTCGAGGAGATCGTCGGCTTCGGCACGACCTCTGAGGGCGGCGACACGCCGGACACGCTCCAGAAGGCGAAGGTGCCGATCACCACGGATGCGTACTGCGCCGGCGCCTACAGCGACTTCGAGGCCACCACGATGGTGTGCGCCGGCTACCCGCAGGGCGGCACGGACACCTGCCAGGGCGACTCGGGCGGCCCGATGTTCGGCCGCGACGCCGCCGGCGCGCTGAAGGTCGTCGGCGCGACGAGCTTCGGCGAGGGCTGCGCGCGCCCGAACAAGCCCGGCGTCTACGCCCGCGTGGGCGGCGACGCCCTGCGCGAATGGATCCGCTCGGTCGCGCCCGCCGCCGTCGACTGATCGAACGTGAGCACGCCGACGCCCGGGTCCTGACCCCGGGCGTCGGTGGGCCACTCCTCAACGAGGCCGGGCACCAGCCCGACGAAGACGTCGACGAGTGCCGGGTCGAAGTGGCGCTCGCGCTGGGCCACGAGCTCCGCGATCGCCTCCTCCATCGTCCAGCCGCGCTTGTAGCGGCGTTCGGAGAGCAGGGCGTCGAAGACGTCGCAGACCGCGCAGATCCGCGCCGCGAGCGGGATCGCGTCCCCGCGCAGGCCGGCCGGGTAGCCGGTGCCGTCCCAGCGCTCGTGGTGGGTCAGCGCGATCGACTCGGCGGTCTGCAGCAGCGCTGAGCTCGAGCCGCTGAGAATCGCGGCGCCGATCGTCGTGTGCGACTGCATCAGCGCCCATTCGTCGGTGTCGAGCCGCGACGGCTTGAGCAGCACGCGGTCGGGGACGCCGATCTTGCCGACGTCGTGCATCGTGCTCGCGTGTCCGATGAGCTCCGCCTCGTCCTCGGACAACCCGATGGCGAGCGCGAGCTGCTGGCAGAGGCGGCTGATGCGCTCGATGTGCTCGCCGGTGTCGCCGTCGCGCGACTCGACGGCCTGCCCGAGCCGGCGCACCACCTCGAGCTGCGTGTCGCGCAGCTCCGCGGTGCGCTCGCGCACGCGCTGCTCGAGCAGGTCGTTGTGCTCGACGACGCGGGTGCGCTCGCGGCGCTCGCAGACGAAGCCGGCGGACATGGTGCTGAGCGTGCTGAGGATGAGCGCGAGCAGCGGATAGGTGACGGGGACCATCCAGCCACGGGCGAACGCGACCTGCGCGATGGCGGCGAAGGCGAGCGCGGCGACCGGCGACAGCGCGGCGGCCTTGAGCACGCGGGTGCGCGCGTGGGCGAACGCGGGCGCAGCCCCGAGCAGCAGCAGCGCGAGCAGGCCGGTCCAGCCCGGCGCGTCGCGCAGCGGCAGTCGGTCCAGCGCGGTGGCGATGGCGTTGGCCTGGATCTCCGGGCCGGACATCAGGCGGTCGTCGGCGGTCGGAGTCGAGTGGACGTCCTGGAGCGTCGGTGCCGTCGCGCCGACGACCACGATCCGGCCGCGGAACAGCTTCGGATCGGCCTTGCCGTGGATGAGGTCGGAGAACGAGACCGTGGGCACCGTCCCGCGCGGGCCCGCGTAGTCGATCCATGCGCCCTCGCGGTCGAAGGCGTGAGGCGCGAGCGGCCGGCCGCCGGCGAGCCCGCCCGCGACGACGGCGACGCTGCGCAGCCCGCCGGAGGCGTAGGGGAAGCGGTGGATGACGCCGCCGCGGTCGGTCTCGAGGTTCGCGGCGGCGGCATGCGCGCCCGCGAGGCGGAGGTTCTCGTCACCCCCGAGCACGTTCGTGCCGCCGTGGCCGTCGGTCTCCGTCGTGGCGAGCACGACGTCGCCCGCGCGGCGGACGGCGCGGAACAGCGCCTGGTCCTCGCGTTCGGCGGTCGGCTCGGTGAACTGGACGTCGTAGACGATCTGCTTGGCGCCGGCGCGATGGAGCGCGTCGATCGCGCGGGCGTGCAGGGAGCGCTTGAACGGCCACTGGACCTCGAGGTCGGAGAAGGTCACGTCGTCGATCGCGACGACGGTGACCTCGTCGACCGGCTGGGCGCCGCGGGCGTCGAAGCGCATGGCGACGGTCTCGTCCTCGACGCCGTCGAGCAGGTGGACGTCGCGGGCGACGAGGGCGAGCGCGACCGCGGCGAGCGTCGCCACCAGCATGATCAGCCCCTCCCTGCCCCGGAACATGGCGCTAATGCCGGTTGTGACGGGCGAGGTAGGCGTGCCCCGCGGTCAGCAGGACGCTGCGCTTGCGATGCAGGTCGCGGACGAGGACCTTGCCCGCGCGCACCTTCGTGAGCGTGCCGTCGCAGCGGTCCGTGGTGACCCACTCGGTGCCGCGCACGGTGGCGACGCTGTCGCGCCCGTGGGTGCGGAAGCGGGCGTGGCGGTCCTTGCCCCAGAGCCGGCGCACCGCGCGCCGACGGCCGCCTGCCTCGCGAGCGAGGGCGGAGGCCGACGCGGAGCCACGGCGCGCCGGGCAGCCCGCGAAGCGTCCGCCGCGGAGCACGAGGTCGGTGACGCCGCGGCTGTCGTGGCGGCGCTGGCGGACCTGGAAGATGGCGCCCCAGAAGGTGCCCTGCTGAGTGCGACCATGGGCGTCGCGGGCGCTCTGGAGGGAGACCTTGCCGTTGCGGGTGTCGACGAACGAGCCGACGCGGATGTTGCCGCCCGCGCCGAGCGGCACGTAGTGATCGGACCCGGGCGCCTTGACGAACACGGAGCCACTGACCGGCCGCACGGTCACGTCGTGGCCGAGGGCCGGGGGCGCGGCGGGTGAGAGCGTGCCGGCGGCGTCGGCGCCGGGTGTGGTCGCTCCGGGATCGACCGAGGCCGGGGGGCCCTCGGGGACGACCACCGTCGAGGTCCCGCTCGGCGGCTTCACCTCAGGCTTCTCCCTGACGACCTCGCCGTCGAGTGTGAGGTAGAAGAACTTGTCCTTCGAGACCGCCGTGCCCGACGCGTTCGTCGCTGTGACCCGCGCGTGGTAGTGGGCGTCGAGAGCGAGGTCGACCTGGGTCGAGACGCTCACGGGTCCCGGCACGGTCGCCGCGGGCAGCACCGACGTCTGGTCGCCGTAACCGGTCGTAGAACCCCATTCGATGAAATACGTGGTCGGCTGGCTGTTGGGCGCCACGCTCGCCTTCAGGCGGACCGCGCCGGCGCCGAGACCCTCGGCCTTGGCCAGCTCCGCGCGCGGGGGCACCGTGACGCGACCGATGCGCGCGGGAACGCCGCGCTCCGTGAACCAGACGTTGCCGTCGGGGCCGCGGGTGATCCCGGCGGGACCTGCGTCGGCGCTGAGGCCGAGCGCGACGCCGCCGGTGAACTCCGTGATCTGCTCGGAGTCGGGCCACAGCCGGCCGAGGCGGCCGGGGTTCGTGCCCTCGGTGAACCACAGGGCGCCGTCGCCGCCTTCGGCAATCCCGCCGGGGCTCGCGTCCGGCGTCAAGCCGGTCGTGTACTCCTCGACGTTGCCGTCGGTCTTCATCTGCCCGATGCGCCCGGCGCCGCCGGCCTGGGTGAAGTAGAGGGCGCCGTCCGAGGAGGTGATGTGGCTCGGGCCGCTGTTCGGCGTGAGGCCGTAGGAGAATTCGGTGATGGAGCCGGTGCCGGGGTCGATGCGCCCGATCCGGCCGGGATCCGCGCTCTCGGTGAACCAGAGGTTGCCGTCGGGGCCTGCCGCGATGTCGGTCGGCTGGCTACCCGTGGTGAGGCCGGTGGTGTACTCGGTCACCATGCCCGTCGGGGTGATGCGGGCGATGGCCCCCGCGCCGCCGCGCTCCGTGAACCAGAGGTTGCCGTCGGGGCCCTTCGCGATGCCCGTCGGCTGGCGGTTGGGGGTGATCCCGGTCGCGTACTCCGTGACGGTGTCCGTCGCCGGATCGAAGCGCCCGATCTGCCCCGTGACGCCCGACTCTGTGAACCAGAGCGCGCCGTCGGGGCCCGTCGTGATCTGCTCGGGCTCCTGATCGGCCGTGAAGCCGGGGACGACACCGGCCGTGTACTCGGTGATCGACCCCGCGGGGGTGATCTGCCCGATTCCGCCTGGGCTGCCCTTCTGGGTGAACCAGAGGTTGCCGTCGGGCCCCTTCGTGATGTCCGCGGGCTGGCTCGAGGAGGTCAGGCCGCTGGAGAACTCCGTCACGCCGGCCTGGGCCGCGGCCGGTCCAACCAGCGCTCCCGTCAGGACAAGAAGGGGGAGCAGCGTTCGGCATCGAGGCATGAGACTCCCCTCGGCACGGGCGCCGCTCCGCTTGACGGTGTATGGCCGCACGTATGACTCCTGCTAGCGTCATGGTCATGGGTGGCGTCTTGCTGCCCGTGAGGTTTGAGCCTTCGAGTGCGCTTCGCGTGGTCCGGGTCAGTCAGATCTCCCGCACCACTTAGAAGGAGCAGCACCAATATGTCGTCCCAAACGTTCGCCGATCTCGGCGTGTCGTCTGCCGCCACGGGCGCCCTCGCCCGCCGCGGCATCACCGAACCGTTCGCCGTCCAGAAGCTCGTCATCCCCGACGCGCTGGCCGGCCATGACGTCCTCGCCGAGTCGCCCACCGGCTCCGGCAAGACACTCGCGTTCGTCCTCCCGATCCTCGAGCGCCTGCAGGCCGGCAACGCCCGCCCCGCCGCGCTCGTCCTCGCCCCGACCCGCGAGCTCGCCGGCCAGATCGTCGACGACGCGAGCGACGTCGCCAAGGCACTCGGCCTGACCGTCGCAGCCGTCTACGGCGGCGTCGGCATCGAGCGCCAGGCCAAGAACGCCCGGCGCGCCCACCTGCTGGTCGCCACCCCCGGCCGCCTGCTCGACCTGATGAACCGGGGCGACATCGACCTCGGCCGCATCCGGATCCTCGTCCTCGACGAGGCCGACCGCATGATGGACATGGGCTTCCGCCCCGACCTCGAGCGCATCGTCTCGCGCACGCCGGTCGAGCGACAGACGCTGCTGTTCTCGGCCACGCTCGCCGGCGCCCCCGGCGACCTGGCGCGCGAGTACACCCGCAAGGCGCGCCATCACGCCCACCGGCCGACCGCGGAGAAGACCGCACAGGTCGAGCACCGCTTCGTCCAGGTCCTCCACGAGGCCAAGCTCGACGCGCTCGTCGACCAGCTCGAGGGCGACCGCGGCCTCGCGCTCGTGTTCGTGCGCACCAAGCGCGGCGCCGACCGGCTCGTCAAGCGCCTCGGCACGCGCGGCATCACGGCGCTCGCGCTGCACGGCAACAAGACCCAGAACCAGCGCGAGCGCGCGCTCGCCGCGTTCGAGCGCTGGGACGTCGACACGCTCGTCGCGACCGACGTGGCCGCCCGCGGCATCGACGTCGCCGACATCACCCACGTCGTCAACTTCGACGCGCCCGAGG
>JAXDGC010000059.1:0-3764 GCA_034665245.1 Solirubrobacteraceae bacterium | reverse complement strand
GCTCGAGCCCGTGAAGCCGACCTTGTCGACGAGGCCCTGCTCGAGCGCGCGCTCGAGGCCGCCGAACGTCGCCTCGCCCTCGGCCTGCACGAGGTTGAGCACGCCGCCGGGCACGCCGCCGGCGTGGAACAGGCGCGCGAGCGCGTCGCCCAGCGCGGGCGAGTACTCCGCCGGCTTCCAGACGACCGCGTTGCCGCACAGGATCGCCGGCACGAGATACCACGAGGGCACCGCGACCGGGAAGTTGCCGGCGGTGATGATGGCCGCGACGCCGACGGGCACGCGGAACGTGAAGAGCTGCTTGTCGGGCATCTCCGACGGGACGGTCTGGCCGTACAGCCGCCGGCCCTCGCCGATGAAGAAGTCGCAGGTGTCGATGATCTCCTGCACCTCGCCGAGCGACTCCGCGTACGGCTTGCCGACCTCGCGCGTGACGAGCCGCGACAGCGCCTCCTTGTTCTCCTCGACCAGCCGGCCGACCTGGGCGATCACGCGGCCGCGGATCGGGGCGGGCACGGCGGCCCACGCGGGCGGCGCCGCGCGCGCGGCGCGGCATGCGTCCTCGAAGGTCTGGGCATCGCCGAGCAGGACCTCGGCGACCACCTCGTCCGTGCGGGCGGGGTTCGTGGAGGTCAGGCGGCCGCCGGGCGCGTCCTCGCGCGGGCGGCCGTCGACGATGGAGGCGATGGTGCGGGACATGGGCGATGAACTTAGCGGGCGCCGAGTGCGGGACCATGACGGCATGAAGTTCGAACTCCCCGACTCGCTCACCGACGGCGACGTCGTCCTGCGGCGGCTGCGCGCCGGCGACGCCGAGGCCTATGTCGCGGCGTTCCGCGCGGATCCGGACCTCGGGCGCCTGCTGGGGATGGAGGAGGACCCGGACGAGGCGAAGGTCCGCGAGCGGGCCGCGCGCCTGCCGGAGCTCGCGGCGGAGGGCAAGCTGGTCGAGCTCGCGGTCTCGGACGCTGCCGGTGACGCCTTCCTCGGCTCGATGATCCTGCACTCGTTCGACACGGCGCACCGGCGCTGCGAGGTCGGCTTCTGGCTCGTACCCGCCGCCCGCGGGCGCGGGGTCGGGAGCCGCGCGGTCGCGCTCGCCGTGTCGTGGGCGCTCGACGCGCTCGACCTGCTGCGCGTCGAGATGACGACGACGCCCGACAACGACGCGGTCTTCGCCCTCGCGCGCCGGCTGGGGTTCGCGCAGGAGGGCGTCCTGCGCAAGCGCAACGTCGAGCGGGGCGCGCGCGTGGACGTCGTCTGGTTCGGCGTGCTGCGCGAAGAGTGGGCCGGACGCTGAGGCGTGGCCGGTCGCGCGTACGCGCAGCTGCTCCGGACGCCCGGGGTCCCGAGGCTGGCGGTGTCCTATCTCGCGCTCGGGATCGCCGTGACGATGGCGCCGGTGTCGTTCGTGCTGTTCGCGCACCGTGCCACGGGCTCGTTCGCGAGCGCGAGCCTCGTCCTCGCCGGCTCCACCGCCGGCGGGGTGTTGGCCGCGCCGCTGCGCGGCCGGCTCGTCGACCGCGTCGGGCCGAGCACGGCGGTGCTGCGGCTCGTGCTGCCGTCCGTGGCCACCGACCTCGCCTTCATCCTCGCGGGGCACGCTCGGCTCCCGACCGGCGTGCTGGTCGCGCTCGCGTTCACGGCCGGCGCGATCGCGGCGCCGGCCGGCGCCGCGCTGCGCAGCGTGTGGTCGGACCTGCTCGCCGACGCCGGCGCCCGGCAGGCCGGCTACGCGCTGATCAGCATGGTGGCGGAGGCGACCTTCATCGCCGGTCCGCTGCTCGCCGGCGGGATCATCGGCCTGTGGTCGACGACGGCCGCCGTCGCGACCGCCGCCGGGCTCAGCCTCGCAGGTGGTCTCGCGTTCGCAACCTCGCCGGCCGCACGGAGCCGCGGGACGCAGACCGAGCGAGCGCGCGAGCCGCTGATGCGCGGCGCCGGCCTGCGCACCGTGCTGCTGACCTCGGTGGCGTTCGGGGCGGCCTTCGGAGCGCTCGACGTCGCGTTGCCCGCCTTCGCGCGCGATCACGGCTCCGGCGCCGCCGCGGGCGCGCTGCTCTCGGTGCTGGCCGCCGGGATCGGCACCGGCAGCTTCCTGTCCGGCCTGCGCCCGTGGCAGGCGCCGCCCGGTCGCCGCTACGCCGGGCTGTGCCTGCTCGCGGCCGTGGGGCTGGCACCGCTCGCCGCAGCTCCCGGCCTGGCCGTGATGGTCCCGCTCGCGTTCGTCGCCGGCGTGTGCTTCGCGCCCGTCACCACCTGCCAGATCGCGCTGATCGACGACGTCGCGCCCCCCGGGCGCACCGCCGAGGCGTTCACCTGGCTCGGCACGCTCTACGGCGTCGGCTCGGCGGCCGGCGCCGCGCTCGGGGGCCAACTGGTCGCGGCCGCCGACCCCCACGCGGCGATCGCCGCCGCCTGCGCGGCCACCGCCGGCGCCTGGCTGGTCGCCACCGTCCGGGGCGCCACGCTCGCGACGGCCCCGGCCGGGGCCTGAGCGTCAGCGCGCGGCCAGGCCCGCCTTGAGCCGGTCGATCGGCTCGATCGCGAGCGGGTCGGCGCCGCGCAGCACGGCGGCGTAGAGCGTCACGAGGTCGCCGAGCAGGATGTGCGAGACGAGCCGCTCGACGCGTGTCTCGCCGCGCGGGACGACCCGCTCGACCGCGCGCGCCTGGCCGGCCACGATCTCCGCGGTCAGCGCGAGCCGCGCCGCGGCGCGCTCGCCGGCGTCCGGGTCCTCGAGGAAGACCGCCGAGAACGGCGCGAACGACGACGCCTCGGCCCAGCCGACGATCTCGTTGTGCCCGGCCTCGGGGAGCTCGGCCGCGAACGCCGGCACCTTCGCGTTCTCGTTGAACTGGCACTTCCAGCGGTACGCGGCCGCGGCCGCGAGCCCGTGGCCGCCGATCACGGGCACCGTCTGGTGCAGGCGCCGCGCCAGCGCCTTGGCCTCGCCGTCGTCGTCGCCGTCCGGGCCCCATTCCGCGGCGAGCTCGCGTGCGAGCCCGGCCGCCCGCTCGACCTCGGCGCGGGCCGAGGGCGCGGCGCCGGCGAGCGCTGTCAGCTCGAGCGCGACGACGAACGAGTAGCCGACCGCCGCGCGCGGCTGGAAGCCGCCGGGGAGCGGGACCACGGACACGCCGTCGCGCCGCGCGCGGGCCGCCAGCTCGCCGCCGCTCGCGCTGACCACGCGCGGGGCCCCGGCCGCGCCGGCCGCGTCGTAGGCCGCGAGCGTCTCCTCCGTGTTGCCCGAGTAGCTCGAGCACAGCACGAGCGTGCCGGGCCCGGTCCAGGCCGGCAGCACGTCGCCGCGCACCAGCTCGAGCGGCCGCGACAGCTGCGGCCGCAGCGCCGCGCGGGCCAGGGCACCGCCCACGCCGGAGCCGCCCATGCCGGCGATCACCAGCCCGCCCGGCGTGTCGAACGAGCGCAGTCCAGCCGCCTCGACCCGCCACAGCGCGTCGAGCAGGTGGTCGGCGAGCCCGAGGATGTCCGCGGCCTGCCCCGACGTGTCGACGGCGGCCACCGCGGCGCTGTCGAGCGGCGCGTGCGCCACTAGAAGAGGATCGCGCCGTCCGGCAGCTCGACGCCCGGTGAGATGCGGGCCCCGTTGGCGATCACGTTGTCGGCGCCGATAGTGACGCCCTCGCCGAGCACGGACATGCCCTCGACGTGCGTGTTGTCGCCGATCCGTACGCCGCCGCCGACGATGCAGCCGCTCAACGAGCAGTTCTCGCCGATCTCGGCGCCCCGCAGCACGACGG
>JAXDGC010000058.1:0-3215 GCA_034665245.1 Solirubrobacteraceae bacterium | reverse complement strand
TACCTGTTCGAGCGCGAGGGCACCAACGGCGAGAACCTCCCGGAGACGCACGAGTACCTGCGCCGCGTCCGCGCCGAGATCGACGCGCACTACCCGGACCGCGTGCTGCTCGCCGAGGCCAACCAGTGGCCCGCCGACGTGGTCGAGTACTTCGGCGACGGCGACGAGTGCCACATGGCGTTCCACTTCCCCGTCATGCCGCGGATGTTCATGGCCGTGCGGCGCGAGGAGGCGACGCCGATCTACGAGATCCTCGCCCAGACGCCGGCCATCCCGGAGAACTGCCAGTGGGGGCTGTTCCTGCGCAACCACGACGAGCTGACGCTCGAGATGGTGACCGACGAGGAGCGCGACTACATGTACGCGGAGTACGCCAAGGACCCGCGCATGAAGATCAACGTCGGGATCCGCAAGCGGCTCGCGCCGCTGCTCGACAACGGCCGCGACGAGATCGAGCTGATGAACGCGATCCTGTTCTCGCTCCCGGGCTCTCCGGTCCTCTACTACGGCGACGAGATCGCGATGGGCGACAACGTCTTCCTCGGCGACCGCGACGGCGTCCGCACCCCGATGCAGTGGACCGGCGACCGCAACGGCGGCTTCTCGCGCGCGGACTTCGCCCAGCTCTACGCGCCGCCGCTGATGGACCCGGTCTACGGCTACCAGGCGGTCAACGTCGAGGCGCAGCTGCGCCACTCCACCTCGCTGCTGCGCTGGATGCGCCGCTTCATCGCGATGCGCAAGGAGCACCCGGTGTTCGGGCTCGGCACCTACGAGCCGCTGACGCCGTCCAACGGCCGCATCTTCGCCCACATCCGCCGCTACGAGGACGACCTCGTGCTGTGCGTGCACAACCTGGCGCGCTCTGCGCAGGCGGTCGAGCTCGACCTGTCCGAGTACGAGGGCCGCTACCCGATCGAGCTGTTCGGGCGCTCGCGCTTCCCGCGCATCGGCGAGCTGCCCTACCTGCTCACGCTGGCGCCGCGCGGCTTCTACTGGTTCCAGCTCGCGGAGCCCGAGGTGGCCGAGCAGAGGACCGGCGAGTTCCCGCGCATCGAGGTGGAGCCCGATGAGTGAGCTGCTCGACAGGCTCGAGGAGGAGGCGCTGCGCAACTGGGTCGTCGAGCAGCGCTGGTTCGGCTCGAAGACGCAGGAGGTCTCGCATCTCAACGTGCTCGAGGCGTTCACGCTGCGCGAGGACATGCCGCAGCTCGTGCTGGCCCTGGTCGAGGCGCGCTTCCCGTCCGGGACGCACGAGGTCTACCAGGTGCCGATCGGCGTCCGGTCGAGTGACGAGGACTGGACGGACCGGGTGATCGCCGAGACCGACGGCCTGACCTTCTACGACGCGCTGGCCGATCCCGCGCACGCGCGCGAGCTGCTGCACCTCATGCGCTCGGGCGTGGACGTGCAGGCGGGGGAAGGGACCCTCGGCTTCCGCTGGTCGGGGAGCGCCTCGGACGGTGGCACCGTTGAAGTGCGGCCGGTCGGCGTCGAGCAGTCGAACTCCTCGATCGTGTTCGGCGAGGCCCTGATCCTGAAGGCGTTCCGGCGCGTCGAGGCGGGGGTCAACCCGGAGCTCGAGCTGCTGCGCTTCCTGTCCGAGCGCGACTTCCCGCACATCGCCCCGATCGCCGGCTGGTTCCAGTACGAGGGCCGCCTGATGGATGCGACGCTCGGCGTGCTGCAGGAGTTCCTGGCGGGCGCGACCGACGGCTGGGAGTTCGCGCTCGACGCCCTGGCCAGCGATCCCGAGTCGTTCCTCGGCCGGGTCCGCGCGCTCGGCACCGTGACGGGCGAGATGCACACGGCGCTCGGCTCGGAGGCCGGCGACCCGGCCTTCGCGCCCGAGCAGCCGAGCACGGAGGCGCTCGCGATCCTCACCGCCACGATCGACGAGGAGATCGAGCGGATCTTCGTCGAGCTGCCCGACCTCGAGGCGCTCGAGCCGATCCGCGGGCGCGGGCAGGACGTCCAGGAGCGCCTCCAGGTGCTCTCGCACGTCGGCGCGGGCGGCCGCGTCATCCGCACGCACGGCGACTACCACCTCGGCCAGACCATGCTCGCCGAGCGCGGCTGGGTGATCCTCGACTTCGAGGGCGAGCCGGGGCGCCCGATCTCCCAGCGCCGGCTCAAGCGCTCGCCGCTGCGCGACGTGGCGGGGATGCTGCGCTCGTTCTCCTACGCCGCCGCGGGCTCGCGGATCCTGCGCGGCACACTCGCGCCCGAGGGCTGGGAGGATCGTGCGCGGGAGACCTTCCTCGACGGCTACTTCGAGGCGGTCGACTCCGGGCTGCTGCCGCCGGGCGAGGACCCCACGCGCAAGATGCTCGCGATCTTCGAGCTCGAGAAGGCGGTCTACGAGTTGCGCTACGAGCTCAACAACCGGCCCGACTGGGTCGCCATCCCGACGGCCGGCATCGTCCGCCTGCTCGAATCGAACGGAGGAACATGACCGCGGACCCGCACGCCTTTCGCGGCGCCCACCCTGCCGAGGGCGGCGTCGTGATCCGCACCGTCCGGCCGGCCGCGCGCGAGGTCACCGTCCACGTCGGGGGCAAGGCGGTCGCGAAGCTCGAGCCGGCCGACACGGACGGCCTGTTCGAGGGCCTCGTGCCGGACGCGGAGCTGCCGCTCGACTACGAGCTCGAGGTCGACTACGGCGACGGCGCGACGTTCCGCGTCCACGATCCGTACCGCTTCACGCCGACGCTCGGCGACATCGACCTGCACCTCGTCGGCGAGGGCCGCCACGAGGAGATCTACGCGCGCCTGGGCGCCCACGTGGTCGAGCACGAGGGCGTCGCGGGAACCGCGTTCGCGGTCTGGGCGCCGGCCGCGCAGGCCGTCTCCGTGGTCGGCGACCTCAACTACTGGGACAGCCGCCTCCATCCGATGCGCTCGCTCGGCTCGAGCGGGATCTGGGAGCTGTTCATCCCCGAGGTCGGCGCCGGCACGCACTACAAGTACGAGATCACCGGGCCTGACGGCGAGCACTTCCACAAGGCCGACCCGTACGCGTTCGAGGCCGAGGTGCCGCCCAAGACCGCCTCGGTCGTGCACAAGCCCGGGCACGTCTGGCGCGACGCGGACTGGATGGAGGCGCGCCACAAGAGCACGCCGCTCGAGGAGCCGATGAGCGTCTACGAGGTCCACCTCGGCTCGTGGCGGCTGAACCCGCTCGAGGACAACCGCTCGCTGACCTACCTCGAGCT
>JAXDGC010000057.1:0-4969 GCA_034665245.1 Solirubrobacteraceae bacterium | reverse complement strand
ACCGACTACATCGACCTCTACCAGGTGCACGAGTGGGACGGGGCGACGCCGCTCGAGGAGACGCTCGACGCGCTCGATCACCTCGTGGACTCGGGCAAGGTGCGCTACATCGGCTGCTCGAACTACGCCGGCTGGCACGTCATGAAGGCGCTGGGCATCTCCGAGCGCCGCGGCCTCCAGCGCTTCGTCTCGCAGCAGATCTACTACTCGCTGCAGGCGCGCGACGCCGAGTACGAGCTCGTGCCGGTCTCGCTCGACCAGGGCGTCGGCATCCTCGTCTGGAGCCCGCTCGCGGGCGGCCTGCTCTCGGGCAAGTACCGACGTGACCAGGACGGCCCGGAGGGCTCGCGCCAGCTGACCGACTGGAACGAGCCGCCGGTCCGGGACCAGGAGGGGCTCTACGACATCGTCGACGCGCTCGTCGAGATCGCCGAGGAGCACAGCACCTCACCGGCGCAGGTCGCGCTCGCGTGGACGCTCGGCCGCCCCGGCGTCGCGTCGGTCATCGTCGGCGCGCGCACGGACGAGCAGCTCGCCGACAACCTCGGCGCGGCGGACCTCGTGCTCGGCGACGAGGAGCGCTCGCGCCTGGACGAGCTGAGCGCCCCGCCGCTGCTCTACCCCTACTGGCACCAGGCCAAGACCGCCAACGACCGCCTCGGCGAGGCCGACCTCACGCTGCTGGGAGCGCACGTCTAGCGAGCGAACGCGCCGCGCGGGGTTCGGCGGATGCGCTTGCGGAACTCCGTGTAGGCGCGGCGCTTCTTGCCGCGGATCACGAGCCCGGAATCCCAGCCGGGGGTCATCCCGCCGAACCAGGTGTAGACGTAGAGGCGCTTGATCCGCGGCGAGCTGCGGGCGAGCCGGAACATCCACCGGGTCGCCCGCGCCTGGCGCCGCGCGTCGGCGGCGAAGGCGCCCAGGTGAAAGATCCCGCCCGCCTCGGTGAGCCAGATCTGGCCGCAGCCGAGCGCACGGATGACCGTCGCCGTGCCCGCGGAGCGGAAGCGGTTGATGTCGGAGTAGTTGTGCAGCCCGCACACCCGCCGCGGGATCCTCAGCGCCCGGCGGTAGGAGCGGATCCAGGCCAGCGTCCCGAAGTAACGCGGATAGCGGCCCGCGTTCGTGCCCGCGTCGGCCTGGTCGAGCACATCGGCGAGCACGACCGTGCAGCGCGGGCACACGCGCTGGGCGGCGTTGGCGAAGCGAGCCGCCGCGGCCGGGTTCCGGCTCGTGGGCTGCGTGTAGTGGTTGGCCTCGTTCCACGGGGCGATCCGGCGAACCCAGGGGAAGGCGTGGAAGAAGCGCCGCAGATCACGCTCGTAGGTCCCGCCGCTCGGCAGACGGCACTGGCGCCGGTGCCACGCCCGACGTTTGCGGCACACGCTCGCGCCGCCCGCCGAGTGCTCGAACGTCACGAGCGGGCGGATGCCGGCCGCTCGCGCCTTGAGCAGGTACTGCGTCAGCCGCTGGCGCTCGAAGCCGCCGCGCCGCATCACGTCGAAGGGCGCGACCACCCGCACGTCCGAGATGCCCAGGCTCTGGAAGGTCGGGTCGTCGAAGAGCCCGAAGTTGTTCTCGGCGATGCCGACGCGCACGGCCGCGGCAACTGCCGGCGGGAGCGCGGCGGCCACGAGCAGCGCGACGCAGAGGGAGAGCGGGAGCAGGCGGATGGCGGACTCTGAACACGCCGGACCCCGCCGCGATGCGGCCGTGCCAGGCTTGGCGCAATGCAGGGGTACTGGCTCAAGGCCGTCGGCCACGCGCGCGGCCCGCTCGCCGAGAACTGGATCGACGAGCGGGCCGAGCTGCTGCGGCGGACCGGCTTCCCGCGCCGGCCGCGGATCGCGGTGGGGGACCGGCTCGTCCTCTACGCGTCGGTGTGGCGGCGGGTGTTCGCGATCTGCGAGGTCGTCGGCGAGCCGGCCGAGCGCGACCACCCGCGCTGGCCGTGGACCGTCGCGATCGAGACGCTGCTCGTCGTCCCCGTGCTCGATGCCGCCCCGCCGGTCGAGGCGATCGGCGTCGCGGCCCGCTCGATGAGCCAGCAGTCGCACATCCGCATCGAGCGCGGGCACTACGAGCGCGCGGTCGAGGCGCTCGCCTCGATCGCGCTCTAGCTAGATCAGCTCGCTCGTGTCGTCGGACTCGTGCAGCAGGAAGCCCGCGGCGTCGAGCACCCGGCGGTCGCGCAGCTTGCACAGCCGGTCGACGCAGGCGTCCTCGGTGTCCCACATCGCGACGGCGGCCGACTGCGGCAGCGGCGTCAGGCCGTTGCTCTCGGGCTCGTCCATCGCCTGGCGCAGCCACACGAGCTCGTCGGCGATGCGGCGCGGGCGCTCACCGTTGGCCGTGGCGTCCCACGGGTCCTCTCCCGCGCGGCGCTCGGGCACTCCGGGCGGCCGGGTGAACGCGACCTCGAGGGCGGCGAACCAGTCAGGCTGCGTGCGGATGAGCTCGAGTAGCGCCATCGGTCCAGACTAGCGGCACCCGACTTGTCCACGTTGTCCATCGACCTTCGCCCCCGCGATGCCGATACTGCATGCGTGACGCTCACCGCCGCCGCTCTTGCCGCGCCCTTCGACCGTGACGTCGCGGCGGGGCTGGTGCGGGTCGAGCGTGCGCTGGCGAACGCGCGCGAGCGCGGCGCGGGGCTGCTCGTCCTGCCCGAGTCGGCGCTCGGCGGCTACCTGCGCGAGCCGGGGCCGGAGGAGAGCGCGCCCGACGTGCCGGCCGGGCTCGACCCCGCCGGGCCGGAGATCGCACGCCTGATCGAGCTCGCCGGCGACGTCGTCGTGTGCGCGGGCTACACCGAGGCGGGCGACGGCGGTCTCTACGCCTCGGCGGTGTGCGTCAGCGGCGACGGCGTGCTCGGCCACCAGCGCAAGGTCCACCTGCCGCCCGCCGAGCGCTTCGCCTATACGGCGGGCGACGGCTTCGCCGCCTTCGACACCCCGGTCGGCCGGCTGGGCATGCTGCTCTGCTACGACAAGCTGTTCCCCGAGGCGGCGCGCGCGCTCGCGCTCGACGGCGCCGACGTGCTCTGCTCGCTGTCGGCCTGGCCCGCCGACCGCATGCACCCGGCGCGGCGCATCCGCGACGACGTCCAGACCCGCCACTTCGACCTCTGCGACCAGACCCGCGCGGTCGAGAACCAGGTCTTCGTCGTGTCGGCGAACCAGACCGGGCGCTGGGGGCCGCTGCGCTTCCTCGGCGCGGCCAAGGTCGTCGACCCGAGCGGCGCCGTGCTCGCCCGCACCGGCGTGCGCGAGGGGCTCGCGGTCGCCGAGGTCGACCTCGCGGCGGTGCACGAGGCGCGGCTCGGCATCGACCACCTCGCCGACCGCCGCCCGGACGCCTACGCGCCACCGCTGCCCGCGGCGGCCGCGCTCGGCTTCGTGCACTGAGCATCTGGGTAGTGCAACGAAACCATGTGCGGCATCGTCGCGGAGCACGGAGGCTCTGATCCCGAAGCGCTCGAGCGGATGCTCGAGCGGCTCGCGCACCGCGGGCCCGACGACCGCGGCGCCGTGCAGGTCGACGGCAGCTGGCTCGGGCACCGGCGGCTCTCGATCGTCGACGTCGGCGGCGGGCAGCAGCCGCTGAGCACCCGCGACGAGAGCGCCTACCTGGTCGGCAACGGCGAGGTCTACAACCACGAGGAGGTCCGCGCCGGGCTGTCCGATCGCGACCTGCTGACGACGTCCGACAACGAGGTCGCGCTGCACCTGCTCGACGAGGAGGGTCCCGCGGCGCTCGGGCGCCTCAGCGGCATGTTCGCGTTCGTGATGGCCGGGCGCGACGGGCGCTTCGTCGCTGCGCGCGACCCCGTGGGGATCAAGCCGCTGTACTGGGCGCAGCGTGACGGCGCCGCCCGCTTCGCGTCCGAGATGCACGCCTTCGACCCGGAGTGGCAGGAGCACGTCGAGCCCTTCCCGCCGGGCTGCGCGTGGACGCCGGAGGACGGGATGGCGCGCTTCGCGTCGGCGGTGCCGGCGCCGCTCGCTCCGGTGACGGATCCCGAGGCACTGCTCGAGGGCACGCGCGAGACGCTGATCCGCGCGGTCGAGCAGCAGATGATGGGCGACGTCAACGTCGGCGTCTTCCTCTCCGGCGGCCTCGACTCCTCGCTCGTCGCCGCGATCGCGTCGCGGATCGCCAACGCGCGCGGCCGGCGCCTGCAGACGTTCGCGGTGGGCACCGACGGCTCGCCCGACCTCGTCGCGGCGCGCCAGGTCGCCGAGCACCTCGACTGCGAGCACGTCGAGGTGACCTACACCGCCGCGGAGGCGCTCGAGTCGCTGCCGAACGTCGTGCGCGCGATCGAGTCCTTCGACCCCGGGCTCGTGCGCAGCGCGGTGCCGAACTACATGCTCGCGCGCACCACCCGCCAGCACGTCAAGGTCGTCCTCACCGGCGAGGGCGCCGACGAGCTGTTCGCGGGCTACGACTACATGCGCGAGTTCTCCGATCCCACCGCACTGCAATCTGAGCTCGAGCGCACCGTGCGCTCGCTGCACAACCTGAACCTCCAGCGGTGCGATCGCGTGACGATGGCCCACGCCGTCGAGGCGCGCGTGCCCTTCCTCGACCGCAACGTGATCGCGTGGGCGCTGCGCGTACCGCCTGCCGCGAAGCAGGGCTCGCCGGAGAAGCGGCTGCTGCGCGAGTCCTTCGAGGGCTGGCTGCCCGACGAGCTGCTGTGGCGGACGAAGGCGGAGTTCGGCGACGGCAGCGGCGCCCGCGACGCGCTCAGCCGCGCGGTCGAGGACACCGTCTCGGACGGGGAGTTCGCGGCGGAGCGCGACGCGGTGGCGCCCGCTCTGCGCACGAAGGAGGAGCTCGCCTACTACCGCGTCTGGCGCGAGCACCTCCAGGGCATCAGCGCCGAGCGCACGCTCTCGCGCTTCGCGCGGGCCTAGACGATTGACTCCACGGCTCGCGCGGCGGCGCGAACGTGGATCGTGGA
>JAXDGC010000056.1:0-9517 GCA_034665245.1 Solirubrobacteraceae bacterium | reverse complement strand
TCGGCCTCGGCAGCGACGCGCGCATGAACATGCCCGGCACCACGGGCCGCTCGTGGCGATGGCAGCTCGACGCCCTGCCCTCGCGTGACCTCGCGCGGCGGCTGCGCGAGGCGAGCGAGGCGGCGGGGCGCATCTAGACTCACCGCCCCCGATGCCAGCGCCACCTACGTCCCACGAGATCCTCGACGTCAACCGTCGCTACCACGACGTGGCGGCCGGCGACTACGACACGAAGTGGGGGATCGACTTCGGTGAGGTCGGCGCCGCGCAGGTGCTCGGGAAGCTGTCGAAGCTGCTCGGCGCGCGCCCCGGGCCGTACGCGCGCTCGCTCGAGATCGGCGCGGGCACGGGCTACTTCTCACTCAACCTCCTCAAGGCCGGGGTCGTCGGCCAGGCCACCTGCACGGACATCTCGCCCGGCATGCTGCACTCCCTCGAGGCCAACGCCCAGCGGCTCGGCCTCGCGGTCGAGACGGTGGCGTGCGATGCAGCCGCGCTCCCGTTCGAGGACGCGTCCTTCGACCTGGTGCTGGGGCACGCCGTGCTGCACCACCTGCCGGCGCTCGAGCGCTCGTTCGCCGAGTTCGCGCGCGTGCTGCGCCCGGGCGGCACGCTGTTCTTCGCGGGCGAGCCGTCGCGCCAGGGCGATCGCATCGCCGCCTGGCCGAAGCGCGCCGCGATGCGCGTCGCGCCGCTGTGGCGCCGGGCGGTCCGCGTCCGGCCCGCGGACTACGGCCACGGCAACGGCGGACCGCCGCGGCCCGAGGACGCCGAGCACGCGCTCGAGTCCGTGGTCGACGTCCACGCCTTCGACCCCGCCGACCTCCACCGCCTGATGGCCGGCGCCGGCCTCACCGACGCCCGCGTCCAGGGCGAGGAGCTGCTCGCGAACTGGTTCGGCTGGTTCAACCGCACGCTCGAGGCGAGCGCGCGCCATGACGACATCCCGTGGCTGTGGTTCCAGTACGCCTTCCGCGGCTACCTCGCGCTGCAGCGGGTCGACCGCGCGCTGCTCGAGCCGCGGCTTCCCCCGCAGGTCTTCTACAACCTGATGATCGCCGCGCGTAAGCCGGGCTGACGTGGACGTCGCACGCGCCCGCGCCGACACGCCCGGTGTCGAGCAGGTCGCCCACCTCAACAACGCGGGCGCCGCGCTCTCGCCCGAGCCGGTGCTGGAGGCGGTGTTCGAGCATCTCCGCCGCGAGGCGACGATCGGCGGCTACGAGGCGAAGGCCGAGCGCGAGGAGCGCATCGAGCACAGCTACGACGCGATCGCACGGCTGATCGGCAGCGAGCGCGACGAGATCGCGATCGTCGAGAACGCCACGCGCGCGTGGGACATGGCCTTCTACTCGCTCCAGCTCCAGGCCGGCGACCGCATCCTCACCACGCATGCGGAGTACGCGAGCAACTACATCGCGCTGCGCCAGGTCGCCGACCGCACCGGCGCCGCGGTCGTCGTCGTGCCCGACGACGAGCACGGGCAGGTCGACGTCGGCGCGCTCGCCCCGATGCTCGACGAGCGCGTCAAGCTGGTCTCGCTCGTCCACGTCCCGACGCAGGGCGGCCTCGTCAACCCCGCCGCCGCGGTCGGCGCGCTCACGCGGGCGGCGGGCGTGCCGCTGCTGCTCGACGCCTGCCAGTCGGTCGGCCAGATGCCGGTCGACGTCGGGGCGATCGGCTGCGACATGCTCTCGGCGACCGGGCGCAAGTTCCTCCGTGGCCCGCGCGGCACCGGCTTCCTCTACGTCCGCCGCGACCTGATCGAGGGCCTCGAGCCGCCGCTGCTCGACCTCCATGCCGCCGAGTGGCAGGCCGACGGCTCCTACCGGATCCGCCCCGACGCTCGCCGCTTCGAGAACTGGGAGACCAACTACGCGACGAAGATCGGCCTCGGCGTCGCCGTCGACTACGCGCTCGAGTGGGGGCTCGAGGCGATCCGGGAGCGCGTCTACGCCCTGGCGGCGCAGCTGCGCGAGCGCCTCGGCGCCACCGCCGGCGTGACCGTGCACGACCGCGGCGAGGAGCTGTGCGCGATCGTCACGTTCTCCGTCGCCGGCCACACGACCGAGGAGGTCGTCGGGACACTGGTCGCCGACGGCATCAACGTCTCGCTCTCGCCCGGCATCCACAGCCGCCTCGACCTCGGGCGGCGCGGCCTCGAGAGCGTCGTGCGCGCGTCGGTGCACTACTACAACGAGCCCGCCGAGCTCGACCGCCTGGTCGAGCGCGTCGCGCGGCTCTAGACCGCGACGGGCTCGGGCGCTTCGAAGACGCTGAGGCGGCCCTTGCCGCCGTGCTTGGCCACGTACATGGCGACATCGGCGTTGCGGACGAGCGCGTCGGCGTCGAGCGAGCCGGACTTCGCGGAGGCGACGCCGAGGCTCGCGCCCACGGTCAGCTCGCGCCCGCCCACCTCGAGCGGCTGTGTCAGCTTGCGCACGATGCGGTCGGCGACGACGCCGATGTGCTCCTCCGGGATGTCGACGAGCAGCACGGCGAACTCGTCACCGCCGAGACGCGCGGCGGTGTCGGACGGGCGCAGCGACGCCTGCAGGCGCTCGCCCGCGGCGACCAGCACCGCATCGCCAGCCTCGTGCCCGAGCGTGTCGTTGATCGGCTTGAAGTTGTCGAGGTCGACGTAGATCACGGCCGCGTTGCCCGTGCGGCGCTTGAGCACGAAGTCGACGCGGTTCATGAACAGCAGGCGGTTGGCGAGGCCGGTGAGCGGATCGTGGAAGGCCTGGCGCTCGAGCTCGACCTGCAGCTCCTTGAGCTCGTCGACCTTGTTGGTCATGCGGTCCTGGCCGAGCGCGGCGCCGGTCTGGTGGGCGAGCGTGTCGAAGAGGTTGATCTCCGAGCGCCCGAACTTGCCGCCCAGGCCGCTGCGGTCGGCGAGCATGACGGTGCCCATCATGCGGCCCGTGCCCGGGAGGGGCGCGATCATCGCGCTCTCGACGCCGTGGCGCTGCAGGTGGCCGGCGAGCGCGCCGCCCACCTCCTCCAGCGTCACGAGCCGTGCCACATCGTTGCGCCCCATGAGCTCGCCCAGCTCGCGCGCCACGCGCTCGTCGAGCGGCTGCATGACCTCGAGGCCGCGCGGGCCGCCGACCGAGATCCGCGAGGCCTCGCCGTCGCCATCGGCGGGGAACAGGCAGACCTCCGCCACCTCTCCGCGGAAGTTGTCGAGCGCCAGCGCCAGCAGGCCGGCGAGGCCCGCCGCGGCGCCGGACGCGCTCGCGAGGGTCCGGCTCGCCTCGTAGAGGAACTCGAGGTTCGTGGTCTGGCGGCGCTCGGCGAGGTGGGCGCGGTAGGCGAGGAAGACGGCCAGCACCGGCGCGACGAGCAGGACGACCGCGCGAGGGTCCGTGTCCACGACCGTCGCGACCGCGAGCCCGAGGCTCGTGTTGATCGCCGCGACACAAACCGACATCCCGACGATCAGCGCGAGCTTGCGCGGCTCGATGCTCTGCCCCGAGAGCCACATCGCCGCGTTCACGAGCAGCACCGAGACGACGACCGCCAACAGCACCGCGAGCGTGGCGGCGATCCAGACGTGCGGGCCGAGGCCGGCGCCGTGTCTCGTCAGCGCATGGAAGACGGTACTGGCGATGCCGGCAGTGAGCGCCAGCTGGGCGAGGTTGAAGGCGACGCGGACCGGCACGCGGCCCGGTGTGAACACGAGCACCAGCGCGGCGCCGGCCACCCAGGCGAGCAGGACCTCGCCGGGCGAGCCGAACAGCAGGCCGACGACGAGCGGGAGCTCGCCGAGCGCGAGCGTGTGCGAGCTGCGGCGGAAGTGCACGTGGACGACGGAGATCTCCGTGGCGGCGAAGGCGAGCGCGAGCGCCCACAGAGGGATCCTGACCGCCGAGACGGGGGCGGGCATTGAAACGAGGTGCTGGTACAGCATGAAGGCCCCTGCGCCGAGCGCTGCATTCAGCGCCCACACGGCAGGGGCCCCACGCTTCGGTCGAAGGCGCGACATCAGAGCACGATCACGCGGCGGAAGTCCATTTACGACCACTCATCACGAACCCCCTCCCCACTCGACGCTCGACCAGCGGTTGCTCGACCAGCGGTTGCTCGACCAGCGATTGCTCGACCAGCGATTGCTCGACCAGCGGTTGCTGGACCAGCGGTTGCTCGACCAGCGATTGCTCCCCCAGCGATTGCTCCCCCAGCGGTTGCTGCTCGGGTTCTCGACCGCGTACTGGTTGCGGACCGCGCCGCGGCGCCATCCGCCGCCGAGGCGGGCTTGGGGAAAGCGCTGACGGGCGCTGGGGGCAAGGGCGAGCGCCGCAGCCGCGACGTCGATCACGCCGGCGCCCTGGAGCGCCGTGTCGGTGTCGGCGAGCGGGCGAGCGGTCGAGCGCAGGAGCGCCTTCACCTGGTCGGCCTCGAGGCGGGGACGGGCGCCGACCAGCAGAGCGGCGGCGCCGGAGACGACCGCGGCGGCCTGCGAGGTGCCGGAGCCGCGGAACCCGTCGCCGACGCGGGCGGCGGGGAAGGCCTCGTCGAGGAAGGAGCCCGGGACGCGGGTGGAGACCACGGCGACGCCGGGGGCGACGACGTCCGGGCCGCGCGTGTCCGAGCCGCGGCTCGAGAACGGCGCCATGCCGTCGTCGTCGAGGGTCGCAGTGCCACCCGAGTCCTCGGCGCCGACCGCGACGACGTACGGGTCATAGGCGGGCGAGTCGAGGCCGTTGGCCGCGTCGCCGCCGTTGCCCGCGGAGGCGACCACGACGAGGCCCTCGTCCCAGGCCCGCTCGACGGCGTAGGCGAGCGGATCGTTGCGGTAGGAGCCGTCGGTCTCGGCGCCGAAGGCGAGGTTGAGGACGCGGACGTTGAGGCCGTTGCGGTCGCCGCGGCGAGCCGCCCAGTCGATGCCGGCGAGCAGGCTGCCGAGCGACGTGTTGCCCTCGTGGTCGGCGACCTTGACGTTGACGACGCGCGCCTGCGGGGCGACGGCGGCGATGATGCCGGCGAGGTGCGTCCCGTGCCCGAAGGCGTCGAGGTGGCGCAGCCCGTCGATACGCGCATCGTCTGAGAAGTCGGGACCGTCGACCACGTGACCGGCGAGCGCGGCGTCGGGCGACACGCCCGAGTCGATCAGCGCGACGTCGGCGGGGCCGGCGGCGACGGCGTCGGCGCCGACGGTGGCGCGCAGCGTGTCGAGCGTGGTGCTCGGCGCGGCGGCCGCCTCGGTCGTCGAGCGCAGCACGAAGTGGCGATCGGCGTGGACCGAGCGGACTCCCGGAGTGCCGCGCAGCGCGCGCACCGCGCTGCGCGGAACCCGGGCGGAGAATCCCCGGATGAGCGGGATCTCACGTTCGACGCGTCCCCCCAGGCCCTGCACCGCACGCTCGGGGCCGTTGCCGGCACCTGCGTCCTCCATGACGACGACACGCGAGCCGCGCTGATGCGCGGACGCCATCGTCGGCATGACGGCGAGCAGGACGGTGATGGCCGAGAGAGCGGCGAGGGAGATCCCCCAGCGAGTGGTATGCGGCGAAGTATTGGTCACAAACGCTCTCTCGGCCCCGCTGCGGCGCTGGAACACGGCTTGGCAGCTTCACGCCGGGAGCGCGGGAGGTTGTGGAAGCTTTGGCGCGGCCCTTGGCAGATTCGACGCGGGGGGGTGCGGAAAGAGCTCGCGCCTGCCGATGACCCAAATGTGCAAAGAAACCTGAGCAGAAGCTTCGACAACGCCAAGAGCAGCCTTCGGACGGGCCTCGCGGCCGCGCGCAGGCGTGACTTCGACATCGAGACGGGCCTGCGCACCCGCGCGCACCTGCACGCGGACCTCGCGGGCCTGAACGGCATCCCGGCGCGCCTCGAGCTGCTCGCTCTGCATCCCGAGGACGGCCTCGACAGCGCTCTGCTGGCCGGATCCGACGCGGACATGCCGCAACGGCTCGGCCAGGCGCTGCGCGGCGCCGCGCGCCCTCAGGGAGCGCGCGCCTACCGGCTCGACGCCACCCTCTATGCCTTCCTCGGCCCCGTCGAGGGCACGGCGCTGACCCCGGCCGCGTCGGCGCAGCGCGCGCTCGGCGCGGTGTCCGAGCGCCTGGCCCACGGCGTCGTCCGCGGCGAAGCCCGGATCCCTGACGAGGCGCCCGACGGGACGAGCGCGCTCGCGCTGGCCCATGAGCGCCTGCGCGCGCGCTCGCGCTGGCAGCGCCTGTCCTCGGAGCGCCAGGTCCGCGACGTCCTGCTGCAGATCCTCTCCGAGCGCCGCGCCGGCGGCTCGGCCGTCGCGCTGCCGGGTGTCGCCGCCCACGCGATCGGCGTCGGCCGGCGCCTCGGCCTCGCGTTGGGTGAGCTCGACGACGTCGTGCGCGCCGCCGAGATGCAGGACATCGGCATGCTCGCCGTGCCCGAGGCGGTGCTGCGCAAGCGCGGCACGCTCGAGCCCGAGGAGTGGGCGATGATCCGCCGCCACCCCCTCATCGGCGATCGCATCCTGTCCGCCGCGCCGGCGCTCGCGCCCGTCGCCCGTCTCGTCCGCTCGAGCTATGAACGCTTCGACGGCACCGGCTACCCCGACGGGCTGCGCGGTGAGGCGATCCCGCTGGGCTCGCGCGTGATCGCGGTCTGCGTCTCCTACGACGCCATGACGTCGGCGCGCCCGTATCGCGAGGCGCTGACCGTAAGCGCCGCGTTCGAGGAGCTGCACCGCTGCGCCGGGCACCAGTTCGACCCGATGGTCGTCGACGCGTTCATCGCGGAGATGGACCTGCACGACCCCGAGACCGCCACCGCCACCGCGGGATGACCAGCGGAGCGCTCGCCCGCGGTGGTGGGCTCGACGACGCACTGCGGCGCGTCGTCGTCCTCGAGGAGGAGGCCGAGCACCGCGCCATGCACGACCCGCTGACCGCGCTGCCGAACCGCGCGCTGTTCGTCGACCGCGTCCACCACGCGCTGGCGGCCGCCGCTCGCGACGGAGGAACCGTCGCGGTGCTCGGGCTCGGCCTCGACCGCTTCAAGGTCGTCAACGATCGCCTCGGCCACGATCGCGGCGACGAGCTGCTGGCCGAGCTCGCCCAGCGCCTCGCGGCGCTGCTCCGCCCCGGCGACACGCTCGCGCGCGTGTGGGGCGACGAGTTCGCGGTCCTCTGCGCGGGGCTGCCCGGAGAGCGTGGAGCCATCGAGGTCGCCCAGCGGCTGCTCGATGCGCTGGTCACGCCGGTCGTGCTCGGCGACGATCCCGTCTTCGTCAACGCCAGCATCGGCATCGCCGTCGCCGACGGGCAGAGCCGCGGCGCCGACGCGCTCGTCCACGACGCCGCCGTCGCGATGGCGCGCGCGAGCGACAACGGCGGCGCCCGCTACGAGCTCTTCGACGCCGCGCTGCGCCGGCGCATGGTCGAGCGCCTCAAGCTCGAGGAGGACCTGCGCCACGCGCTCGAGCGCGACGAGCTCGAGCTCTACTACCAGCCGCTCGTGGACCTCGACGAGCGCCGCATCGTCGCCGTCGAGGGGCTCGTGCGCTGGCGCCATCCGCGCACGGGCGTCGTGCTCCCCGGCGAGTTCGTGCCGGTCGCCGAGGAGAGCGGGCTGATCGTCCCGCTCGGACGCTGGGTGCTGCGCGAGGCCTGCCGCCAGCTCGCACGCTGGACGGCCGACCCCGCCATCGACCTTCCCTGCCTCACCGTCAACCTTTCCGGCCGCCAGCTCGCCGAGGCCTCGATGCCCGACGAGCTCGAGGCCATCCTGCGCCAGACCGGGGTGCCGCCCGAGCGGCTCGGCCTCGAGCTCACCGAGAGCGTGCTGATGGAGGAGACGTCCTCCCCGACCGCGGTGCTGCAGAGCCTCAAGGACCTCGGCGTGCAGCTGATGCTCGACGACTTCGGCACCGGCCACTCGTCGCTCAACCACGTCAAGCGCTTCCCGATCGAGGCGATCAAGGTCGATCGCGAGTTCATCGCCGGCGTCGCCGAGGACGAGGGCGACCGCCACATCCTGCGCGCGATCGTCTCGATGGCCAGCGCGATGGACGTCGCCGTCATCGCCGAGGGCGTCGAGAGCTCAGAGCAGGCGCGCTGGCTGCGCCACCTCGGCATCAAGCTCGTGCAGGGCTACGCGTTCGGCCGCCCGGCGCCCGCGGCCACGATGGAGGCACTGCTCCGTGAGGGCCTGCCGCTCGCCCGCCTCGCGCCCGCCTTCGAGCCGATCGCCGACGCGCCCGTCGCGCCGCCCGCCACGGCCCGGGGTCTGACCCTGCCCGCGCTCGCCGCGACCGGCGCCACCGTGACCCTCGGCGAGGCCGCCCTGGCGTGCGGCGTCTCGGCGAGCACGGTGCGCCGCTGGGCCGACACCGGGCGGATCGCCGTCGTGCGCACGAGCGGTGGGCACCGCCGCTTCCCCGTCGCCGAGCTCCGGCGCCTCAACGGTGAGGTCGCCGCGCGCCCCACGGTGCGCACCGTCGTGCTGCCCGCCGACGCGCTGCCCGCACTCGGAGCCGTGCTCTCCAGCGCGGCCGGCGAGCTCTCTGCCGCGGTGATGCGCGGCCTCTACGATGGCTCCGCGCAGGGCTGGTTCGGCTCGGTCGCGGGCGGCGAGCAGCTCGCCCACTGGAGTCGCGCGCTGGCCGCCGCCACCGAGGGCACCGACTACGACGGGGCGCTCGACGCGACACGGCGTCTCGTCACCCAGGCCGACCTCGCCGGCGCCTCGCTGCTCGAGCGCCACGCCTTCCTCGAGCGCTACGGCGAGGTGGTCGAGCGCGCGCTGCAGGAGCGCGGCGCCACGCGCGCCGAGCTCGTCGGCGCACGCCGCGTCTTCGCTCGACTGCGCCAGGTCACCCTCGAGGCGGCCGACGCGCGAGCCGCAGCCTGAGCAGATTCGCCCCCGCCTCGGCGCTGACCTTGGCGTGGCGGTAGAGGTAGGTCACGTCGCCGCGCAGGCGCCGCCAGTGCGTGGACTCCGAGGGGCTGATCAGCGTCGTCGGGCGCGTCCGCACCGTCATCCCGTCGCGCTCGAGCACCGCGAGCGCGCGCTCGGCGATCGCGATCTGGCCGAACGCGGTCGGGTGCACGTGGTCGGCCATCAGCACCCGCCGGCCTCCGAAGCCGCTGAGATCGACCACGAGCGCCCCGGTCTCGCGCGCGCAGCGCTCGATGATCGCGTTGGCGTCCTGGACCTTCGCGCCCGCCCGCGGGCGGCCGAGGTCGAGCGGGATCGTCGCGCTGAGCGTGCGCTCGCAGCGCGCGGCGAGGAAGCCGAGCGCCTCGCGCAGGCCGCGCTCGTAGGCGAACGGGTCCCAGTCGAAGCCGCGCACGTCGTTGGTCCCGATGTAGAGGCAGCCGAGGTCGTACGGGCCCTCCGGGGCGGCGGCGCGGCGCTCGAAGGCCGGGAGCTGCTCGCCGATCACGGACTCCACCGTGGCGCCGTCGCTCGCGTAGGGCGTGTACGGAAGCCCCAGCGCGCGCGCCGTCCACAGCGCCCACGACTGCAGCGCGACACCCCATTGCAGCTCGCCGCCGCCGTTGGTGATCGAGTCGCCGAAGGC
>JAXDGC010000055.1:0-10459 GCA_034665245.1 Solirubrobacteraceae bacterium | reverse complement strand
CCTCGAGGCGTTCGATCGCCTCGGCGTCGAGGTCGACGATGGCGATCCCGAGCCCGGCGAACCCGAGGGCGGCCTCGCCGAGCAGCCGGGCGTCGCCGCGCCGGCGCGCGAGCGTGGCGGCGGAGGCGAACGCCGCGCGCGCCTCAGCGGGCTCGCCGGCGCGGAGCAGCGCGTCCCCGCGGGCGAGCAGCAGTGGCCCGGCCTCCTCCTCCGCGTCGGTGAGCGCGAGCGCGTCGAGCGCGCGGGCGAAGCGCTCGGCGGCGTCCTCGTAGGCGAGGCGGTCGAGCGCGCGGCGGCCGGCCCGGACGAGCACCTCGGCGGCGCGGCGCGCGTCGGCCGCAGACGCGGCCTCGAACAGGTGGGTGGCGATCTCCTCGAGGTGGCGGTCCTCGCCGAGCGCGGTCAGCGCCTCGGCCGCGCGCCGGTGTAGCCGCGCGCGCCGCAGCACGTTGAGCTCGCCCAGGACCGCCTCGCGGACGAGCGCGTGGGCGAACTCGAAGCGGCGCGGGTCCGCGGCCGGGCGCAGCACGCGCGCGCGCAGCAGCTCGTCGAGCGCGGCCTCGGCGGCGTCGGGCTCGAGGCGGGCGGTCGCCTGCAGCGCGCCGGCGTCGAGCTCGAGGCCGAGGATCGCCGCGACGGCGAGCAGCTCGTTCGCGTCGTCCCCGAGGCGCGAGAGCCGGACGCCGACGGCATGGCGGACGCTCTCCGGCACCTCCGGCGTCCCCGCCTCGGCCAGCCCGCGCAGGACCTCCTCGACGAAGAACGCGTTCCCGCCCGTGCGCGCGTGCACGCGTGCCGCGATCTCGTCCCCGCCGAGCAGCGACCGCGCGAGCGCCGCGACGTCGTCCTCGCCGAGGCCGCGCAGCCCGATGCGGTCCAGCGCCCCGTCGCGCTGGAGGTCGGCGAGCGCGCCGGTGAGCGCACTGTGGCGCCCGAGCTCGGTGTCGCGGTACGTGCCGACGATCTGGATCGGCCCGGGCCTCGCCGAGCGCAGCAGGAAGCCCGCGAGCAGCAGGGTGCCGCGGTCGGCCCAGTGAAGGTCGTCGATGACCAGCAGCAGCGGCGCGCGGTCGGCCAGTGCGGCGTCGACGCCGTCGAAGAGGCGATGGCGCGCGAGCGAAGCGGTGACGAGGCCTCTGGCCGAGGCAGTTGTGTCGTCGGCCGCGCCCGGCTGCAGCGCGTCGGCGGCGCCGGCCTGGCCCAGCGCTTCCGCGAACGGCTCGAAGGCCGCGAGCGGCTCCTCCGAGCAGCGGCCGAGCAGGACGGTGGCGCCGTCCGCGAGCGCGGCGGAGGCGAACTCGTGGGCGAGCCGCGTCTTGCCGATGCCGGGCTCGCCGGCGAGCAGCACGAGCCGCCGGTCGCGGCGCCTCTGCACGGCTGCCCACGACGCGCGCAGGCGCTCGAGCTCGGGGCGGCGGCCGACGAACTCGGTTCCGTGCGCGCGCTCGAGCGCGCGCGGCGTCGGGATCGGCTCGGCGGGGGCCCGCCGCAGGTCGTCGAGCAGCGCGCGCGTCTCCCGCGAGGGCGCGATGCCGAGCGCGCCGCGCAGTCGCTCGGCGAAGCGCTCGCCGGCGGCCAGCGCGGCGGCGCGGTCACCGGCGCGGGCGAGCCGCTCGATCAGCCGGCGGTTCGGCTCCTCGGCGAGCGGGTCGAGCGCGACCTGGTCGCGCGTCAGGCGGATCGCCGCCGCCGGGTCGACACTCTCGGCCGCGAGCTGCTCGAGCGCTTCGCCGAGCCGCCGGGCGTGCGCCTGGCGGGCGTCGTGGGCCCAGTCGTCCTCGAAGCCGTCGAGGATCGGCGCACGGCACGCCTCGAGCGCGTGGCCGGGCTCGCCGGCGTCGAGCGCCGCGTCGAACGCGCGGGTGTCGACGGCGAGGCCGGCGCCGTCGAGGGCGACGGTCTCACGCGTGGCGACGAGGTGGGCGGCCGCGGGGCCGAGCGCGCGGCGCAGCTCGGTGAGCGCGGCGCGCAGGCTGGTCCGGGCCGACTCGTCGAGCACATCGGGCCAGAAGAGCGCGGCGAGCTGCGCGCGCGCGTGCGGGCCCGGATGCAGCGCGAGGTAGGCGAGCACGGCGCGCGCGCGGCGCGATGCCGGCGGCGGGAGCTCGGAGCCACCGGCGCGAAGCGCGAGCCCTGCCGCGAGTCGGACGTCGAGCACCCGCCCACTGTCGCCATTGCGCGACGTTCACGCAAGCCGAGCGCGCGACGTTCACGCAAGCCGAGCGGTGCGCGAGCGGGGGCTCGGGAAGATCGCCGCCATGTCGATCCCCCGCAGCCGCGATCTCCGCCTGCTCGCCGGTGCCGCCGGCCTCTCCGCACTCGGCGACTTCATGGCCGTCTTCCCGCTGATCCTCCACGTCCGGCAGGCCACCGGCTCCGCGTTGGCGGTCTCGGCGCTGATCTTCGCCCTCTGGGGGCCGGTCGTCCTGGCCGCCGGGCTCGCGGGGGCGATCGTCGACCGCTTCGAGAACCGCTCGGTCCTCGTCGTCGTGTCGTTCGCGCAGGCGGCCGTGGTCGCAGGGATGGTCGCCGGCGCCGACACCCTGTGGGCACTGCTGCCGCTGATGGCGCTGCTGGGCTTCGGCGTCGCCGTCAGCCAGCCGGCGGAGTTCGCGCTCGTGCCCGCGGCGGCGGCCGAGGACGGCGACACCGCGCGTGCGAACGGGCTGATGGAGACCGTGCGCTCGCTGGGCTTCACCGCTGGCCCGGTGGTGGGCGGCGCGCTCGGCGCCGCCGGGCTGCTGCGGCTGGCGCTGGCGCTCAACGCGCTCTCGTTCGTCGTCGTCGGCGTCACGGCGCTCGTGCTGCGCGCCCGCCGGCGACCCGTGGGCGACGCTGCGGCTCCACTGCCTCGGCCGGCGGCCTCGTCACCGCTTCGCTCGCGGGCCCGCGACGGCTTCGCCTTCCTCTTCAGCGAGCGGGATCTGGCGATCGCGCTCGGCGGCGCCGTCGCCGCCCTGGCGGTCTTCTCGATGTCGGCGACCGCCGAGCCCTTCTTCGTCACCGACGTCCTGGGCGCCGGGCCGCTCGCCTACGGCGTCCTGCTGACCTCATGGACGCTCGGCATGGCCGCGGGCTCCGGCGCGCTGGCGCACCGCGTGCCGCGCGCCTCGCTCGCGGCCGGCGCGCTCGTCGCGGTCGTCCTGCAGGGCGCGGGCATCGCCGGAGCGGCGCTCTCGCCGGTGCTCTGGATGGCGTTGATCGGCTTCGTGTTCGGTGGGGCCGCCCACGGCGTCAAGAACGTGCTCCTGCGGACGCTCATCCATGAGCGCGTGCCCGACGCGCTGCGCGGCCGCGCGTTCGCCGCCTACAACGGCGCCCGCAACGGCGCCGAGCTCGGGGCACTGGCCGTGGGCGGCCTCGTCGTCGGCGCCTTCGGTGCGCGCCCCGCCCTGCTCGCCGCCGGCCTCGGGCCGGCCGCGATCGGGCTCGTCTGCCTGTTCCTGCTCACCACCACCCTCCCAAGGAGAGTCATCCATGCACGTTTCGAAAGCTGAACTGCCCGCCATGGTCATGGGCGAGTACGAGGGCCGCTCGGTCGACGCGGGGGACTTCCGCATCGCGTTCGAGTCGATGCCGGCGCAGTTCCCTCCGGACGAGTCGCCGTTCAAGGGGCTGCCGGACGACCGCTGCCAGTGCGATCACTGGGGCTACCTGTTCGAGGGTGCCTTCCACGTCACCTACGCCGACGCACCCGACGAGGTCGTGCACGCGGGCGAGGCATACCACCTGCGTCCGGGGCACTTCGTCCAGACGCTCGAGCCGGTCCAGCTGATCGAGCTGAGCCCCGTCGAGGAGCACGACCGGACGATGGCCGTGGTGGCCCGCAACATGGGCGCGGTGGCCGGATGACGGCCGCCGGCGACGCCTTCAGCTCGGCCACTCCACGCCGGGGATAAGCGCTTCGAACAACGCCCTGGCCGCTGGGCTGGGCGGTCGCCCGCGCGGCACCGCGACGCCGACCCGCCACCTCGGCGCCGGCTCTCGCAGTCCGAGGAAGCGGATGCGCCGCGAGCGCCGACAGGCAGAGGTCGGTATCACCGCGACCCCCAGCCCGCGTCCCACTACCTCGAGCAGCTCGTCGACGTCGTTCATCTCGAAGGCGACTCGCCGCGGCAGGTCGAGTTCGGCGAAGGCTCGATCGTTGAGGATCCGGATGGCCCAGTCGTCGCCCAGGTCGGCGAAGCGCTCGCCGGCCACCTCCACGAGGCGAACCGTCTTTCGCTCCGCCAGCCGGTGACCGCGTGAGCAGGCGAACAGCATCGGCTCCTCGTGGATCTCGAGCACCTGAACCGCCTCGTGGGTGCGATCGGGGAGGTCGTCGACCAACCCCAGCGGAGCGAAATCGATTCGTCCGTCGCGGACGGCCTCGAGCAGCTCGATCGACCCGCCCTGGCGAAGGTCGACGTCGACCCCGGGATGTTCCGCGGAGAACCGCTCCAGGCCGCCCGCGACGTCGATGTGAAGGGCTTTGCCGGTGCCGACGGTGACCCTCCCGGCGAGCAGACCGGTCACTGCGCGCACCCCCGCGCGCGCCGCGTCGGCCGCCACGAGGGTTCTGCGCGCGTCGGGAAGCAGCGCCTCCCCCGCGTCGGTCAGCTCGACCCGGCGCGTGGTGCGCACGAACAGCGGCGCGCCGAACTCGCGCTCGAGCGAGCGCACCGACGCCGAGATCGTCGACTGCGCCACATGGAGCCGCTGCGCGGCGCGGGTGAAATGCCGCTCGTCGGCCACGGCCACGAAGTGCTCGAGCTGCCGGAGATCGATCCCGCCAATCTATCGAAGTTCTCGATTGATCGATCCACACGCCGATCGGTTCACACGATCAATACACTTATGTCATTCGACTGATCGATATATGTGTGCATTCGCGGCAAGCGGCGTGACGCGCAACCGCGGGACACCCGCGCAGCTGCTGGCGCTGGCCGAGGAGCTGGCCCAGATGGGCAGCTGGGTCGTCGATCTGGGGTCGCGCGAGACGGAGTGGTCGGAGGGGATGTACAGGATCTTCGGTCTGCCGCCGGCGACAGCGGTGCGTGACCTGGCCGAGGTCTTCGACCATGTCCATCCCGAGGATCGCGAGCGGATGCAGCGGATGCTGGCCAAGGTGACGGCACACCCGGAGGCGGTGCCGGAGGCCGGCATCGAGCACGCCGTCCGGATACTGCGGGCCGACGGCTCGGTGCGTCAGCTGCGTGCCATGGGGCGTGTGGAGCGCGACGAGGCGGAGCCCGCGCGCTGGATCGGGTCGGTGCACGACGTCACCGAGCAGCTGCTGAGCGAGGGCGAGCTGCGCGCGCACTACGCGGTCAGCCAGGCGTTGCGCGAGTGGGAGTCCTTCGAGCTGGGGGTGGTCGACCTGCTGCGGCGGATCGCCACCGCGCTGGACTATCCCATGGCGTCGCTGTGGCTGTGGGACGCGCAAGAGGAGGCGCTGGGCTGCCGGGCGTTCTGGACGTCGCCGGACATCGATCCGGATGATGATTTCGAGCGGGCCGTGCGCGGCGCCCGCCTGCGCGTCGGCGAGGGCACCCCGGGGTCCGCGTGGCAGACGGGCGAGCCGGTCGTCTGCCCCGACGTCGCGACCGATCCCGGCTTTCGCCCGCGTGACGCGGCGGTGGCGGTCGGGATCGCCTCGGCGGTCGCGTTCCCCGCGGTCGGGCCGGACGGGCCGATCGCGGTGCTGTCCTTCTATTCCTTCGAGTACCGCGTGCCGAGCGCTGAGCTCGTGCGGACGCTGACCGCGATCGGGCGCGAGCTGGGCGGGTTCCTGAGCCGGCGACGCGCCGAGCTCGGGCCGCGGCCGTTGTCGGAGCGCGAGCTCGAGGTGCTGCGCTTCGCCGCCGAGGGCCTCAGCGGCCCGGGCATCGCCGAGCAGCTCGTCCTCAGTCCCGCCACGGTGAGGACGCACTTCGAGCACATCTACGAGAAGCTCGGGGTCGGCGACCGCGCCGGTGCCGTCGCCCAGGCGCTCAGGACCGGCCTGATCCGCTGACGAGCCTCGGCGGAGTGGTCAGGACAGGAGCTTGCCGATCCGCTCCGCCTGCTCGCCGACGCGCTCGATGTCCTTCGACACGCTCTTCGTCGTCTGGCCGAACTGGGCGCTCGCCTTGCCGACGCTCTTGGCCACCGACTTGAGGTCGATGTCCGACAGGTTCGGCGTGCCGATGGAGCGAGGGACGCGGACCCCGAGGACCGTCTTCTGGCGCGGGCGGCCCTTGAGCACCAGCCCGCCGACAACCGCCATCGCCACCGCTCCGACGGCGGCGGCCGGGCCGCCGGCCTTGGTCACGGCGTCTTTGAGGCTCGCGATGGCTCCCTCGTCTCCGCTTCCGTTCTCGCGGGGGGTGCCGCGGCCGGTGCTGCCGCTCCGGGCCGGGCTCGGCTTCCGAGCGGTGGCGTTCTTCGAGCGAGAGGCGCCGCCGGACGCGCGCTGTTGAGTCTTCGCGCCGCCCGCCTTGGGCCTCGCTCCGGAACCGCTCGACGAGCGTTGTTTGTTCTGCCCGCCGCGTGGAGCCGCCTTGGTAGCCATTCCCTCATCCCCCAATCGAGAAGGTCGTGGTGCACCGTTCGGGCTACCCGGCCCGAGAGCAGAGCAGGCGTCGGCGCTAGTCCGTGCCGGCTGACCGGACGTGGATGAGTGCCAGCTCGGTGGCGATCGGCGGTGGGGCCTCGGGGCCTCGCTCTGCCTGGCGGCCGGCGCTCGCGGCGTGGATGCGCAGCGCGGCCTCGCGCGTCTCGGTGAGCAGCGCGGCGATCTCGATCCTGGCCGCGTCGTCCACGCCGAGCGCGATGCGGCTGACGTGGCCCTCGGGCCCGTCGAAGCCGCCCTCCTGGCCGGCCTGAGCCGCGGCCTCGAGGAGCTCCGAGAGGATCCGGGCGAGCGTCTTGCGTCGAACGGTCGTCGGCAGCCGGGCCCACTGCTCGTCGGTGAGCCATGGGGATACGCTCCCGCGATAGAAGTGCTGAAGCGCGCCGCGCCGCGTCTCGGTGCGGACGAGCTCGAGACAGTCGAGCTCACGCAGGATGCGCACGTGGTAGCTGACGTTGCCCAGCCGCTCGCCGAGCGCGTCCGCGAGCTCGGTCGGGCTCGACACGCCGTGCTCATCCAGGCGCTCCAGGATCCGCAGGCGCAGGCGATGCGAGAGGGCTTTAGCGACCCGCTCTTCTAAGAGGTCGATGGGTGGGTCCTGGCATCCATGCCAATGAAGGACATTTGAATATTGAATCAGGACGCGCCGCCACCGCACCCAGCCGTTGGTCTAGGCCGGCAGCTCGTCAGTCGACCCGTCGGGTGTCGATCTCGATGCCGGCCGGCAGGTGCCCGTCGACGAGGCGCGCGACCCGCTCGATGACCGACGTCCACATGTGCAGCTGGACCTCCTTGGCCATCCGCAGGCGGTTGTGCATGAGGTCCGAGAGCCGGTCGCCGCTGCGCGCCCACGATTCGATCCCGAACCGGAGCTCGCCGTCCTCGTCGTCTGCGCGCCACTCGATCTGGCCCGCTTCGAGGTGGCCGTCGAGCGTCGCGAACCGGAACGAAGTGGGCGTCACCTCCACGACCCGCACCGGCCCGTCCCATGGTCCGGGCATGCGCACCACCCATTCGTCGCCGACGGCGATCCGCGCGTCCTGCCCGCTCCGCTTCTCGAACCGCGCGAGCCCGCCGGGGGCGACGCAGTCGGGGTCGGCCCCGAGCCGGGCGATGAGCGCTTCGGCACCGATCCGGGCGTGGCGGATGCGGGCGCGGTAGTGGCGGTGCAGCAGCGGACCGGCGCCATCTTCAGGCGTCTGGATGCCCGCGCTCGGAACGCCGGACGGCAGCGGGCGCGGGCCGTCCTCCTGCCACGTTCCCGGCTGCTCGCGCCGGTGCATCGGCGTAACGCGCCAGAGATAGCTCCACGAGGTCGCGGCGACTCCGAGCGGCCAGCGCGCTGCAGTGAGGAGGCGGGGATGGGAGGGCGGACGGTCCGGCATCGGGTCGATCTGCTCGGTCAGTACCCAAGGATGGGTAGCTGTGCTGCATGGTCGTAAAGACGCTTCACCGCACGGGCCTCCATGGCTGGCATCTGCACCTCGCCAGCCTCGGCTCCATCGGGCTCTGCATCAACCTCTGGATCCGAGCCAAGACGATCGATCAGGCCGCGCGCGGCAACGCCGAGAGGCGTGCGCTGTTCGTGGGGCTCTGGCCCCCGATGTTCTGGCTCATCGGTGACGCGCTCGAACGCGACCGCGGGCGCGTCCTGCTGCCGCGCCGCCGCGCATGAGCGATGCCGTGGTCGTCGGCAGCGGCCCCAACGGGCTCGCCGCCGCGATCCGCATCGCGGAGGCCGGCCGCTCCGTCGTGGTGCTCGAGGCCGCCGATCATCCCGGCGGCGCCGTGCGCACCGAGGAGCTCACCCTGCCCGGGTTCCACCACGACACCTTCTCCGCCGTCTACCCGACCGGCGCCGCCTCACCGGTGTTCGCCCGGATGCCGTTGCATGACCATGGGCTCGAGTGGGTGCATCCCGCCGCGTGCTCGGCCCACCCGCTGCGTGATGGCGGCGCCGTCGTTCTCTACCGGGACCTCGACGCCACGGCGGCCGGCCTGAACGACCGGTGCCGTGGCGACGGCGACCGGTGGGCGGCGTTCGCAGCCCCCTTCCTCGACTCGTTCGACGCCGTCCGCGCCACGATGCTGTCGGGCTTCCCACCGGTGCACGGCCCGCTGCGCCTGCTCGCCGACGCGGGACCCGCGCAAGCGCTGGCGTTCGCGCGGCTGCTCCCGACCTCGGCGGTCGGCCTCGCCCGGCGGCTGTTTCAGTCCGAGGCCTCGCGCGCGTGGCTGTACGGCGCCGCGATGCACGGCGACGCACCGCCTGCGAAACCGGGAGGGGCGATCGCCGCGGCGTACCTCAACCTGCTCGGCCATGCCGTCGGCTGGCCGAGCCCACGCGGCGGCGCCGCGCGGTTGACCGACGCGCTCGTGGGCTACCTCAAGAGCCTCGGGGGCGAGGTTCGCACGGGCGCGCCGGTCGAGCGCGTCACGGCCGGCGCGGGCAGGACCACGGGCGTCGAGCTCGCCGGCGGCGAGCGCGTGGTCGCGCCGCTGGTCGTCGCCGACGTGATGCCCCACGAGCTGGTGCGCCTCGCGGGGGAGGGACTGGCCGGCTGGTATCGCAGCGCGCTGAAGCGCTACGTCTACGGCCCGGCCACGCTCAAGCTCGACTGGGCGCTCGACGGGCCCATTCCGTGGGCCGGCGAGGAGGTCCGAGGCGCCGGCACCGTGCACGTGGGAGGCAGCGAGCAGGAGCTCCTGGCCGCCATCGCGCAGTCGGCCGAGCGCCTTCCGGACGCGCCCCCGCTGCTGCTCGGCCAGCAGAGCGTCGCGGACCCGACGCGCGCCCCGCCGGGGTGCCACACCGCGTGGGCGTACACGCACGGACCGGCGCGAGGGGTGGACTGGGCGGCCGAGCGTGATCGCCACGTCGAGCGCATGGAGGCGCAGGTAGAGCGCTTCGCCCCCGGGTTCCGCGACCGGATCCTCGCGCGCCACGTGCTCGGCCCGGACGACCTGGAGGCGCGGAATCGCAACCTCGTCCACGGTGACGTGGGGGGTGGCAGCTACCGGCTGCGACAGGTCGTGTTCCGCCCGCTCCCGAAGGCATCCCCGTACCGCACGCCGTTGGCGGGGCTCTACCTCGGCAGTGCGGCCGCGTTTCCAGGCGGAGCGGTTCACGGCGTTCCCGGCGACGCCGCCGCGCGTGCCGCGCTCGCCTCTGCGTAGGGCTTGCAAGCAGAGCGGGTCGGGCGTTAGCGTCGGCGCGAGCAGATGTCGAACGGGAGGTGACCGTGACGGGGCGGCTGAACATCACCGTGCTGGGCTGCGTGGCGACGCTGGTCGCGTGGAGTGCGCCGGCGGGTGCGGCGCAGGGCGCGGGGGCGGGGCCGCGCTGCCGCGGCGGCGACCTCGCCGGAGCGCTCATCGACGTCCAGGGCGCCGCCGGCTCGGAGTTCGGCCGGCTGATCTTGATCAACACGTCGTCGCGGACGTGTCACATGAAGGGGTTCGCCGGCGCGCGGTTGATCGACAAGCACAACCATCCGCTGCCCACCCACGTCACCCGCGACCACAGCACGCCGGTCAAGCGAGTGATCGTCAGGCGCGGCGCCGCCGGGGCGTTCGAGCTTCGCTGGAGCAACATCCCGAGCGGAAGTGCCCCGTGCAAGCGGGCCCGCTGGGTGCGGGTCAAGCCACCGCTCTCATCGTCGTCCGTGCGTGTGCGTTTCGGCAAGGCGCCGTGCCGCGGCGATCTCGAGGTGCGGGCGATCACGGATCCGTCGTCGGTATAGACATGATCGTCGAGCGGCTCTCGGAGGCGATCGCCGCCCTGGTCTGACCGGGGATCAGCGGGCGGTCCAGCCTCCGTCGATCATGATCGTCTCGCCCGTGATCAGCGACGCGGCGGGCGAGGCG
>JAXDGC010000054.1:0-6079 GCA_034665245.1 Solirubrobacteraceae bacterium | reverse complement strand
GAAATCGCCGAGCAGCTCGTCCTCAGCCCCGCCACCGTCAGGACCCACTTCGAGCACATCTACGAAAAGCTCGGCGTCGGCGACCGCGCCGCCGCCGTCGCCCACGCCCTCAGAACCGGCCTCATCCACTAGCCGCTCCGCCGGATCGAATGCTGCTCCACCCCACCTCCGCTCGGACCTACGCCGAAGTCCGTCGCGGCGCGGTGATCGCCATCGCCGCGGGTGCCGTGAGCTGTCAGGGCGCGCTCGCCAACCTGGCCGGCACGGTCGTCGCGCGCGATCACGGTCCCGCCCGGGCGCCCGACCGCTTCACTGGGGTGCTGGCCTGCCTGCGCCGCCTGCGTCACGCGGCGACCGCAGCCGAGCTGCACGTCGAAGCCGTGGTGTTGGCGGTTCCCGCTTGGCTTGACCCCGACTGCGGGCGGGCGGTCAGCGTCGTCGACGCTGACTCGGAGGGGCTCGACCTGCGAACCGTCCTCGCCGAGCATGCCGTCGAGCGCGTCCAGATCGAGACCGATGTCCGGCTCTCGGCGCTGGCTCAGGCGTGGCGCGGAGACGCGCCCGCGGGTGGGACGTTTGCCACTCTGTCGCTCGACGCCCAGGTTGGATGGACGATCGTGACCGACGGTCGGCCGCTCCGGGACCGACACTACGCCGCCGGGGACCTCGGAGCCGCGCTCGAGCTCGACGTCGCGGAGACCTACGCGATGCTCGCCCGGGGCGACGCGCTCGCCGGTCCGCCGCTCGCCGAGCTGCTCGATCAGCTCGCCTCCGCGATCAGGGTGCTCGTCGGCGTGGCGGACCCCGCGGTCGTGATCCTGGATGGCAGCGTCGGTCGGGCGCTCGAGTCGCATCTCGAAGCGCTGCGCGCGCGATTGGCCGGTCACCTGATCGCCGTACCGGAGCTGCGGGTCTCACGCCTGGGCGAGGACGCCCCGGTGCTCGGCGCGATCGCCGCCGCGCTGGATCTCGTGCGTGCCGGCGAGGCGTCCACCGGTCTCCTCCACGGGGCGGCACAGGACGCGCGACCCGCCGACGGCAGCGACCTCGCGCCCTCGCGATTGACGCTCGACGTCCGTGACCGCGTCATGGATGCGCTCGACCCCGAGCACGCGCTCGAGCTGCTGCGCACCGTCATCGCCACCCCGAGCCCATCCCGGGATGAGTTCTACCTGGCCGGTTTCCTCGCGGGAGAGCTGGAAGCGCTCGGATTCGACCAGGTCACGGTCGATCGGTTCGCCCCGGGACGCGGCGGGACGTCGGGCGTGATGCGCGGCGCGGGCGGAGGCGACGCGCTGCTGCTCGCTGCGCATCTCGACACGGCTGGGACCGATGGCTGGGCAGACCGCTGGAGCCACGACGAACGAGAAGACCCGTTCGCGGCCATCATCGCCGACGGCGCGCTCTGGGGCAGAGGTGCGGCCGGATCGAAGGGCGGGCTCGCCGCGGCGCTGGCGGCCCTGTGGACGCTGAAGCGCGCCGGCTTCAGGCCCCGTGGCGACCTTGTCCTCGCGTGCGTCGCCGACCGCCGCGCCGATGACGACGGCACCGGCCTGAGTCGCAGCATGCGCAAGCTCGAGGCACAGCTGCGCAACGGCGAGCTCCCCCGCCCGGATTTCGCGCTCTACCTCGAGCCGACCGGCCTCGCCGTGCATCCGACCCAGACCGGCTACCTGTCCATGCGGCTGAGCGTGCGCCCGCGCGACGGCGCGACCGACCCGCGGCGCGCCGCGCTCGCGATCGGCGTCGCGCTCAACGAGCACGCACGAGCGCTCGCGCGGCGAACGATGCATCCGCTGCTCGGCCCCGCCTCGCTCGAAGTCGGCGAGATCCAAGACCGCGGCGTGTACGGGATCGCGATGCAAGTCAACCGCAGCGTGCTCCCGGGCGAGTGCCTGGACGAGGCCGCGACGGCAATCGAGACGGTGGTGGCCGGGGCAAGCGGGCCGCGCATCGAGACCAAGATCACCTACCTGCACGGTCGCGATCACTCGCTTGGCGGGCGTCCGTTCGAGGTCTCACCCGACGAGCCTGGCATCGCCCGGCTGCGCGGCGCGATCCGCACCGTGCGGCCCGGCGGGGGGCAGATTCGGGGAGCCCGGTCGTGGTCCGAGCTCTCCTTCATCACCGGGCTCGGTGTGCCGGGCGCCTACTTCTCGCCCGGCCTCGAAGCACACCGCGACTCGCTCGAGGAGCACGTGTCCGTCGAGGATCACCTCGACGCGGTTCGCGCCCTCGCGCTCTTCCTCGCCGAGCACTGCCTCACGACGCCCGATCGCTCATGAGCCAGCCGGAGCCCCGCGAGCGCCCACCCGAAGACGACCGCGACACGACGCGAAGCGCCACCCCGTCGCCGCCGCCCCGTCGAGCCGTCGAGCCGCCAGATGTGCCGGCCGCGATCGGACGCGTCGTTTACTTCGGTCGCGTCGGAGCCGTCGTGCGCTTCACCGCCGAGATGCTCGGCACCGACCTGATGGCGGCCTACCCATGGAGCCCCGAGCACGGGTGGACCGCCAGCAACTAGCTGAAGGCGGCCTCCTCCCTTTCAGGTCGGCGGTCAACGTCTGGCGTCCGGTGCGCGGACGGATCGATTGCCGCTACGGCGAGATCGGGATCCCCCGCCTTGAGCCTCGAGGGAGGATGCGTCCGGCCATGGTGGACCAGCGCTGCTCGAGCGCCTCGGCCGTCCCGAGCGGGTCCGGGTCGGCGCGGTCACGCGCGGCGCCGAGTGCCAGCAGCGCGTGTTCGAGGCTGCGGGCGCGCTGGTCCAGCCCGTCGGCGTAGCGCTCGGGTCCGAGCGTGACGGCGGCGCGGTCGTTGTCGCGGTAGCGCTCGAGACCGTCACAGCAACCTCCTCGAACTCGCGACGCGGACGTCCGCGCCCGAGAACGTGGCCTACACACCAGTCAGGACGACACCCCGGCTCATGCCATCTTTGCGCGAGGACCAGCGGTCAGAAGTGCCCGCGCTGGGGGCGCTAATTGCCGCCGAGGTGGTTGGATGCCGCGGCGACCAGCGCGTCGCACACGAATAACCAGCCCGTGCACGCCTCCAAGATCCTTCTCCCACAGACTTCGGAAGAGGGACAACGCGATGAGTGACACGTCGAGACCGCGACGTCGCGGGAGGCTGTGCTGGGGGGTGCAGGAGCCGCTGCGCCATCGCGACGGAGTGATCTCCACCCGGGTGGGATACAGGCGGCGAGACTCACGGTCCCGCCGCACCGTCATGGTTTGGGCGACCAGTCTGGGGAGCCTTCTTCCGTTTGGGTCTTGGTGACGGGCCGAACGTCGCGGCAGCGGGACCGCGTCCACGAAGCCAACCGCGCTGAATGCATGACACTCGCGGCCGCGCTCAAATACCGCGGCGCGCTCGCTCCGGACATCGACGTCCAGGACGCCGCCGACATCGTCTACGCCATCGCCGGCAACGGGAACATCTACCTTCGCCTCACGCGCGAATGCGGATGGACCGACGCCCGCTACGCCGACCTCATCGAGCGCACCCTCGTCCGCGTGAGTCTCTCTGAGCCAGGCTGGGTTCGACGGAGGCTCTGAAGCCAGGATGATGTCCTGGCGGAAGGCGATGCTCGCGTTCTTATGCCTCGACCGAAGAAGGACCCCGACCCCGCAGATGCCGCGCGTCGCCGCGATCGGTCTTGGTCCGCCGCTTGTTGCAGGCCGACACCCGGCTCATGCCATCTTTGGGTGAGGACCGGCCGTCCGCCGGGTTCTCTCGAACTCAGAAGCGCGCCCTCCGGCGAGCGAGTGCTCCTTGCGCGAAAGGCAGCAGCGCGGGCGTCGGCATACGCTTCGTGCATCAGCGCCACGGCTCGGGCCGACTAGGAGGACGATCCGCCCTGGAGGCCTCTTAATCCCCTAGCCCCTACGGCGTGCCGGTGAGCGTCCGGCTGCCGGCCTCGCGGGTCGGGAGCACGAGCCGCGGGCTGCCATAGGTGATCGCGCTCGGAAGGTTGTTCGGGCGGAGGTACGGCTCGTCGACCTGGGTCAGGTCGAGCCGGATCCGATGTCCCGCCCTGAGCCGCCAGTGGTTGCCGAACAGGGGGAGCCGGACAGTGCCCGACGGGCTGTCGTAGCCGTTGAGCGTGTCGAAGCGATAGGTGCCGCGCGTCATCAGGAACGCCGGGCCGCTCGGCGGGACGTCCCACACACGGGCGTCGAGCTGGGCCTGGGTCGCGGCCGGATCGAGCTGGTAGTCGACGTCGACCTCGCCGAGCCCGACGTAGGTCGAGTGGTCCGGAAGCGGCTGCGAGGAGCCGGTATAGCCCCCAATGGCCGGGCCGCGATCCGTGCGGCAGTCCTCGTGCGGCTCCACGACCGGGCCCGTGAGCGGATCCGTCGCGGCACCGTTGGGGTCCGGGCCACCGCTCAGCGGGGTGGCGAGCTGATGGTCCCCACCGCCGTAGCCGATCGACAGCGTGCCGCGCGAGAGGTCCTCGGGCGTGCCGGCCGTCAGGTTGTCCGCGGCAGTCAAGCCGGGTTGGCCGGGCTCACCCGCACAGATCGTCGGCTCGGAGCTGACCGTCGTCTGCTGGCGGTGGCTGCCGTTGATGTTGGCCTGCACGAACTGGAAGGCCTGGTTGTTGAGTCGGGCCCAGGTGGCGGGCTTGTTCTGTCCCCGGCTGTGGCCCACGTCGGCCACCGCCACGCTGACCGGCCAGAGCCGGTCGAGGCGCTTGAGGTACTTGAATTGCCTGAACGACTCGACCGCCTCGAACAGGTCGTCCGTCCAACCCTGGATCGAAAAGACGGCGACCTCGCGGTGGCCGACCTGGCTCGTCCAGCCCTCGTCCTGGTAGTAGGCCGAGCGTAACTCGGTGAGCCCGCGTGCCGCCTGCTGGAGCGTGGGGTCAGCGTCGGGATACGGGTCGCCCATGCCCGTGATCCGCGCGTTCCAGGCCGGGATGTTCTCCTCGCCGTTCTCGTTGACGGGCGGTGGGACGTCGGTGCCCTCGTCGAAGACGCCCTTTGCGTTGCCGGCGGCGAACAGGGCGGCGATCCAACTGGACTTCGGCACCCCGAGCGGGTTTCCGGTCGCCGGGCTGCCACCGCCGGCGTCGTCCTCTTCCACGGCCTGCGAGGACTCGTACGTGTCCCGGCGGCTCGGCCCACCGCCGTGGCCGTTGGGCGCGAGCGCGTAGGCGAGATCCGTCCACGGGTACTTCGGGATCGCGACCTGCAGGTCGAGGACCGGGAGGCTGTCGTCCTGCTGATGCGGGAAATCCCAGCGCGCCTGGCTCGCCTGCATCCAGCTCTCGCCGCCGCCGTAGGAGCCGCCCGTCACGGCCACCCGGCCGGGGTCGACGTCGGGGAAGGTCGCCGCCACGAGCGCGGCGAGCCACTGGGTGTCGCGGATCTCGTAGTCGCGGCTCTTGACGTGGATCGTGCCGTTCGGGGCATCGACGGAGCCAGTGGGCTCCGCGGGCGTCGGCGGCTGAGAGGCGTCCGTCGGGCCGTCGTCGCGGAAGCCGCGTGCCGTGTAGGTGAGGACGTAGTAGCCGTGCTGGGCGAACCAGTGGTTGTTCCAGCGCGCCTTGTCCGCGCCGTCGCCCTCATTGTCGAGCGACTCCCATTCGTGCTTGTTGTTGCCGAACCCATGGAGCATCACGATCAGCGGGTGCCGCGCGCCCGTGTCGTGCTGCGGCAGCGTGAGGTCGACGTCGAGCTGGGACCCGTCGAAGCTCGGTACCTCCCCTGAGCAGATCTGGGTGTCGCCGTAGACGGGGCAGGGAGCGGAGAAGGCGTCGGGCAGCATGGCCGCGCCCGCGGGCACCGCGAGGACCGCCATCGCGGCGGCGGCGACCATGCCGATGAGCGCTGCCCTCGCTCGCCTCATCCTGCTTGTGCGGGTTCCCGCGCGGCCGCCGTGGAAAACGCCGCCATTGGCGACTCCGGGTCGGACGCGCTGGAGACATCATAATCCGCGTGTCGGGGTTCGAGTCCCTCCTCCGGCATCGAAAGCGCCTGCAAATCGTGCCTTTCTGAGCCGAAGGACACGCGGAATGCATTCCGCGTGTCCTTCGGCTCAGAAAGGCACGATTTGCAGGCGCTTTCGATGC
>JAXDGC010000053.1:0-3122 GCA_034665245.1 Solirubrobacteraceae bacterium | reverse complement strand
TCGCGTGGGCGAGCTACGAGCGGCGGCTGTGACGGAGCCCGAGGTCCACGTCGTCGTCCCCGAGGGCATCGACGACCCCGCGCGGCCGAGCGGTGGCAACACGTACGATCGCCGGGTCTGCCGAGGGCTCGCCGCGCTCGGCTGGGCGGTGCACGAACACACCGCGCCCGGCGCCTGGCCGCGGCCCGCCGAGGCGGGGCACACCGCCCTCGCGCGTGCCGTCCAGCGGATCCCGGACGGCGCCGTGGTGCTGCTCGACGGGCTGATCGCGTCCGCCGCCCCCGAGGCGCTCGTGCCGCAGACGTCCCGGCTGCGACAGGTCGTGCTCGTGCACATGCCGCTGGGCCACCGCCCGCCGCGCGACCAGGCCGGCGCGGTCCGGGCGCGTGAGCGCGAGGTCCTCACCGCTGCCGCCGCCGTGGTCACCACCAGCGTATGGACCCGGCGCCGGCTGGGGGAGCTGTACGCACTGCCGGCGGACCGGGTGCACGTCGCAGAGCCTGGCGTCGACGCCGCCGGCCTCGCGCCGGGGACCGCGGCCGGCACCGGGCTGCTCTGCGTCGCGGCGGTGACGCCCGACAAGGGGCACGACGTGCTGCTCGCAGGGCTCGCGAGGGCAATGGAGGAGTCCTGGCGTTGCACATGCGTGGGCAGCCTGGATCGGGACCCCGCGTTCGCCGACGGTGTGCGCCGCCGCGCGGTGGACGGCGGGCTGGGCGACCGGGTGCGCTTCCCAGGACCGCGCACCGGCCCGGAGCTCGACCGCGCGTACGCCGCCGCGGACCTGCTCGTGCTCGCCTCACACGCCGAGACGTACGGCATGGTCGTCACCGAGGCCCTGGCCCGCGGCCTGCCGGTCCTCGCCACCGCGGTCGGCGGGGTGACCGAGGCCCTCGGGCACGGCGAGGACGGTACCCGGCCGGGGCTGCTGGTCCCGCCCGGCGATCCGGCGGCCCTCGACGCCGCGCTGCGGGCCTGGCTCGGCGACGCCGAGCTGCGCGGGCGCCTGCGGCGGGCTGCCCGGGAGCGGCGCGCGTCGCTGCGCGGGTGGCCGGCCACCACGTCCGTCCTTGCCGGCGTGCTCGCGGGAGCGGCGCGATGAGCGCGGAGGCTGTTCGCGTCAGCCCGGAGTGGCTCGCGCTGCGCGAGCCGGCCGACGCGGTGGCGCGCTCGGCCGAGCTCGCCCAGCGCCTCGGCCGGCACCTCCGCGCGGCCGGCCGCCTCGTGATCCACGACATCGGCGGCGGCAGCGGCGCGATGGGCCGCTGGCTCGCGCCGCGGCTGCCCCGGCCGCAGCACTGGGTGGTGCACGACCGGGACGCGGGCCTGCTCGAGCTCGCCGCCGCGAACGCCCCGGGTCCGGCCGCGGTGACCGTCGAGACGATCGAGTCCGACATCACCCGCCTGGCGCCGCGCGATCTCGCGGGCGCGAGCCTGATCGTCGCCTCGGCGCTGCTCGACCTGCTGACCGCGGACGAGCTCGCCCGGGCGCTCGGCGCCTGCCCGGGGTGCCCGATGCTGCTCGCGCTGACGGTGGTCGGCCGGGTCGGCATGAGCCCGCCGGATCCCCTGGACGCGCAGATCGCCGCGGCGTTCGACGCCCACCAGCGCCGTGGCGGTCTGCTCGGCCCGGACGCCGTCGCCGCCGCCGTCGAGGAGCTCCGCGGGACGGGCGCCGAGGTCCTCGTCCGGCCGAGCCCCTGGCGCCTCGATGCGGCCCACGCCGACCTGACGGCCGAGTGGCTCGGCGGGTGGGTCGGCGCGGCCTGCGAGCAGGAGCCCGCACTGGCCGCCGAGGCCGGCGCCTACCGGGACCGGCGCCTGGCGCACGCAGCCGCCGGGGAGCTCGCGGTCACCGTCGACCACGCCGACCTGCTGGTGCTGCCGTGACGACCGCGGTCCGCACCGGGCGCAGCACGACGAGCCGCCGGGCCGCGTGGTGGCCGGCCCACCTCGCCGCCGCGGCCGCGACGCTCGCCGTCCTGGTCTGGCGCCTGGGCACAGGCCCGTTTCTCGACGGTCTGCGCACGGTCGACGCCGGGGCGCTGGCGACCGCGTCCGGCCTCGCCGTGCTGACCACCGTGTGCTGCGCGTGGCGCTGGAGGCTCGTGGCCCGCGGCCTCGGCGTCGACCTGCCGCTGGGCACGGCGGTGGCCGCGTACTACCGCTCGCTCTTCCTCAACGTCACGCTGCCCGGCGGGGTGGTGGGCGACGTCCACCGCGGGATCAGCCACGGCCGCGATACGCGCGACGTCGGCCGCGGGCTGCGCGCCGTGGCGTGGGAGCGCTCGGCCGGGCAGGCCATGCAGGTCGTCCTCACCGTCGCCGTGCTCCTCGTGATGCCGTCGCCCGTGCAGGCGGCGATGCCGCTCGTCGCGCTGGCGCTCCTCACGGCGGCGGCCGGCGTCGCGCTGGCGGCGCATCGGCGCCCCGCCGTCGGCCGGTCTCGGTGGGCGCGGTTGCGCAGCGCCGCGGCCCGCGACCTGCGCGACGGGCTGCTCGCCGGGCGGGCATGGCCCGCCATCGCGCTCGTGTCGGCGCTGGTCGTCGCGGGCCACGCAGTCACCTTCCTGATCGCCGCGCGGACCGCGGGGGTGACCGCGCCGCCGTCCCGGATGCTGCCGCTGGCGCTGCTGGTGATGCTGGCCGCGGTGCTGCCCAACGTCGGCGGCTGGGGGCCGCGCGAGGGCGTGACGGCTTGGGCGTTCGCCGCCGCCGGCCTGGGCGCGTCGCTCGGCGTGGCCACCGCGGTCGTGTACGGCGTGATGGTGTTCGTCGCCACCCTGCCGGGCGCCGCCGTCCTCCTGGCCGGCTGGGTGTGGCGCACCCGGCCGGCGCCGTGGATCGAGCGGCATGCCTGACCGCCCGTACACCACGCTGAGCTGCAGCGTGTCGCTCGACGGCTACCTCGGCGACCAGACGCCGCGGCTCGCGCTGTCCAACGAGGCCGACTTCGACCGGGTCGACGAGGTGCGCGCCTCCTGCGACGCGATCATGGTCGGCGCGGGCACCGTGCGCACCGACAACCCGCGGCTGCTCGTGCGCTCGCAGGCCCGCCGCGACGAGCGCACGGCCCGTGGGCTCACATCGTCTCCGATGAAGATCACGGTGACGGACCGGGT
>JAXDGC010000052.1:0-3321 GCA_034665245.1 Solirubrobacteraceae bacterium | reverse complement strand
CCTCGCTCTCCATCTCGGAGGTCAAGGGGTCGGGCCGGCAGAAGGGGATCACCGAGCGCTACCGCGGCGCCGAGCTGACGAACTACCTGCGACCGAAGGTGAAGGTGGAGTGCGTGGTCGCGACGGGCGACGTGCAGACGGTGGTCGACACCATCCTGAAGCACGCGAGGACGGGCTCGATCGGCGACGGGAAGGTGTTCGTCATGCCGGTCGAGGAGGCCTACAGGATCCGCACCGGGGAGTCCGGTGAGGAGACGTTGCAGGCCCATCCGGACTTCGCGGCGCAGGCGTAGGAAGTCGTGGGCGCGGCCCACGACCCCATCAAGGGGGCCCGCCCGACCCAGCGGGATCCGGCCGTCCCGCCGCCCCTCGTCGAGCGCCTGCGCTCGGTCCACCTGAAGATGGTGGACTCGGTGCTGGCCGGCGAGGGGCTGGCGCGGGTGGCGGAGCTGGCCGCGGAGGCGGCGGGCGCGCCCGTGGCGATCGTGATCCCGCGGCTCGGCCCGGCGGCGCTGTCGCCCGGCGCGGTGGCCGACGTCGGGGCGCTGCGCCGCTTCGTCGGCGACCGCGCCCGCGGCCGGCCGGCCTCCGTGCCGCCGCACGTCGGGGGCGAGGTGCCGATCACCACCGGCGACGAGACCATCGGTCGCGTGCTCATGCTCGGCGAGGCCGACGGCACCGCGCTCGAGTTCCTGCACCTCGCGGCCGTCGCCTGCCTCACCGAGGTGGCGGTCGAGGAGGCGCGCGAGGAGGTCGAGCAGAACCTGCGCGGGTCGTTCCTCGAGGAGCTGCGCTCGCGTGCCGACATGGACCCGGTCGAGATCGTCCGCCGTGCCGGCCGGCTCGGCTGCGACCTCTCGCGCGGCGCCGTCGTGCTGTGCGCCGAGCTGACGACCGACCGCCCGCGCCACGTCGTGGCGACGATCGCCGGCGAGTACCCCGGCGCGCTCGCCCAGCACATGGAGGGCCGCGTCTACGCCGTCCTGCCCGCCGACACCCCGGAGGCGACGCAGGCCGCCGCGCGCGACCTCGCCACGCGCCTGCAGCGCCACGGCGTCGTCGGCGTCTCATCCTTCTACAGCGACCCCGCCGAGCTGAGCCGCGCGATCCAGGAGGCCGAGCTCGTGCTCGACGTCCTGCGCCGCTCCGACGGCAGCGGCGGCCCGATCCCCGAGGACATCGGCCGCGGCACCTACCGCCTGCTCTTCCGTGTGCTCGCCTCGCATCCGGAGGAGGTCCGCTCCTTCTACGAGGACACCGTCGCGGCGATCGTGCGCTACGACGACCAGTACGCGACCGACCTCGTCGGCACGCTCGAGGCCTACCTCGAGCGCAACTGCAACATGAACGCGACCGCCGCGGCGATCTACGCCCACCGCCACACGGTCGCCTACCGGCTCGAGCGCGTGAAGGACCTCACCGGGCTCGACCCGATGCAGTCCGAGGACCGCGAGCGCCTCGGGCTCGGGCTGAAGGCCTACCGCATCATCGCGCCGGGACTGCCACGCTGACGCAGGGCGCCGAGCCTCAGACGTCGGGGTCGTCGACGAGCACGAGCATCTCCTCGACTCCGGTCAGCTCCAAGAGCCGCTGGATCGCGTCCGCGCCGCGCACGACGGCGAGGTTGTGCCGGTTGTCGCGGGCGGAATCGTTGCGCTTGAGGAGCTCCCGCAACTCGGGCGCGTCCACGAACGTGAGCCCGCGCAGGTCGAGCACGCTGTGGCGGACGCCGTCGCGACTCGCCTCCAGCTCGTCGAACACCTCGGCGACCTTCGAGACCGAGACGAGGTCGAGCTCGCCGCGCATCGCGACCAGCGCCGTGCGGCGGTTCGCGCGAGCCTCGACCGCCAGGAGCTCTTGGGCGAACTGCTCGGCGACCGACTCTCTGATGGGATGCGCTGAGGACACGAGTGGTCCCTCTCTCGCTCCTCTGAAGCAGGTTTACACCAAGGGGAGGAGGAGCGGAGAACCCGAAGCGTCCTCCTGACTGTACTCCCGGTGCCTACTGCGAGCCGCCGCCGGGCGCCTGCCCGCGGACGACGTTGCCGTTGTCGTCGACCCGGGCGGGCACCGGCTTGTCCTGGATCTCGACCTTGAAGGAGCCGGAGGTGCGGCCGCCGGCGGCGAGCCGCGCGCGGCCGTTGAGGCCGGGCGAGATGCGGTACTTGATCGTGTAGGAGCCGGGCTCGACGGCGGTGACCTTCCAGCGGAACTCCTTCGTCTGCCCGGCCTTCAAGCGCCCGAGCGCCCAGGTGTTGGTCGCCGCGGAGTCGCCGCCCGCGGGGCCGGTGTCGACGACCCAGACCGGCCGCTCGGGGTCCGACAGGCTCGCGTCGGTGGAGCGCTGGCCGAACGCGGCCGTGCCCTCGCCCGGCTTGCCCGGATCGGTCTCGACCGTCACCGCGACGTTCGGCGCGACCTTGGTGTCGGCGTTGCGTACGCGGATCGACATCGTCGAGCTCTGGGCGATCGACTGCGACGCCGGGAACTTGGCGTCGGCGATCTCGAGCTGGTAGCTGCCCTTGGGCTCGCTCGCGTCCTGGCGAGGCGCGCCGCCGCATCCTGCGGCGAGCAGGACCGTCGCGAGCGCTGCCGCGGTCGGCCATGACCGCCGGCGCAGGTGGCTTCCCGTCATCCGAGGCCGAATGTATCTCATCGGTTCGGGAAGTACCCGCAATGGGCATATTGAGCGCCAGTTACATCGGCGCCGTGCGTTGGCGCTCTCATAACCGACCGCGTAGGCTCTAGCGCCGATCGCGGCGGATGCGCAAGATGCGCGTCCGCACTGGGGAGATAGATGGTCAGAGGCGTCGCCGACCGAGCATTCCTGCCAGCCAAGAGCCTGCTTGAAGAAGTGGGCGACATGATGATCCTCACGGGGAAGACGATCATGTCGGCGATTCGGCCGCCCTACCCGTACGGGGGCGAGTTCGTGTCGCAGTTCCTCTTCGCCCTCAAGCTCTGCTGGTTCCCGCTGGTCGTCTCGACGGTCGCCTTCGGCTACGGCGCCCCGGGCCTGCAGGCCGCGAACTTCCTCGTCCTGTTCGGCGCGCTCGACCGCCTCGGCGGCTTCTTCGTGCTCGCCTCGATCCGCGAGTTCGCCCCGTTCGTGACCGCGATCGTGCTCTCCGGCGTGGCGGGCACGGCGATCACCGCCGACCTCGGCGCGCGCAAGATCCGCGAGGAGCTCGACGCGCTGCAGGTGCTCGGCGTCGACCCGGTCAAGAACCTCGTCGTCCCGCGCTTCCTCGCGCTGATGCTCGTCACCGGGCTGTTCGACATCTACGCGCTGCTGTTCGGCATCTTCGGCGGCATCCTCGC
>JAXDGC010000051.1:0-4501 GCA_034665245.1 Solirubrobacteraceae bacterium | reverse complement strand
GTGTAGACGAGCCCGTTCGCGGCCGAGAGCTTCGGCACCACGGACGGCGCGTGTTCGGCCGAGCGCCAGGCGGAGTGGCAGCCACCACCCGGATCGAGGTCGACGCGCTCGAGCCCCGGCGACGTCGTCCTGCCACCCTGCGTCGCGGCCGGGCCGCTGTAGCCGTAGTTGTTCTCGACCACCAGCGAGCGGCCGGTGCCGATCAGGGACTGGTCCGTCGCGCTGGCGCCCATCTCGAAGACGGGCCGGCGGCAGATCAGACGCGAGCCGGCGACGCTGCGCCCGCGGCGGTAGACGAGCACGTTCATCGGATCGGCGTTGTCGGTGATCGCCACGAGGTCCGAGCCCATCAACGTCGGCGTCGTGCCCGACCCGGCGCTGGACTGGCCCGGCTTCTGGACCCCGGAGTTCTCGTACTCCTCGCGCCAGACGACCTGCGGCAGCCCGGCGGGCCCGGCCTCCAGCCGGTACGCGGCCTTGTCGGTGACGATGTAGACCGCGTCCGTGTCCTCGACGGCGAAGGAGTTGGCGATGCCCTCGCCCAGCGGCCGCGCGCGCACGGCCCCGCTGGCCGGGTCGATCGTCCCCACGACGCCGCTGGTGGAGGCGAACCACAGCCGGCCGCTCCAGTCGGGCAGCGCGGAGATGATCTTGTCTCCCGGAAGCACGGCGCTCGTGAGGTCGTGGTCGCGCTCGACCTCGAAGCCGGTGCCACCGCCGGTCTGGCGGATCACGAGGACGTGGCGCGTGGTCGTCGGGATCACGGCGCGGTCGCGGTTGTCGAGGTAGAAGTAGCCGCCGCCGGCGAAGTCCGTGAACAGGTTGCCGCCGCCCGGCGTCCGCGGCGGCAGCGGGAAGGCGGCGAGCGTCTCGAGCGTGCGCGGCTCGAGCAGCAGCAGCTTCGGGCCCTCGACGCCGACGCACACCGTCTCGATGCGCCCCCGCGAGTCGAACGTCACCGACGCGCAGACCCCTTCGAGGAACGTCGACCGCTTCTCCATCTGGCGCCCGAGCGGCCCCGGTCCCTGGTGGACGTCGGTCTGGTAGCCGTCGACGTGCAGGTTCGAGCGGCCGTTGGGCGCCATGAACGGGTGCCGCGGCGGGTCGGGCACGGCGACGGGATGCTGGACCGCCGGGCGGCCCGAGTACGCCGGCAGCGTCGCGGCGTCCGGCCCCTCCGGGATCGGCCGCGGCGGGACGGCGAGCGCGGGCGCTGCCGCGGCCAGCGCGGACAGGGCGGCGATCGACCCCAGGAGCCCGCGGGCGGTCATCGTGTCAGCGCGGTACCCGCCCGCGCGCCCCGTCAACCGGTTCCTAGGGCATCGCGCGCAGGCCGGTGCGGCGCTCCCCTCGCAGGCCGCCTGCCGGGCGCACCGCGTGCGCGGCGAGCAGCCGCAGCGCAGCATCGGCGAGGCGGAGGTCGGCCGACTCGGCGTCGCCGTAGATCTCGAGCAGCCAGGCGCCGCGGCCGTCGGAGGCCGCGGCGGCCAGAACGTCCGTCATCCCCCATTCCGTGAGCAGGGCGCGCTCGGCGGCGTCCTCCTCCGCGTCGCTCGCGTAGAGGTGCAGCGAGCCGCCGTTGGCGAGCAGCTCCGCGGTGCGCGGGTAGCGGATGAGGTCGTAGCGCTCGCCGTCGACGCCGAAGCGCACGCTCGACGAATGGCCGGAGCGCAGGTCGAGCGTGAACATCGTCTCGATCACCGAGCCCCCGTGCTGGCACAGCGACACGGCGGCGGCCGAGGCGCGCAACCCGGAGCCGAGCGAGGTCGCCAGCCCTTCGAGGCGCTCGAGCGGCGCGGCGCTGCGCAGGTCGCCGTCGAGCAGGGCGAGCCCTTGCGCGAGCAGCGCGCCCGTGTCGATGTCGAGCCCGTCACGGCGGGCGCGACGTGCGCCGGGGCGACCCGTGGTGCGCCAGGCGGTCTGGGGATCGACGTCGGCGAGGCAGACGCGGCCGCGGCCGGTGCGCTTGGCCGTGTAGAGCGCAGCATCGGCGGCGCGCAGCAGCTCTGCGGGCCGCCGCAGGCCGAGGCGGCTGGACGCGATGCCGCACGACAGCCCCACGGGCGGCCGGTGGGCGGCCAGCCGGTCGATCGCGATGTCCGCCGCGTGTTGCATGGCCTCGAGGCTCGAGCCCTCGGCCAGGATGCCGAACTCGTCGCCGCTCAGCCGGCACACGAGCGTCCGCGGCAGCGCCTCGGCCGCCGTCCGCAGCGTGCCCGCCACCGCCTTGAGCGCCCAGTCGCCGCCGTGGTGCCCGCGCACGTCGTTGAGCTCCTTGAGGTTGTCGACGTCGCACAGCAGCAACGTGACCTCCTCGCCCTCGGCGGCCTCCTCGAGCGCCATCCCGAGGCGCTCCTCGAGCGCGCGCCGGTTGGCGAGGCCGGTCAATCCGTCCTGCAGGGCGAGCTCGGCCATGCGCCCGAACAGCTCCGCGCGGCCGACGCCCGCCGCGACCTGCCCGGCGATCGCGTCGAGCAGCCGGAGGTCGTGCTCGTCGAAGTCGGCCTGGTCGGGGCCGCGGCTCGCCCACAGCTCCCCCCAGGCGACGTCGCCGAGCATGATCGGCACGGCCAGGCACGAGCGCCGGCCGAGCCGCTCGAGCAGGATCCGCTCGGTCTGGTGCAGCTCGGGATCGTCGAGGCGGCCCAGGTACGAGCGGCCCTCGAGCAGCAGCTGCTTGAGCGGGTCGTCCTCCGTGAGGCGGTAGATCTCGTCGCTCGGGTGACGCTGCTCGCCGTCCACCAGCACGCCGACGTTGACGGTGGTGCGCAGCACCTCGGCCTGCGCCTCCCAGCGCGAGATCGAGACCGACGTCGCGCCGAGCGCGGCGCGCGCCTCCTCCGCGGCGAGGTCGAGGAGATCGAGCAGCGAGTTCGTCGACGCCACCGCCGACGACAGCGACATCAACACCCGCAGCTCGCGGCCCAGGCGCTGCAGCACGTCGGTGTCAGCGCCTTCGCCGGGCAGCGCGAGCGCCGGCTCGGCCGGGGCCTCCGGCGCGTCGATACACGTCAGCAGCGCCTCGACGACCCGCGGGTCGAACTGCGAGCCGGCGCAACGCTGGAGCTCCGCGCGCGCCTCGGCGGGCGCCATCGCCGCGCGGTACGGCCGCTCGGACCCCAGCGCATGCCAGGCGTCGCACGCCAGCACGATCCGCGAGGCCAGCGGGATCGCCTCGCCCGCGAGACCATCCGGGTAGCCGTGCCCGTCCCAGCTCTCGTGCGCGTGGCGCACCGCGGTGGCGACCGCGTCGAATCCCGGCAGCGGGCGCAGGATGCGCTCGCCGATCGCCGGATGCTCGTGCACGAGCGCCCACTCGTCCTCCTCGAGCCGCCCCGGCTTGTGCAGCAGGCGGTCCGGGACGCCGATCTTGCCGATGCCGTGCAGCAGCGCCGCCGACTGGACGTCGGCGATCTGCGCGCGGTCGAGGCCGAGGCGCCCCGCGACGGCGACGGCGAGCGCCTCGACAGCGTCGGAGTGCTCGCCGCTGTACCCGTCGCGCGCCTCGAGCGCCAGTGCCAGCGAGCGCACCATCGAGTGGTAGCTCTCGGCGACCCGCTCGTTCTCGGCCTGGAACGCTTCGAGCGCGGCGACGAGCGTCCGCTCGCCGCCCTGCAGGCCGAGCGCGGCGGCGGCCGCCTCGCGGCGCAGGTCCTCCAGACGGCGTGAACCCGAGCTCATGGCACTGTCATCGGCGCGCGAAGCGCCGCCCTCGACCCGTCCCTACGCGGACTTCGCGTCGGGCTCGCCCTCTTCGTCCTCCGGAGCGACGGTGACGAGGGTGGGCCGGACGCCGCGATCGATCGTGTCCTGGGTGACGACGCACTTCTTGACGTCGCGCCGGGAGGGCAGTTCGAACTGCACCTCGAGCAGGACCTCCTCGATGATCGAGCGCAGGCCGCGGGCACCGGTCTCGCGCTCGAGCGCCTTGTCGGCGACCGCCTTGAGCGCGTCGGTCGAGAACACGAGCTCGATGCCGTCGAAGCCGAAGAAGCGCTGGAACTGCTTGATGATCGCGTTGCGCGGCTCGGTCAGGATCGTGATCAGGTCGTCGCGCGAGAGCTGGTGCACGGCCGAGGTCACCGGCAGGCGGCCGATGAACTCGGGGATCAGCCCGTACTGCATCAGGTCCTCGGGCAGGCACTGCTCGAAGACCTCCCCGGTGTCCTTGTTGAACTTCGAGGAGATCGCCGCGCCGAAGCCGACGCCCTTGTGGCCGATCCGGCGCTCGATGACCTTGTCGAGGTTCGCGAACGCGCCGCCGCAGACGAACAGGATGTTCGTCGTGTCGATCGTGAGGAACTCCTGATGGGGGTGCTTGCGGCCGCCCTGGGGCGGCACGGAGGCGGTCGTCCCCTCGAGGATCTTCAGCAACGCCTGCTGGACGCCCTCGCCCGACACGTCGCGCGTGATCGAGGGGTTGTCGGCCTTGCGGGCGATCTTGTCGACCTCGTCGATGTAGATGATGCCCGTCTCGGCCTTCTTGACGTCGTAGTCGGCG
>JAXDGC010000050.1:0-30139 GCA_034665245.1 Solirubrobacteraceae bacterium | reverse complement strand
CTACGCGACGCCGGGAGAGGTCCCGGTCGGGATCGTGGCCGGTGACTTCAACCAGGACGGCAGGCGCGATGTCGCGCTCGCGAATGTCTTCACCGGCCTGTCGGTGATGCTCGGCGACGGCGCGGGCGCCTTGGCCGCTCCGGTCGACTACCCCGCCGGCTCCCAGCCGGGCGAGGTCGCGATCGGTGACTTCAACGGCGATGACGAGGCCGACCTCGTGGCGCCCAATGGCAACGGCACCACCGTCTCGGTGCTGCTCGGCAACGGCGACGGCACCTTCGCCGCGGCGGTCGACCACGCCGTCGGGAACAACCCGGCGGGGATCGCCGTCGCCGACCTCAACGGCGACGGCCTTGACGACCTCGCGGTCGCCAATGCCGCCAACGCCAACGTGTCGCTGCTGTTCGGCGACGGCGCGGGTGGCTTCGCCGCCCAGCCCACCCGCCCGGTCGGCGTCGGGCCGCACTCGGTCGCGGTCGGCGACTTCAACGGCGACGGCCGGCCCGATCTCGCGACGGCAGACAGCATCCCCGACAACGTCTCGGTGCTGCTCGGCACGGGCGCGGGCGCCTTCGCGCCGGCGGTCTTCCACCACGTCGGCGACGGAGCCGAGGCCGTCGTCGCGCGCGACCTCGACGGCGACGGCAGGACCGACATCGCGAGCGCCAACCGCAACGTCGACGCCCTGTCGGTGCTGCGCAACACGAGCCGGCCCGCGATCGTGTTCGATCCGAACCCGGGCATCACCTTCGCGAACCAGCCCGTCGGGACGAGGAGCGCCTCGCGGATCGTGACGATCAGCAACCTGGGCGCGGCACCGCTGCTGATCTCGAGCGTCCGGCCGAGCGGCCCTGACGCGGACCAGTACTCGGTCGGTGGCGACAACTGCAGCGGGGCGCCCGTGGTGCCCGGCGCGATCTGCCAGGTGAGCGTGCGCTTCGCGCCGGTGACGCCGGGCACAGCGCTCGCGAGCCTCCTCGCCGTCAGCAACGCCGCGATCAGCCCCGGCGGCGTGCCGTTGCTGGGCGTCGGGACGCCGGCGCCGGCAGGAGGCTCGACCGGTCCGGCCGGGGCGAACGGGACCAACGGGCTCAACGGAGCCGCGGGCCCCGGCGGGCCGAAGGGTGACCAGGGTGCGCAGGGACCGGCCGGCAAGAACGGCCGCGACGCGGTGGTCACCTGCAAGGCCAAGCGCGGCAAGGTCAAGGTGACGTGCACGGTGCGGTTCCGCGCGGCGAGCAGCAGCACGCGGGTGCGCGCGCGGATCACGCGCGGGCACCGCGTCTACGCGAGCGGCGCCCGAGCGGTGAAAGCGGGCGCAAAGGGGAGCGTCTCGCTGCGCGCCCACCGCCGGCTGGCGCGTGGCCGCTACACGCTCCTGCTCACGTTCGCCGACGCGCGCGGCCGCGAGAGCGTGATCCGACAGCGGGTGCGCGTCCGGTAGGCCCCCTAGAGAGCCACGAACGCCACGAAGCCCGCGAACATCGCCGCCCAGGCGAGCGTGGGGAGGAGGCCGACGCTTCGGCGCGGCAGCACGTAGAGCGCGATCGCGCCGCCGGCGAGCGCGATCGCGCCGGCGACCAACGCCTCGCGCTCGAGCTCCCAGCGCGTCGCCGCGAGGCCGAGCGCGACCGGGATCGTGGCCTGGAACGCCATCGCGCCGGTGACGTTCCCGACCGCCAGCGTGTCCTTGCCGTCGCGCACCCAGAGGATCGAGTTCGCCTTCTCGGGCAGCTCCGTGGCGAGCGGCGCCAGCACGAGCGCCAGCACCAGCGGCGCGACGCCGAGCGACTTCGCGATGCTCTCGATCGCGGTCACGAACAGCTCGGCGCCGCCCACGATGGCGGCGAGCGAGACGACGAACTGGAGGCTGATCTGCAGCGTCGAGGGCGGGTCGTCCTTGGAGGTGTCGAAGTACAGCGGCGCGAGCTCGTCGTCCTCGGAGGCGTCACCGCCGTGCCTGACCGTCTGCCACGTGTAGATCCCGTAGCCCGCGAGGAGCAGCGCGGCGGTGGCGAGCTGGACGGCCGGCGAGGTGTCCAGCGCGCCGGCGAGCAGGCCGACGGGGAAGAGCGCGAGGAACACGCCGAGGTCGCGGCGCGTCGAGCGGACATGGGTCTCGACCTCCGAGCCCTGGTCGCGGCGGCCGCGGTAGGCGAGGGCGGAGCCGGCGATCACCAGCATCGCGAGCGTGCCGAGCACGAACGGCGCGCCGATGATCGCCCCGATCGCGATCTGGACGGCCTCACTGCTCCCGCCGCCGCTCAGCAGCGCCACGACCGGGATGACGGACTCCGGCAGCGCCGTGCCGACCGCCGCGAGCAGCGCGCCGACCGCACCCTGGCCGAGGTCGAGCCGGTGCCCGAGCCACTCGACCGCGTTGGTGAAGCCGATCGCGCCGCCGACGATCAGCAGGAAGGCGGCGAGCAGCTCGAGGGCGACCATCACACCCTGCTGCCCGCTCGCGGCCGCGGCTAGGCGAGCTCCGCGGCGGCGGCCCGGCCCGCGGCGCGGCCCGAGAACAGGCAGCCGCCGAGAAAGGTGCCCTCGAGCGCGCGATAGCCGTGCATGCCGCCGCCGCCGAAGCCCGCGACCTCGCCCGCCGCGTAGAGGCCGGGCAGCGGCTCGCCGGCGGCCGTCAGGACGCGGGCGGAGAGGTCGGTCTGGAGGCCGCCGAGCGTCTTGCGGGTGATGATCGCGAGCCGCACGGCGATCAGCGGGCCGGCGGCGGGGTCGAGGATGCGGTGCGGCGTCGCGATCCGGCTGACGCGGTCGGCGAGGAAGCGGCGTGCCCCGTGCATGGCCGTGATCTGGAGGTCCTTCGTGTACGGGTTGGCGAGCTCGCGGTCGCGGGCGACGATCTCGCGCTCGAGCGCGTCGTGGTCGATCAGCGGCTCGGCCGTGAGCGCGTTCATCCCGCGCACGAGCGCGCCGAGGTCGCGCTCGACGACGAAGTCGGCGCCGTTGCGCTTGAACGCCTCGACCGGTTCGGGCGCGCCGGAGCCCAGCCGGCTCGTGAGCACCCGCCGCAGGTCGCGGCCCGTGATGTCGGGGTTCTGCTCGGACCCGGAGAGCGCGAACTCCTTCTCGATGATCTTCTGGGTCAGCACGAACCACGTGTGGTCGTGGCCGGTGCCCATGATGTGGGCGAGCGTGCCGAGCGTGTCGAAGCCCGGGAACAGCGGCGGCGGCAGCCGCCGGCCGTGGGCGTCGAGCCAGAGCGAGGAGGGGCCGGGGATGATGCGGATGCCGTGACGGCTCCAGATCGGGTCCCAGTTGCGGATGCCCTCGGTGTAGTGCCACATCCGGTCGGGGTTGATCACGTTGCCCCCGGCGGCCCGGGTGATCTCGATCATCCGCCCGTCGACGTGGTCGGGGACGCCCGAGATCATGTCCTTCGGCGGGTCGCCGAGCCGCTTCGGCCAGTTGGCGCGCACGAGCTCGTGGTTGGCGCCGATGCCGCCCGAGGTGACGATCACGACCGGCGCCTCGAGCGCGAACTCGCCGACGGCGGTGCGCGAGCTCTTCTGGCCGCGGCGCACGCCGCTGGGCTCGAGCAGCTCGCCGCGCACGCCCGTCACCGCGCCGCCGCTGAGCGTCAGCGCGTCGACCTTGTGGCGGAAGCGCAGCTCGACGCGGCCGCCGGCCTGCGCCTCGCGGACCCGGCGCTCGAACGGCTCGAGCACGCCGGGGCCGGTGCCCCAGGTGACGTGGAAGCGCGGCACGGAGTTGCCGTGCCCGGTCGCGAGATAGCCGCCGCGCTCGGCCCAGCCGACGTTGGGCATCATCCGGACACCCTGCCCGTGCAGCCACGCCCGCTTCTCGCCCGCCGTGAAGTCGACGTAGGCCTCGGCCCAGCGCCGCGGCCATTCGTCCTCCGGGCGGTCGAAGCCGGCGCTCCCGAGCCAGTCCTGCCAGGCGAGCTCGTACGAGTCGCGGATCCTCAACCGGCGCTGCTCCGGGCTGTCGACCAGCATCAGCCCGCCGAGTGACCAGAACGCCTGGCCGCCGAGCGACGCCTCGGGCTCCTGGTCGACGAGAAGCACCTTCCGGCCGGCGTCCGCGAGCTCTGCCGCGGCGACCAGCCCCGCGAGCCCCGCTCCGACGACGATCGCGTCCGCTGTGTCGATTCCGTTCGGCATCCGGCGGTTGTATCGGATCGGGGTGCGTAGGCTGTTCCCCGTGGACAATCTCGACAACCAGATGACCGCGGCCGACCTCGAGGCGCTGCGCGCCTCGCTCGCCGAGCTCGAGGGTCCGGCGCGGGCCGCGATCGCGGAGGAGATCAAGACCGCGCGCGGCTTCGGCGACCTCAAGGAGAACGCCGAGTACCACGAGGCCAAGAACGCCCAGGCGCGTCTCGAGACGAAGATCATCCAGATGCGCCATCGCCTGATGGACGCCCGCGTGGTCGAGGTGGCCGGCGGTGACGTGGTCGGCTTCGGCTCGACCGTCGAGGTCGAGGACGAGGCGAGCGGCAAGCGCATGACCTACACGCTCGTCGCCGTCCACGAGGCGTCGGCGGCGGACGGCAGGCTGTCGGCGGAGTCGCCGGTGGCGGCGGCGCTGACCGGCCTGCGCATCGGCGAGACCGCGATCGTGCCGGCGCCGCGCGGCGAGCGCCGGCTGAAGGTCCTCGCCGTCTCCTGAGCTCGGCCCTATCTTCGGCGGGCGCGAAGGGGGATAATCGAGTGCGTTGGGACCGCGTGTCTCCAGCCGGGCCGTCATCGGGCGCGAAGACGCCCACGGGGTCGTCGAGAGCCTCTTGGAACTCGCGGCAGCGGGTCGCGCTCGGCTCGCCCTGGTGGCGGGCGAGGCCGGGATCGGCAAGACGCGTCTCGTCGGCGACCTCGAGGTGCTGGCGCGCGAGCGCGGGTTCGTCGTGCTCCACGGTGAGTCCGTCGAGTTCGGCGGCGACGAGCTGCCCTACGCACCGGTCGTCGCGGCGCTGCGCGACCTCCCGGAGGACTGGGCCGCCGAGGCCCTCGAAGCGCTGCCCAGGGAGGCGCGAGACGAGCTCGGCGCGCTTCTGCCACGTGCCCTGGCGCCGTCCGAGGCGCCCGCCCGCTTTTCGGGCCGCTTCGGCCAGGGGCGCCTGTATGAGCTGCTGCTGGATCTCCTCGACCGGCTGGCGAGCGAGGTCGCGCCTGTGCTGCTCGTGCTCGAGGACGTCCACTGGGCCGATCGCTCGTCACGCGACCTGCTCGCCTTCCTCGCCCGCAACCTCCGCGCGGAGCGGGTCGCCGTCGTCGCCACCTACCGCACGGACGAGCTCGAGGAGGCACACCCGCTGCGGAGGTTGGTCCCTGAGCTCGTGCGCCGCAACACGGTGGTGCGGGTCGGGCTCACGCCGCTGACGGCCGCCGAGGTCGCCCAGCAGCTGGAGGCGATCGCGGGCCGGCCCGTCCCCGTCTCCGTCGCCGAGCGGCTGCACGCGCGGGCGGGCGGCAACCCGTTCTTCGTCGAGGAGCTGCTCGCGGCCGGGGGCGCCGGCGGCGAGCTCGTGCCCGACACGCTCGCCGAGGCCGTGCTCGTGCGCGTCCAGCGGCTCGACCGCGCCGGGCAGGAGCTGCTCGGGGTCGTGGCCGCCGCCGGCGGGCGCGTCGACCACGACGTGCTCGAGCGGGTCGCGGGGGACCTCGACATCCCCGCGGCGCTGCGCGCGGGGCTCGACGCCCACATCCTCGTGCGAGAGCGGGGAGACCGCGGCGTGGCGTTCCGCCACGGGCTGCTCGGCGAGGTCGTCTACGACCGCCTGCTTCCGCAGGAGCGCCGCCGGATGCACCGCGCCATCGCGGCGGCGCTGACGGAGGCGCCGGACGCCTCGCCGGCGCAGCTCGCCCACCAGTGGCACCGCGCGGGCGAGGCGGCTGACGCCCTGCGCGCCTCGGTGGCCGCCGGCCTGGAGGCGAGCCGCCTGTATGCCTTCGCCGAGGCCCGCGTGCACCTCGAGCGCGCGCTCGACCTGTGGGACGCCGTGACGCCCGCGGCGGGCTCGCTGCCCGTCGACCGGGTCGAACTGCTGGCCCGCGCGGCCCAGGCCGCGCGCTTCGCGGGCGATCCCCAACGTGCGATCACCCTCTGCGAGGAGGCCCTGGACCGGCTCGACCACGCCGAGGAGCCCGTCCGCGCGTCGCTCCTCTACGAGCGTCTCGGCGAGTTCCACTTCTGGGACGACGCGACCGCGCTGGACTGCTATCGCCAGGCGCTGCGGCTGCTGCCCGACGGCGCCGAGCCGGAGCGCGCGCGGCTGCGGGCCGCGGAAGGGCACGCGTTGATGGGACTTCGCCAATGGGAGGAGTCGCGTGCGTGCTGCGAGGCGGCGCTGGTGGTGGCGGCGGACGTCGGCGTGCCCGGCGCGGAGATCGGCGCGCGCACCACGCTCGGGCTCGTGCTCGGCTTCCTGGGCGACCCCGAGGCCGGCGAGCGGCACCTGCGCGACGCGCTCGCGACCGCGGAGGCGCTCGGGGCCGGCGAGGACGCCGTGCGCGCGTACCTCCTGCTCGGCGAGCTGCTGCGCCTGCGCGGTGACCATGCCGGGGCGCTGGCCGTGATGGAGCGTGGGGAGGAGGGGGCCGCGCGCGTGGGCATGCGGGGGTCGTTCGGGAACTTCATGAAGGTCAACGGCGCCGACGACCTGGTGCGGCTCGGCCGCTGGGACGAAGCCCGCGCGCGCCTGGAGGAGGCGCGGCGCATGGACCTCGGGCCGACGAGCGCCGTCATGCACCTCACGATCTCGGGTCATCTGCATGCGCTCCGGGGCGAGGGCGAGGAGGCCCGCGCCGATCTCTCGCGCGCGCTCGAGCTCGCCGCCGACGGCCTGCCGAGTGAGTTCGTCACGCCCCTACGCGGCGCCTGGGCCGCGCTCTGCCTGACGGCGGGTGAGGCCGAGGAGGCGAGGCGCCACGTCGAGGAGGCCCTCGCGGGCGTGGGTGAGGCGACGGACCCGCTCTACACCCCGGTGCTCCACGCGCTCGGCGTCCGCGCCGAGGCCGAGCTGGCCGAGCTGGCGCGGGGGCTGCGGCGTGACGAGGACCTCGCCGCCGCCCAGGAGCGCGCGCGCGGGCTGGTCGCCGACCTCGACACGCTGCTGGCGCCGTGGCAGGGTCGCGCCGCCCCGCCCGACGCCCTCGCCAACGCGGCGCTCGCCCGCGCCGAGCTGAGCCGGGTCGAGGGCGTCCGCGATCCCGAAGCCTGGCAGGCGGCGGCCGAGCGATGGGAGGCGCTCGGCGAGCCGCACCCGGCGGCCTACGCGCGCCTCCGGCACGCGGAGGCGCTCCTGCCGGCGGGCGGGGACCGGGTCGCCGCCGGTCGCGAGCTCGCCGTCGCCCACGCCGTCGCGGCCGGGCTCGGCGCGACGCCGCTCCGGGAACAGGCCGGGCAGCTCGCGCGCCGTGCGCGGCTGCCGCTCGAGGCGCCACCCGCGGCGGAGCCGCGCGCGCAGGACGGGCCGGCCCGCCTCGGCCTCACCCCGCGGGAGGCGGAGGTGCTCGGCCTGCTCGCGGACGGCCTCACCAACCGTGAGATCGCGGTGCGGCTTTTCATCAGCCAGAAGACGGTGAGCGCGCACCTCGCACACATCTTCGACAAGCTCGACGTCCACTCCCGCGTCGAGGCCGCGGGGCGCGCGCACCAGCTCGGGATGGCAGGCGGGAGCGGCTGAGCAGGGCGCACCAAGGGTGGGGGTGAGTCCCCACCTGAGGGGCCCGGACTCCCACCTTTGGCCCCTGCCGGCGCGCGGCCGGTGGATCGACGGTGCAGGGACAGGCGCCACCGGGGCGCCCTGGACACCAAGGAGGACGTTCATGTCCACCCGCCTCACCGACCGCCGCATCGCCGGCCTGCTGGTCTCGCTGCTCCTCGCCATCGGGGTCGTCGCCGCCCCGGCGCAGCTCACGACGGGCGCCGACGCCGCCCAGACCCACGCGCAGACGCACGCGTGAGGTGACACCGACGCACGGGCCGGCCGCGCGACGCGGACGGCCCGTGCACGGCTAGGGCGCCCCGCAGCCGAAGATCGGGCGCCTCGACGGCCGCAGATCGAGCGTTCGCCCGATGTGCGCGCGCCGGGCCGCGCCTAGCGTCGCCCGCAGGCCCATCCCAACCGATGCGGAGGAGAACCATGCGCAGGACAAGCTTGCTCGCCGGCGGCGCCGCGGCGCTGGCCATCACGCTCGGAGCCGCCCCCGGCGCACTCGCCGCGGGCGCGGTGTTCGGGGGCAGCACGACTGGCGGCGAGGCGATCGTCCTCACCGGGGACAAGGCAGCCAAGACGCTGAGGTCGGCGGTCATCGCGTGGAACGCGAAGTGCGCGGACGGCCAGTCCCTGGCCTGGTCGACGGACCTCACGCCGACCTCCGCGTCGCCGGGCTTCTCGCCGGGGGCACGGGACCTGCTGGTGTCGCGCAACCGCAAGGGGCGGTTCGCCGGCACGCAGCTGCTGGGCCTCGGCTTCGGGGAGGTGTCCGCCGCGGTCAAGGTCAGCCTGGACGGCAAGCTGCGCGCGAAGTCGGCGTCCGGGACGCTCTCGGCCGAGGTGACGATCATCGAGAGCGCCACGGGCAACACCCAGACGACATGCCGCACGGGCCGGCTGCGGTGGAAGGCCTCGCGCGCGCCCGGCCGCATCTACGGCGGCAAGACCTCGCAGGAGGAGCCGATCGTGGCCAAGCTCGACGCGAAGCGCAGGCGGGTGACCGACGTGCTCATGAGCTGGGAGAGCGACTGCAGCCCGGACGGGTCGCTCCGCTTCAGCGAGGCGCTCAGCAACTTCCCCGCCGCGTCGACGGGCCGCTTCGGCGACACGTGGGACGACACGTTCAAGACCCCCGACGGCGGCTCGCGACACTTCGGCTACTCGATCACCGGCAAGCTGGCCCGCCGCGCCGGTCGCGGCACGTTCCACGTCGCCATCACGGAGACGGACCCCGCGGGCGCGACACGGGCGACCTGCGACACCGGCGGGATCACCTGGAAGGCGACGACGGGATGAGCCCCCGCACGCGGCGGGCGGTGACGGCGGCGCTGCTGGTCGCCGTCTGCCTCCCGCCCGCCGCGGCGGCGGCCCCGCGGGTCATCTCGTCCGCGGGGCTGCCGCCGGATGCGGCGCATGACGTGGCGTGGCAGCAGTTCTTCGCCAAGCTGCCCCACGGCCCGGAGCTCGACTCGCTGACGGTCGTCCTCACCCCGCCGGACGAGGTCATCCGCCGCTGCGGGCGCGGGGCGGGCGGTTGCTACGACGGCCTGCTGCGCCAGATGGTGATCCCGGGCACCACCGGCCCGGAGGACAGCTACACCGCCGACGTCGCCCGGCACGAGTACGGCCATCACCTCGCGGCCCAGGGCGACAACGCGCCCTTCGACGCGTCCCTCGGGACGAAGCGCTGGTTCACGCACGAGCGGATCTGCCAGCGGCTGCGCTCCGGCGAGCTGTCCGGGAGCGGGTCGGCGCGCTACGAGGTGTCCGCCGCCGAGGGCTTCGCCGAGGCCTACCGGGTCACCGCGGGCGGCGACCCGCATCTCTGGATCGTCGATCCGGCGCTCTTCCCCGATGCGGCCGCCCGCCGCGCCATCCTCACCGACGTCCGCCATCCGTGGGCGGGCCCACGCGCGCGGCGCTTCACGGGACGCCTGACGCGCGGGCGCCCGGAGCGCTCGCTGTCATTGCGCGTGCCGCTCGACGGCACGGTCGAGGTCGAGGCGACCGGCTCGGCCCGGCTGCGCCCGGAGCTCACGCTGGCGGACGGCTCGCGCGTGCTCGCCCGCGGCGCGGGCTCGGGGCGGCGGATGCGCCTGCGCTACGTGGATTGCGGCCGGCGTGTGCTGCGTCTCACGATCCGGGCGCGCCGGGGCGGCGGGCGCTACGCCATCACGGCGCGGCGGCCCTGAAGACCGTGCGCCGCCGGGGCAGCGGCCACGGGAAGTCGGGGTGCTCGCTGAGCGACAGGACCTCGTCGCCCGACAGCGCGAGGTCCTCGCCGCCGACCGCCCAGCGCCGCTGCTGCGCCGTCTCGGCGTAGGGGCTCGCGTGCAGCCGGCCCGCGAGTCGCTTGCCGCGGCTCTCGGCCAGCAGCAGGCGGCCGGGGAGCGCGACCGCGCCCTGGAGGTTGGAGTGCGCGGTCACCCACGCGTGCGAGGCGGGCTCCTGCGCGAGCAGGCCGCCGGGGGCGAACGGCCAGCGCACGAGCCGCGCGCCGGGCGCGTCGCGAACGTACTCGCCGACCAGGAGGCCGCCCGCCGCCGGGTCGACCGACGCGTAGGAGAAGCGCAGCCCTCCGCCCGCCGTGCGGTAGCGACCGATCTCCGGGAGCGCGTAGCGCTCGTCGCCCGCCGCCGCGGTGCGCAGGGTGCGCGTGAGGTCGAAGACGCGCAACCCGGTCTTGGTATCGGTCACGTAGAGCAGGTCGTCGCGCCACGCGAGCCCGCCCGCGTGGGAGCGCACCGCCTCGCCCGCCGCGTTGACCAGGGGTGCGTGGCGGTAGCGGCCCCCCTTCACGTCGACGAACGAGACGCGCGCGGCGTTAGAGGGCTTGTGGTACCAGGAGTCGAGCACGACCGCGCCGTCCGCCGAGGCGGCGACGCCCTGCGGATACCACGCCTTCGTGCGGCTGTCGGCGGCGTCCCAGCGGAAGCCGCCGAGCAGACCGCGGGCGCGCCGCGCGGCCCACGGCGCGCCGAAGCCGTGGCCGAACGGCCGGATGCGGCGGTCGAGGTCGGCGAGGACTCCCTCGAGGCCCGCGATCGCCCCGCCGGGCGTGCTCGGGTCCTCGCGCTCGAGGCGCAGGCGGAAGGGCGCCGGGTCGATCGCGCGCAGGCCTTGCGGGGGTGGAGTGGACGCCACGGGACGATGTTGCCAGGGCGGGCGGGTAGCGTTGCGCGCGGTGAGCACGCCGCCCGACCTTCCGATCCGCCGCAACACCGCGCTGCTGTCGGCCGCCCTGGCCGCCAACTCGGGGATGTTGCAGCTCTCGGCCGCCGTCGCGTCGCTGACGCTGGTCGCGGTGCTCGGCGTCAAGGGGCTGCTCGGCCTCGGCCCCGCGATCGTGCTCGCCTCCGGCGCGCTGGCGGCGCTGCCGGCCGGGCGCGCCATGGACCGCTTCGGCCGCGTGCCGGTGCTGGCCGCCGGCTTCATCGTCGGCGCGGCGGGCTGCGGGCTCGCGGCGCTCGGCAGCGCGCTGCCCTCGGCGCCGGCCGTGCTCGCCGGCCTCGTGGCGGTCGGCGCGTCGAGCGGCACCGCGCTGCTGGCGCGGGCCGCGGCGGGCGACATGTACCCGCCCGAGCGCCGCGCGCACGGCATCGCGCTCGTGCTGTTCGGTGCCGTCTTCGGCGCGATCCTCGGGCCGCTGGTCTTCAGCCCGCTGCTCGCCGGCCGCAAGCTCGACGGCGACGCGCTCGCGGGGCTGTGGCTGGCCGCGGGCGTCTTCATGCTCGCCGGCCTCGTGCTCGTGCTCGCGGTCCGGCCCGATCCCAAGCGGATCGCCGAGCTGCTGCGCACGGCCGACGAGGGGGAGCCGGCCCCGGCCGCGCCGCTGCGCGAGATCGTGCGGCGCCCGGGCGCGATCCCCGCGCTACTGGCCGGCCAGGCCTCGTTCGCCGTGATGGTGAGCGTGATGACGCTGACGGGCGCGATCGTCGTCGACCACCTGCACCACGCGGGTCACTTCGTGTTCCCGATCATCGGCGCGCACGTGCTCGGCATGTACGCGCTCGTGCTCGTGATCGGCCGGGTGGTGGACCGCATCGGCCGCACGCGCGCGCTCGCGGGCGGGCTGCTGATCATGGGCGTCGCGGTCAGCAGCCTGCTGTGGGTCCACGGGGTCGCGATCACCGCGGTCGTGCTGTTCCTGCTCGGGATCGGCTGGAACCTCTCCTTCGTCTCGGCGACCGCGCAGCTCGCCGACTGCGCCACGGCCGCCGAGCGCGGGAAGCTGCTCGGCTTCAACGACCTGCTCGCAGGGCTGACCGGGGCCGGGCTGGCGCTGTTGGGCGGGCTGGCGCTGTCGGCGATCGGCGTGGCCGCGCTGGCGATCGGCGGCACCGTCCTCGTGGTCTCGCCCGCGCTGTGGATCCTGGGCCGGCCGCCGGTGACGGCCGCTCCCGTCGCGCAGGTCCGCTAGCGGAGCGCGGTGCGCAGGACCCGCAGGACGTTGCCCGAGAGCATGCGCTCGGCATCGGCGGCGCCGTAGCGGGCGGTCAGCGCGGCCGGGAGGCGGGCGAGGTCCGACGAGCGCTCGAGGCCGCCCATCGTCGGCTTGATGAAGCCGTCGAAGTCCGAGCCGATCCCCACGTGCTCGTGCGAGCCGGTGATCTCGTGCAGACGGTCGACGTGGCGCACGATCACGGCGAAGGACTCCTCGAACGTCTTCGTCTCGCGCTTGCGGACACCGTCGTTGAGCTGGTGCTGGGCGAGGATCAGCCCGATCACCCCGCCGCGGGCGGCGATGGCGCGGACCGCGGCCTCGTCGTGGTTGTAGACCTGGGGCCCGAAGCGGTAGCCCGCGTGCGAGGAGATCACCGGATGCTCGGCCGCGGCGCCGCCGCTCTCCTGGTCGAGCCGGTCGAGCAGCGCGAAGGTCTCCTCGACCGAGTCGGGGCGCATGTGCGAGACGTCGATCAGCATGCGCTCGCGGTACATCGCGCGCACCGCCGCCTCGCCGAGCTCGGTGAGGCCCACGCCCGCCTGCTGGGGGAAGATGCGGTTGTAGATCGCGTCGGGGAGGAAGGGGATGGCCGGCGCGTTGGCGGCCACCCGGCGCCAGAACAGGTGCGCGAGCGTGACGTAGGCGACGCCGCGCCCGGCGAGCGTCGTGACGTTGGCGTCGACGTCGGCCGGGGTCGGGCCGAGGTGGAAACCACCCTCGACGCAGTGCACGAGCCCGACGAGATCGGCCTTGAGTGCGCGGTCGAGCTCGGCGATGTCGTGCACGACGGTCGCGCCGGCGTGCCCCGCCACCTCCGCCTCGACCTGGGCCAGCTGCTCGAGCAGGCGCGCGAAGTAGCCGGGCTCGGGCAGCGCGCCATAGCGCTCGTCGAGGTCCATCTCGTCGAACGGCGAGTAGAGCACCGACAAGCCCACGCGCACCCCGCCCGCGGCGAGGAAGTCGACGGTCACGCGCGGCCCGGCGTCCCAGCTGCGGTAGTTGAGCAGCCGGCTCGCGAGCGCCAGCACGGCGGCGCGGAACCTGTCGCCCAGGCCCTGGCGTCGCCGCACCCGCACCATCCGCCCGAGCGTGACGTCGCGGTCGCCCGAGAGCACGTGCATCGGGTAGTGGACGTGCAGGTCGGCGACGAGTGGCGGCGGGCCGGGCTCGCTCACTTCTGGGGCACGACGCGCACGACGCGCGTGCCGGTCGCGCGATCCTGGAGCCCGCGCCGCTCGGGATCGAAGTACGACCAGAGGCCGTTGACGAGGACCGGGACCAGGTAGAGCGAGAGCGAGGCGGTCCAGAACGGCGCCTTCACCAGCAGCTCGCGCGCGGCGGCGCGGCGGGGGCTGACCGCGCCGTGGCTGTCACAGACGACGCGGAGGCCACACAGCTGCTTCCCGAGAGACTGCCCGGCGTGCTCGCCCATGCGCAGCATGAACGGGATGGTCACGGCGGCGAAGCCGAGCGGGACGCACACGAACAACCACAGGGTCATGTTGAAACCGGAGGCCACGAGCGAGATGAGACCGGCCAGAGCGCTCGCGGCGGCGAGGCCGAGGAGGCTGTCGATCAGGAACGCACCGAACCGCCGACTCGGGGCACCGAGCTCCTTGGTCTCGAAGCGGGCCCGCGGCTCGTCGCCCGTGGCGTCGTCGACGCGGTGGCGCCAGATGCCGAAGAGGTGGGCGAGCCGGCCGATCGGCACGACGAGGCAGAGCCAGGCGATGGCGGCGAACCAGGGGGACCTCGCGAGATGGTCCGTCTGGAACTCGTTGATGATGTTCCCGAGGTTGGCCACCGCGAGCGAGATCCCCAGCAGCAGCGGCAGAAGCATCAGCGTCGCCTGGGCGATCAGGTCGAACGGGATCTCCTTCGGCCGTGGGACGCCGAGCACCCCGAAGGCGACCACCTCGTCGCGATAGACGCCTCGCGCGCGGGCGACGTGGTAGAGCGCCGTGGTGTCGGCGAGCTTCTCCGGGTTGGTGGGCGTGAGGTTGAGCAGCATCCGCTTGAGCCGGAACGAGGTGATCGGCAGCGCGCTGATGAGGTAGAGCGAGAGGCTGATGACGATGACGGCGGCAGCGCCGCTGGCGGCGTCGAACTTGCCGGCCGCGTCGATCAGCCCGTTCGTGTCGACGGAGACCACGGCGGCGACGGAGCCGCGCAGCGCCGCGGAGGCGTTCCTCAGCGGCTCGTCCGCGAGCACCCTGGCCACGTTGGCGATCGCGATCGCGCTGAACAGCACCGACACCGCGAACCACACGAAGATGCGGCGCACCGGGACCGCGGGGACGGCCTGCTCGAAGTGCTCGATCGCAGCCAGCTCGCCCATCCGGTCGGCGCCGAGCGCGGCGTCGGCGTGGAACGCGCGCTTGAGGTGCGCCAGCCGGCGGCAGATGTGCTGATTGAGGTAGTAGCGCAGGAACATGCGCAGCCGCGGGACCTGGATGCGCTTCGTGAACCTCCCGTCGCCCGCCCGTACCGTCAGGACGGGCGGGAGCTGGTCTGCGACCTGCAACGCCGAGCGGAAGCTGTTGAGCAGCCCGGTGAGCGCCACCGGCGCCGGCGGCGGCACGAAGACCACGGGGGTGCCGGAACCGGTCCGGGCCGGCGGAGCCAGCGGCAGCGTCTCTCTGCGGAACCGTTCCTGAGTGCTGGAAGCCATTGGCAGTGATTCTCCTGGAGCCGCGACGAGCGAGGCAATGGATCGGTCGATCCATGCCCGCATGAACCCTGGGATCCATTCACAGCGCACGTTGCGCGCGGAGAGAATCGCCCCTTGTCGCTTCCAGGATCAGTGCTCGTCGCGCAGCATCGCCGCAGCCTGGCCGCGCCGGCTGGCCTTGAGCTTGGTGAGGATGCTGTGGACGTGGTTCTTGACCGTCGGCAGCTCGATCTGCAGGCGGGCGCCGATCTCCTTGTTGGACAGACCCTGCTCGAGCAACTCCGCGATCTCGCGCTCGCGCGAGGTCAGCGGCGCGCTCCGCGGGGGATCCTGCCCCGATTTGGCCATGCGGCGCAGCAGCAGGGCCGCGAGCCGCGGCGAGCAGACCGTGCCGCCGCTCGCCGTGGTCTGCACGGCCTGGGCGACGTCGTCGACGTCGACGTCGCGCGCCAGCAGCCCGCCGACGCCGGCCTCGGCCCACGCGATCACCGCCTGCTCGTCGGCGTCGGAGACGTTGAGCACGATGATCCTCGCCGTCGGCACCGCGGCCTCGAGTTGCTCCAGGCCCTCGAGCCCGGCGGGCGCGGGCGCGTCGAGCAGCACCGCTTCGGGTGGCTCCGCGAGGCCGCCGAGGGCCGCGAGCGCGTCCGGGACGTCGCCGGCCGCGCCGACGACCTCGAGCCGCCGGTCGCGGCGGAGCAACCGGGCGAGACCCTCCCGGTAGAGCCGGACGTCGGACACGATCAGGACGCGAGTCACCTCGGTCTCGACGGTATCGGCCGCCCCGGACCGCACAACCCGGGTCAGAACCCCATTCTCATTCGAGAGGAGACGCTTCACCCATGAGCCCCACCCGTCCGCCCAAGCACCGCCAATGCGGTGTGCAGCAGGTCAACGAGCGCCTATACGAGCTGGATCCGAATCTCCGCGGGCGCCATCAGCGCATCGAGGACGAGTGCCGACGCTCGATCGAGAAGGGCGAGGCGCAGCGCGTGTGGCGCAAGCTGGTCACGATCCAGGTCGTCGTGCACGTCGTCCACAAGACCGACGAGGAGAACATCTCCGACGAGCAGATCAAGAGCCAGATCGACGTGCTCAACGCCGACTACCGCGGGACCAACGGCGATCGGAGCAAGGTCCCCGACCCGTGGAAGAGCCTCGCGGCCGACCCGAACATCACCTTCGCGCTCGCCAAGAAGGACCCCAAGGGCAAGGCGACCAACGGCATCACGCGGGTCCAGACGACGCGTGACTCCTTCGGCACGGGCGACTCCGTGAAGACGAAGGCGGGCGGCGGCGTGCCGCCGTGGCCGACCGACCGCTACCTCAACTTCTGGATCTGCAACCTCGGCGACGGGCTGCTCGGCTACGCGCAGTTCCCGGGCGGGCCGGCGAAGACGGACGGCGTCGTGATCCTCTACACCGCCTTCGGCACCAAGGGCGCCGCCGCATCCCCGTTCAACCTCGGGCGCACCGCGACCCACGAGGTCGGCCACTGGCTCAACCTGCGCCACATCTGGGGTGACACCAACGACTGCTCGGGCTCCGACCAGGTGTCGGACACCCCGCGCGCCCAGGCGCCCAACTACGGCAAGCCGGACTTCCCCCACATCACCTGCAACAACGGGCCCAACGGCGACATGTTCATGGACTACATGGACTACGTCGACGACGACGCGATGTTCATGTTCACCCAGGGGCAGGCCGCGCGCATGAACGCGACGCTGGCGGGGCCGCGCAAGAAGATCGCCGGGCTCTAGTGGCGATCGACCCGGAGCGGCTCCAGGGGCACTGGGTGCACTCCCACGAGGAGGACACCGACGACGAGATCGTCTACCGCTCGGCCGGCTCCGGCTACGAGTTCCCACGCTCGCGCGGGCGCGAGGCTCTGGAGCTGCACCCCGACGGCTCGTACGGCGGGGTGGTGCCGGGGCCGACGGACAAGCCCGAGGCCGTCGGCGGGGGCACGTGGAAGGTCGAGGACGGCAACAAGCTGGTGTTGCCGGACCGGACGCTCGAGGTCACCTCGGCCGAGGAGGGGGTGTTGCGGGTCAAGCGGCCGCGGTGAGCGCGGCGCTCGCCCCGCTCACCGCGAGCGCCGCAGATGCCCCCGAACCCAGGCCACCACTCGCGACAAGCCCAGCGACAGCTTCTGCGGCAGCGGGATCGCGGGCGGCCCTGAGCCCACGGGCGGGAGCTCGGTCAGCGTCGACTCCGACGGCACCGGCGGATCGCCGCCGGTCGTGCTGGTGTAGACGTCGTAGTGCTTGGTCGGGTCGGTCGGGATGCGGGTGTTGAGCCGGCCGCTGGCCGTGTCCTCGAGCGTGAACGTGTAGGTGCGCGGCGGCACGCCCGCCTCGTCGCGGGAGTTGACGGTGACGACGAGTGCGCGCGGCGGCTCGGCGTGGCGCTCGAAGTCGAAGTCGATCCGCATCCAGTCGCCGGAGCGCGAGATCGCGATGTCCGGCGCCTCGGGCGCCTGGCGCCGCTCCGGCGTGCGCGCCGTGTCCAGCAGGGAGTCGGGGTTGCGCCACTGCTTCTTGGCGCCGGGCCCGGTCGGGCTCGGCTGGTGCAGGCCGCCGGGAAGCATCGGATGCGTATCGCCCCAGCGGCCCGGCCACTGCGCCCAGCCGGGGCCGTCGCCCTCGAGGATCTCGAGCGTCAGCGGCGGGCTCTCGCGCTTGCCGTCGGCGAGGTCGTACCAGGCCTCGGTGGTGTGGAAGCCGGCCTCGAAGTAGGAGGCGTGCGAGCCGCGCGCGACGAACACGACGGGCGCGCCGTCGACGGTCTTGACCTCGTGCCACGGCCGCTTCTCGGCGTGCGTGTGCTGCGCGTAGACGGCGAGGTCCGGCTCGGCGTCGTGCATCCGGAACTGGACCATCTCCCAGTCGCCCTCGTGCAGGCCCGCGCCGAGCGCGAGCGAGTAGTCGTTGTAGAAGTACCAGAGCCAGTACTGCAGCCACAGGCGCCCGCCGGCCTCGACGGCGTGGCCGTAGACGTGGTTCTTGAGCTCGGGCCGCGCGACGCGCAGCGCGACGTACTGGCGGCGGTAGTCGCGCTTGGGGTCGCTGATGAAGTCGTCCTTCTCGACCTTGCGCCCGTCGCTGTAGGTCGTGTGGCCGAGCAGGCCGAGCGTCAGGTCCGGCGCGCGGGCGAGCAGCTCGCCGTTCGTGCGCCGCAGCTCGTTGCCGGGGTTCCCGGTCCACTGCTCCGGGCTGTCGGCGAAGTACTGCTCGTTGGAGTCGTAGCGCAGCCGCGGGGTGTAGCGGCGCAGCAGGTCGTCATGCTCGGTCATGCCGGTGGCCTCGGGTCGTGGCGGATATTGACGTCGCGCGCGTGGACGCTCGGCAGCGCCTCGAGCGTCGCGGCGATCCCGCCGGGGATCGGCCGTGAGAACGGGTAGCCCATCTCGCGCCGGTCCGGGTAGAGGTCCTTCGAGCCGCAGAAGCTCATCGAGCCGCAGTCGTCGTCGCCTGACACGCGGTCGAGCTCCCAGTCGGTGAGCATCACCAGGACGCGGCACGGCATGCCGGCGACGGTGCCACGGGGGATCAGCAGGTGATAGGGCCAGCCGCAGCGGCAGTACTGCGCGTGCGGCGTGTTGGCCGGGCCCTGGACGAGCACCGGCGGGCGCTCGGCCGGCTTGCGCGCCGGGGAGGCGAGCCGGCCCGGGCGCTCGATCTCGCTCGCCCCCGGCGGCAGGACGTGCTCGAACTTGTCCATCTCGATCCACGCGCGCCGGTCGTCGGCGGCCTCGGCGGGCGCGAGGAAGATCCGCACCGTCACCTTGCGCTCCTCAGAGCCCGGGTTCTCCGCGCTCAGCCGCCACAGGAACGGCTCGTGGTCGCCGTGCGCGACGTCGTCGGTCTCGGCCACCATCGTGAGCAGCTCGTCGACCGGCGTGCCGGGGTCGGACTCGAAGGCGAGCCCGACGTCGGTCAGGGTGACGTCCGGCGCGTCGTCGAACGCGAACGGCTCGGCCTGCTCCTGCAGCGCGAAGTTCTGGTCGTCGATGTGGCGGTGCCAGCGCCAGAAGAACGGGTCGCGGATCGCCGTCGCCGTGTCGCCGATGTCGCCGGGCTCGCCGCCGCCGTGCGGCGCCATCACGAAGGCGGTGATGACGTGGCCGAAGCCGTGGTGCCAGACGTCGCCCCAGAGCGTGCCGGCGGTCGGCTCCTCGAGCGCGCCGAGCAGCTCGGAGGTCAGCGCCTCCGGCCCGCCTCCGTTCTCCACCGAGTGCGCGGCGACCGCGGCCTGGAGCCGGTCGCGCTGGTCCTCGAGGTCGGCGATCTGCAGCGGGCCCGTGTCGTCGCGGTCGACGTCGCGCAGGGCCTGGCCGCCGGGCCGGTCCTCGTAGCCCTCGCCGATCGGGGCGCGGTAGTCGGCGAACGGCTCCACGGGGTCGAAGCCGAGCCCCCGCCGCTCGGCGTCGTAGCGCGCCAGCATCTGCTGGTGCATGTAGAAGAACAGCTCGCCCTGGCGGTCCTGGAGCCGGACGCCGCCGCCGGGGGTGGGGCGCCCGCGGGCCGGATAGACGATGTGCCAGTGGCGGTGGTGGTCGTTGGCCAGCGGGTCCTCGCGGAACCAGTCGAGCGCCGACTCGGGCCCGATCGCGCCCGCGAGCTGGGCGGCCGCCCGCTTCGCGTCCGCCTGCGGGATCGGCGGGATCGCGAGCCGCGCGGCCTCCGGGTCGTGGACGATGAACATCTCGACCGCGTGGCGGACGAGCCCGACGTCCTCGGTCGCCGTCCGTCGCTCCGCCTCGTCGAGCGCCGCGCCCACGTCCTGCTCGGCGGCGATCCGCATCAGCTCGCCGGCGAGCGCGATCGAGCGGTCGAGCTCGGACGGGATGAAGGGGGAGAAGCGCCGGCTCGGCCCCTCGGTCGAGGCCACCTTGGCCTCGACGGACGCGCTGCTCTCCGTCTGAGTCAGGAGCGCGGTGGCCCGCGCCTGCAGGTCGTCGATCGAGGTCAAGGGCCCTCCAGTGGGTCGGCCAGGTCGATGCGCAACCCGAGCGCGGCCGGGTCGCGGAAGGAGACGCCGAACTTGCGGCCGTCGCGGTCGCGGGCCGCCGTGAACGCGTCGAGTCGGCGCGCCAGGCGGTTCTCGCCGTCGTGGTTCGTGAAGTGGATCTCGAAGTCGTCGTCCGTGCGCGTCGCGGTGATCATCTTGAGCGTCTCCGACTCCGGGTTGCCGTTGCGCCCGTCGGCCGAGATGACGTAGTGGCGGGCGGGCAGGCGCTCGAAGAAGTCCTTCTCGACGTTGCGGATCGAGCCGTGGTGGGGGAGCTTGAGGATGTCGAGCTGCGTGACGCCGTCCTTGGCGACCCCCGCTTCGTCGAGCCCGGCGAGCACGTGGTCGCCGCGCGCGTCGCCGCACAGCAGCATCCGCTTGCCGCCGGCCTCGACCAGGACGACGATGCTCGAGAGGTTGTAGACCGAGTTGTCGTTGTAGGCCGCCACACCCGCCACGTCCTGGTGGTGGGTCAGCCATCGCTCCCACGCCTCGTGCAGCTTCGCGACCTGCGCCGTGTGCGGCGAGACGACGGTGATCGACGCGTCGCCGAGCGTGATCTTCCGGGGCGCGGTGACGAGGCCGTCGAAGGGGCGGTTGAGGGTCCAGCCGAGCTTGGTCGCCTGGTCGCGCAGCTCGCGGCCCTGGGCGACGCTGGCGACGACGGAGAGCCCGGAGGTGCGCACCTTGTCGTCCGGCCCGTCGCGCAGCGCGTCGACGGCGGCGGTGCGCAGATCGTCGGCCCCGTTGCCGAGGATGTCGTCGAACGCGTTGTGCCACAGCGTGCGGATGTCGAAGGGCTGCGGCTGCTGGTCGTCGGCGAGCTCGACCATCTCCTTGCCGAGATCGGTCAGGCCGAGGATGTGGTCGGCGTCGATGTGGCTGACCATCGCGAGGTCGATCCTGAGCACGCCGCCGGGCGCCCGCGCCGCGCGCAGCTGCTCGAGCCGCGGGCGCAGGCTCAGGGCGTAGGTGTTGACCGGGCCGCCGTCGACGAGGATCAGCTTGTCGCCGACGTGGACCAGCAGCGAGTCGCCGTGGAACGCCTGCAGCGCCTCGAGCGAGAAGACCACGCTCACACCGACTGGATCGCGCGCAGGGCGTCGACCACGCCCGCGCCCTGGAAGTAACGCTCGCGGCCGAGGTCCGTGGCGGTCGCGCAGAGCACGCGCTTGACCTCGAGTGGCGAGCCGATCAGCTCCGGGTGGCGCGCCATCAGCAGCGCGGCGGCGCCCGAGACGTGCGGCGCGGCCATGCTCGTCCCGTCGAGGCTCTTGAGCCCGAGGCCGGGCACCGGCGCGGTGATCTTCTCGCCGGGAGCGACGAGGTCCGGCTTGACGCGGCCGTCTCCCGTCGGGCCGCGGCTGGAGAAGTAGGAGACGCCGTAGGTGTGGGGCTGGTGGCGATGGGTGGCGCCGACCGTGAGCACCCCGGCGGCGTTGCCCGGATCGGTGATCGAGATCTGGCGGTAGCCCTCGGCGGTGCCCGACGCCATCGAGTAGAACGCGCGTCCCTCGTTGCCCGCCGCGGCCACCACCATCGTGCCGGCGCCGATCAGGCGCTCGCACTCCTCGCACACCGGGGTGCGGCCGCAGGCGAAGGCGCCGACCTCGTGGTCGAGCGAGAGCGACAGGTTGACCCCGTGGATCATCGGCTCCGAGGCGTGGCCGTTCAGCCAGCGGATGTACTGCAGCGCGGCGAGGATCGCGAACTCGTCGCCGTTGCCGTGCTCGTCGAACACGCGCAGGTCGTAGAGCTCGATGTCCGGGCAGACGCCGCGGATCGAGTGGTCGGCCGGCCCGTGCTTGTCCTCCTTGCGCCAGTCGCCGGCCAGGATGCCCGCCACGTGGGTGCCGTGCTCGTGCTTCGGCGCGACGTAGGCGTCGGTGTGGGGGATGGCGAGATGCGGCAGCAGCACGTCCCAGTCGACGGCGCGGCCGCTCTCGAGCCGCGACTCGATCTCGTCGGCGGCCTGCTCGCCGGGGTCGTCGAGCGAGTCCTTGTCGGGCGTGCCCGCGAGCAGCCCGCGCAGGAGCGTGAAGTCGTACGTCGCGCGGACGCGCGAGCCGCTCGCGGGCTGGTGGCCGTCCTTCGACTTCGCGAGCGCCTCGTCGTCGCCGCGGCGGGCGAACGCGGGGTGGGTCGCGTCGACGCCCGAGTCGAGCACCGCCCAGCACAGCGTGCGGCAGGAGAGCCGGAACAGCCGGGTCGCCGCGTCGGCCTTGACGGTCACGCGCGAGCGCCAGACCGCGGCGCGCGCGGGGCGGTTGCGGTTGACCGACCACAGCAGCGGCGGTGAGTCCGTCGGCTCGCGCTTCAGTTCGGCGAGCAGCTCGCGCGCCGTGTCGACGAGCAGCTCGTAGGTGAGCCCGGGCGGCGGCTCCTCCTCGGCGTAGGCCTGGTCGTCGGGGTTGCGCAGCCGCTCCCACTCGATCCGCCCGACGAGCCCGACGAACCAGACGAGCGCGCCCGAGACCTCGCTGCCGACGGCGCGCTTGCCCTGCTCGCGCATCGGGTTGCTGAGGCCCTTGACGATCTCGTCGCGGCGCTCCTCGAGCACGACGGCCACGTCGGTCGTGCCGGCGGGCCACAGGTACTCCTGCCACCACTGCGAGAGCGGGAGCGCGCCTCGGACCATCTCCCGGAACGTCAGCTGCGCGGCGACGTAGGCCTGGTTGTAGGCGAGCTCCATGTCGCTGCGGGTCGCGGTCTCGCGCATGACCTTCAGCGCGCGTGCGAGCTGCCCGGCGTTGGCGCGGCGGTGCGGCGCGAGCAGCAGGTCGAGGCGCTGCTCGGGGTCGCGGCCGTAGGCCATCCAGACGTCCGGCATCACCGGAGAGTCCTGGGTGAAGCGCTGCAGCTGGCCCGAGCCGAAGATCCACGGCGCGAGCTGCTTGAGCTCCAGCCTCACGCCGTGCCGACCCCGGCCGCCGGATAGGGGAAGCCGCCGGGCGCGGGCAGCGCCGGGTCGACGTGGGCTCGCAGCGCGGCGTCGCACGCCGCGTAGCCCCAGTTGATGACGCGGTCCTGCACGTCGCGGTCGACGCGGGCGAGCCGCGTCGGCAGCATCGCGAGCCCGAGCGTCGCGGCATGGGGCGCCGGCAGCGCGTCGGTGAGGCCGAAGTCCGCGATGTCGCTGCGCATGCCCCAGTAGGCCCCGAGGCGCTCGCCGGAGATGAACGCCTGAACGCACTGGCGCTTGCGCAGCGCGCGCACCTGGTTGTCGATCACCCCGAGGACGCGGAAGAGGTGGCGGCCCCAGTCGTGGTCGGGGTCGGGCTCGGCCTTCATCTGGCCGCCGGCGTCGGAGACGAGGACCGTGTGGCACGCCTTCCAGGCCGTCTCCAGGCCGAGATTGTCGTAGACGCCGCCGTCGCACAGGACCGCTCGCTCGCGGTACTCGCCGGCGCCGAGGTCGTTGCCCGGCTCGTCGACCCACGCCGCGTCGCTCAGGTCGAGCTCGAAGGGGGAGAGGACCGGCGGGAACGCCGAGGACGCCGCAACCGCGTCGGCGAGCGCGACGTCCGGGTGGTCGACGCGGCCGACGCGGTAGTCGGCCATGTAGGGCTTGGAGAACCGGAACAGGGCGCCGGACTGCACGCTCGTCGCGTTGATGACGAAGCGCGGGTGGTCCGGGAGGTCCTGCAGCGTCGCGTCGCCGAACAGGTGCTTGCGGTAGGCCTTCGACACGCGCTCGGAGACCGTGTCCGAGGTCAGCGCGCCGACCAGGACCGACGACTGGTCGACCGTGCGCCCCGCCAGCGCGCGAACCGGCGCGACGAAGGCGTCCTGCAGCCCATCCGCCGCGAGCCGCGGCCAGGCGAGCGCGAGCGCGCCGGCGGTGATCGAGCCGCCCGACACGCTCGAGATGCGGTCGATGCGATCGAGCCAGCCCGCGTCGTGCAGCCGCCAGATCACGCCGACGTGAAAGAGCATCGCCCGATATCCGCCACCCGAGAGGCAGAGAGCGACGCCGTCGACCGGGTCGTCTGTGCTCATGGCTGCCAACCCTATGCGGCGGACAGGGGTGCGTGCTGGAGTTCTTGGCGGATGCGCTCCAGCGCGCGGCCGCGGGTCGGCCCGATGCTCCCGACCGGCATTCCCAGCGTCGAGCCGATCGCCTCGTAGCTGGGCGCGTCCTCGGCGTGCAGGAGGCGCAGCAGCGTCCGCTGGCGCGGGGGCAGCGCGCCCAGCGCCTGGCGCACGGCCGCCCGCCGCTCCTCGGCGCGCTCGATCTCGTCCTGGTCGACGTGCGCCGCGTAGAGCGGGTTCTGCACCTCGTCCGCGGTGGGCACGAAGCGCTTGCGTCCCCGCAGCACGCGCAGGCACTCGTGACGCGCGGTGGTGCCGATCCACGCGCCGAAGCGGTCCGGGTCGCGCAGGCGGCCGATGTGCTCGACGGCGCGCAGCCACGTGAGCTGGGCGACGTCGTCGGCGTCGGCCTCGCCGAGCCGATGCGAGCGGCAGACGGAGCGGATGAGCACGGCGTAGCGGTCGATGAGCTGGCTCCAGGCCTGGGCCTCGCCGGCGGCCGCGGCCGCCACGAGTGATTCGGTGTCGCGCTCGCCGCGCCGCGCTGCTTGCCGATCCGTCAGGGAGGTGATCGTTGTCATGGCCGGGACCCTCTCCGGCCGCCTTTGGGGCTGCTTTGGAACGACCTTGGGTCACGTATCACGGGCGTGCCCACGCGCTCTGTGGGGCATGTTCATCTCCTTCAACCTCAATCCCGCACTGCTGCCGTTCGAGACGCGGCGCCGTGCCTGGATCACCGCTCGCGAGGACGCGCGCCTCGCCTACCGCGCCTGGGCCGGGGCCCACGACGAAGACCGCGCCGACGCGTACGCCGTCTACCTGGCCGCCGAGGAGCGCGAGGAAGCCGCGGCGAAGGCGTTCGGCGTGTCCTGATCGGCGGCGACGCCGGGCTGTACGGTTGGCTGCAGCCCGTGCCCACCCGTATCGAGCTGTGCGGCGCCCTGACCGTCGAGGTCGACGGGCGCCGGGCCGAGGAGGCCCTGCCGGGCCGCCAGGGGCGGCTCCTGTTCGCCTACCTCGCACTCAACCGCGAACGCCCGGTCCGCCGCGACGAGCTCGTCGACGTCGTCTGGGACGACCATCCGCCCGGCGCGCCCGACGCGGGGCTCGCCGCGCTGCTCACGCGCCTGCGGCGGGCACTCGGTCCCGACGCGATCGAGGGGCGTGGCGGCCTGCGGCTCGCCCTGCCAGACGTGTCGCTCGACGTCGACGACGCGCGCGCGGCCGCGGCCGCGGCCGAGGCGGCGCTCGGCGCGGACGACCCCCACGGCGCCGTCGAGCGGGCGCGCACCGCGCTCGGTCACCTCGAGCGCCCGCTGCTGCCCGAGCTCGGCGGGCGCTGGGTCGAGGAACGCCGCGCCGAGCTCGACGAGCTGCGCTCGGGCGCGCTCGAGACGCTCGCCCGCGCGGCGCTGCGGGTCGGCGGGTCCGAGCTGCCGGCGGCAGAGCGCGCGGCGCGGGCGCTGATCGGGCGCGAGCCCTACCGCGAGTCGGGCTACGGCGTGCTGATGGAGGCGCTGGCGGCGCGCGGCAACCTCGCCGAGGCGCTGCTCGTCTACGACCGCCTGCGGGTGCTGCTGCGCGACGAGCTCGGGGCGACGCCGGCCCCCCAGATCACGGCGCTCAACGAGCGCCTGCTGGTGCAGGGCGAAGCGCCGGCGGCGGCGGCGCCCCCGGCCGCGCCGGCCGCCGGCGCCGCCGTCGCGCTCCCGGCGGTGCTCGAGCGGCTCGAGGAGCGGCCGTTCGTCGGCCGCGAGCGCGAGCTGGCGCTGCTGCGCGAGCGCTGGGATGCCACGGCGGCGGGCGCGGGCGGCGTCGTCGTGCTCGCGGGGGAGGCCGGCGTCGGCAAGACCCGGCTGGCGGCGCGCTTCGCCGCGACCGCGCACGCGGGCGGCGCGACCGTCCTGCACGGGCGGATCGACGAGGAGACCGTCGTGCCCTACCAGCCGTTCGTGGAGGCGCTGCGCCACTACGCCGCGCAGGGGCGCGATCCCGGCGCGGAGGCCGACGTCGACGCGCTCGCGCCGCTCGTCCCCGAGCTCGGAGGGGGAGAGCGGGCACCGGAGCCGGCGACCGGCGAGCGCGAGAACCGCCGCTACCGGCTCTTCGAGGCGGTCGCGGCGCTGCTCGGGCAGGCGGCGACGGCGCGGCCGCTGCTCCTCGTGGTCGAGGACCTGCAGTGGGCGGGCCGCCCGACGCTGCTCCTGCTGCGCCACGTGGTCCGCCGCCTGCACGGCGCGCCGTTGATGGTGCTCGTCACGCTGCGCGACGTCGAGGCGGAGCCGGGCGGGGCGCCCGCGCGGCTGCTGGCCGACCTCAGCCGCGAGCAGACCGTCCGGCGCGTCGCGCTGTCCGGGCTCGACGAGGCGGCGACCGTCGCGCTCGTGGGGGACGCGGAGCTCGCCCGCACCCTGCAGGACCGGACCGCCGGCAATCCGTTCTTCATCGAGGAGATGCTGCGCAGCCTGGCCGAGAGGCCGGAGGAGGCGGGCGTCCCCGCGGGGGTCAAGGACCTGGTCTCGCGGCGCCTCTCGCGCCTCGCCCCGGAGACGGTCGAGACGCTCACGGCCGCCGCGGTGCTCGGGCGCGACTTCCGCCTCGCGACGCTCGAGGCGATGGTCGAGCGCCCCGCGGAAGCGCTGCTCGAAGCCCTCGAGGAGGCCCTCCGCGCGGGCGTCGTGCTCGAGGCGGCGCAGGTCGACCACTTCGCCTTCGGGCACGCGCTCGTGCGCGAGACGCTCTACGACGTCCCCGCCGCGTCGCGCCGGGCGCGCCTGCACCTGCGCGCGGGCCGCGCCCTCGAGGCGTCGGGTGCGCCGGTGGGGGAGCTGGCCCACCACTTCTTCGCCGCCCGCGAGGTGGGCGGGGCCGAGGCGGCCGTCGCCCACGGCGCCGAGGCCGCGCGGCAGGCCGTGGCGGCGCACGCCTACGAGGAGGCCGCGTGGCACCTCGAGCAGGCGCTCGCCGCGCTCGCGCTGGAGCGTCCCGGCGACGACCTCGCGCGCGCGGAGCTCCTGATCGCGCTCGGCGACGTGCGCTGGCAGGCGAGCGAGCCCGGCGCCCGCGCGGCGTTCGACGAGGCGGCGGGGCTCGCCCGCCGGCGCGAGGCGCCCGAGGCCCTGGCCCGCGCCGTCCTGGGGGCGGGAGGGCGCTTCTACATGCCGACGGCGATCGATACCGAATACGTGGAGCGGCTCGAGGAGGCCGCCGGCGCCCTCGGCGACACGGACGGCCCGCTGCGCGCGCGGCTGCTCGCTCGCCTCGCGGAGCACCTGGCGCTCGCGGACGCCGACGACCGCCCGGCCCGCCTCGGCGAGCAGGCGGTGGCGCTGGCGCGGCGCAGCGATGACGCGGGCGCGCTCGTCGCCGCCCTGATGGGTCGCCACGCCGCGCTGCTGCGGATCGACCACGTCGAGGAGCGCCGGGAGCTCATCGACGAGGCGCTCGCGATCGCCGAGCGGCTCGAGGCGGGCGAGCTCGTCGCGCTCGCGCTGCACTGGCGCATCTACGACCTCGTGGAGCTCGGCGAGGTCGCGGAGGCCGGGCACTCCTATGAGCGGCTCCAGGCGCTGGCGCACGAGCTCCACCAGCCGCTGTACTCCCACGCGGCGCTCGCCTGGCGCGGCGTCGCGGCGCACCTCACCGGGCACTTCGACGAGGCCGAGCGGATCGCGCGCGAGTCGCTGCGGATCGCCGAGGCGGCCGGGGCGCCCGAGGCGCGCGCGTTCTTCCTCACCCAGCTGTTCGCCGTGCGGCGCGAGCAGGGCCGGCTCGCCGAGCTCACCGAGCCGCTCGAGCGGCTCGCCCGCGGCCCGGGTCCCGTCGGGGTGAGCTGGCGCTCGACGCTGCCTTACATCCTCGTCGAGGCGGGGGAGCCCGAGCGCGCGCGCGTGGCCTACGACGCCGTCGCGGCCGACGACTTCAGCGGCCTGCCGGGGAGCCTGTTCCGGCTCACCGGGCTGATCTGCCTCGCCGAGGCCTGCGCCGCGCTCGGCGACGCCGACGGCGCCGAGGCGCTGTACGCGCGGCTCGAGCCGCACGCCGACCGGCTCGTCCAGACCGGCTTCAGCGGCTGCTGGGGCTCGGTCCGGCGCTTCCTCGGCGTGCTCGCGGCGACGGCGGGCCGTCCCGACGAGGCGCGCGCGCACTTCGAGGCCGCGCTCGACCGCCATATCGCCCTCGCCGCCCCGGGGCTGGTCGCCCGCACCCGCTGCGATCTCGGCGAGCTGATGCTCGCGCACGGGGACCGCGAGCGCGGCCGCGAGCTGCTCGTCGCGGCGGGCGCCGACGCCGCCGAGCTGGGGATGGCGGGGCTCGCCGCGCGGGCCGATGTATCAGGGACGAAGCTCGGCGCTCTATAGAAGCGTCCGGGCGATATTCCCCCTCCTCTCAGTCCCGGACGACCGAGGCAAGGAAGCCTGCCGCTGGTGGGGGCCCCGCGACGGAGTGTGGGGCCTCAACCGCGTTAACGTCCGCACACATGACCACCTGGCCCGAATCCATGCCCGCGCTCGCCGAGCGTGTGAGCCTCGTCCCCGCCAACCGCACCGTCGACGAGGTCGTGGCTCGCCTGTCGACGATCGAGCAGGACCTCGACGGGTTCTTCGCGCCCGCCGCCGGCGGGCCGCTCGCCCGCCGTGACCGGCCGCCGCTGCCCGACGGCGTGGCGTGCTTCAACGGCATGTACCTCCAGGTCACCGAGGCGGTGCGCGCCGAGCTCGACGGCTTCGAGAGCCGGGAGTTCGTCGAGCGTCTCGACGTCCTCTTCGCCGAGTTCTACTTCCAGGCGTTCGACGCCGCGGCCGCCAACGCGTGGGTCTCGAAGGCGTGGGCGCCGCTGTTCGCGCGCAAGGACGCGCGCGGCGTCATCGCCCTGCAGTTCGCGGTGGCGGGGATGAACGCCCACATCAACAACGACCTCGCCCATGCGCTGGTGCTGACCTGGCGCGAGCTCGACCGCGAGCCGGGGCACGACTCGCCCGAGTACCGCGACTACCAGAAGGTCAACGGCATCCTCGAGCGCGTGGAGACCGAGCTCAAGGGCCCGCTGTCGGACCACCTGATCCGCGACGTCGACACGATGCTCGGGACCGCGGACGACTTCCTCGCGCTGTGGAGCATCCGCAAGGCCCGACAGGAGGCGTGGCGGCGGGCCCAGATCATGCGCGCGCTGCCGACCTCGGAGCTCGACTCGCTCTTCGACGGCTTCGTCGGCTTCGCCGGCAACCTGCTGTTGCGCCGCTCGGTCTTACTCGGCTGACGTTCCCATCGACCATTCGTCCAGTGCTTCAGGCTTGCGCTCGCGCCGCCGATGAGCCCCCATGTCCCCAAGGAAGGGCGCGCTGCGCCTTCTCTCGGCCGCCGGAGGCGTCTGGGCGCTGAACATCGCGATCGTGCTCGCGTGCGCCGGCCTGCTGGCCGGGCCCGTCCACGACCTGCCCAACTTCGACGTCGGCGTCCACATCCCGTGGTGGGGCCTCGCGCTCGGCTTCCTCGCCGCGGAGCGATGCGTGGTGCACCTGCACTTCCGCCGCAGCGCGCACTCGTTCTCGCTCGGCGACCTGCCGCTCGTCTTCGGCCTGCTGTTCGCCACGCCGATGAACCTCGTGCTCGCCGGGCTGATCGGGCCGGTCGTGGTCCTGCTCTTCGACCGCAAGCTGCCCGCGATCAAGATCGTCTTCAACATCGCGCAGTTCACGCTCACGACCTGCCTGGCGGTGATCCTCTTCCGCGAGCTGGCCGGCACGGTCGACGGGTTCGGGCCGATGACGTGGATCTTCGCGCTGCTCGCGACCCAGGCCTCGGCCGTCATCACGGTGACGCTGATCGGCGCCGCGATCTCGCTCTCGGAGGGCCTGATCGGGGCCAAGGCGCTCGGGCGGATGCTGATGATGGACCTCACCGTCACGACGACGAACGCCAGCCTCGGCCTCGCCGGCGCGGTCATCGTCGCCTACGACATCCGCGCGCTGCCGCTGCTCGTCGTACCGCTCGTCACCGTCTTCCTCGCCTACCGCGCCTACGCCACCGAGCGCCAGCGCCACGAGAGCCTCGAGTTCCTCTACGAGACGACCCGCACGCTCTCGCGCTCGCCTGAGATCGTCGTCGCGCTCGAGGGGCTGCTCGCGCGCTCCGTCGAGGCCTTCCGCGCGGAGATCGCCGAGATCGTCCTCTTCCCGGCCGAGGGCAACGCGCCGCTGCGCACCACGCTCGGCCCCGGTGACACCCGCGACGTGATGCAGCCGGTCGACCCGGAGATCGCCGACGAGCTGCGCGCGCTCGT
>JAXDGC010000049.1:0-5559 GCA_034665245.1 Solirubrobacteraceae bacterium | reverse complement strand
CGGCCGCGCGGCTGATCGACCGGACCGCCGGCGAGCGGCGTCGCGGCGTGATCCTCGGCGTCGCGGTCGCGCTCGACCTCGGCGTCCTGGCGGCGTTCAAGTACTACGGCTTCTTCGTGCAGAGCCTTGCGCACGGGCTCGACGACGTCGGGCTGGGGCTGCCGCTGCCGCTGCTGGCCATCGCCCTCCCGGTCGGCATCAGCTTCTTCACGTTCCAGGCCATCTCCTACGTCGTCGACGTCAAGCGCCGCGTGGTGCCGCCGTCGAGCCTGGTCGACGTCGCGGTCTACCTGAGCTTCTTCCCGCACCTGGTGGCGGGGCCGATCGTGCGGGCGAAGGAGTTCCTGCCCCAGCTCGCCGCGCCGCGCGACCCGAGCCGGGTGGCGGTGGGGTCGGGCATCGCGCTGATCGGGCTCGGCCTCGTGAAGAAGGTCGTGATCGCCGACTTCCTCGCGCGCACGGTGGTGGATCCGGTGTTCGCGGTGCCGGACGCGTACTCGGCGCCCGACGTGTGGCTCGCCGCCTACGCGTACACCGCGCAGATCTTCTGCGACTTCTCCGGCTACACCGACATGGCGATCGGGCTCGCGCTGCTGATGGGCTACGTGTTCCCGCAGAACTTCCGCAGCCCGTACCGCGCCACCGGCTTCCGCGACTTCTGGCGCCGCTGGCACATGACGCTGTCGCGCTTCCTGCGCGACTTCCTCTACATCCCGCTCGGGGGCAACCGCGGCGGGCGCGCGAAGACCTACCGCAACCTGCTCATCACGATGGTGCTCGGCGGCCTCTGGCACGGGGCGGCGTGGCCGTTCGTGCTGTGGGGCGCCTTCCATGGCGTCGGCCTCGTCGCCGAGCACGCGTTGGGCGGCCGGCTGCGCACCCCGGGCTGGCTGCGCTGGCTCGTGACGTTCCACCTGATCGTGTTCGGGTGGATCCTGTTCCGCTCGCAGAGCATCGACCTCGCGGGCAGCTTCCTCTCGAGGTTGGCGGCCCCGGGCGACGCGACGCTGTGGAGCGTGCCGGTCGTGCTCGCGATCGTGGTGGTGATCGGGCTGCAGCTGCTGCCGGAGAAGCCGCTCGAGCGGCTGCAGGTGCGGATCGAGCGGATCCGGCCCGCCGTGCTCGGCGCGGGCTTCGCGGTGCTGGTCCTGTTCGTCGGCGCCACGGTCTCGAGCCAGGGCGTCGCGCCCTTCATCTACTTTCGCTTCTGACGTGAGCCCGCCGACCGACGACAGCCTCATGAACCGCTTCGACGAGCACGGCCTGCGGCGCTTCCGGGCGCGCGACGCGGTCATCGCGGTCACGCTCGCCTCGCTCCTGCTCGTGCTGTTCGAGGGCGCCGCGGTGCGGAGGGCGGGCGAGCAGATGGATCCCGGCGTCGGCCGCGACGTCGTGCTGGCGGTCGGCAAGCCGGCCGGGGCGATCGCCGACGCGCTGCCGCTGGCGTCGGCCGCCCACAGCGCGACCGGCTGGCTCTCGCCCGACGGGAAGCTCGATGCGCGCGACTCCTTCACGGCCGCCTCCGCGGTGACGGGCGGCGACGCGGGGGTGCCCCCGGTGACGGCGGATGCCTTCGACCCGGCGCGGATCGGGGCGCCGCCGCCCCCGAAGCGCCAGCTGCACACGCTGCTCGTCACCGGCGACTCGATGTCGACGCCGCTGGACTCGGAGGTCAGCCGGCTCCTGGTCGGCGACAAGGTGCGCGTGGTCGGCGAGCCGCACCTCGGCACCGGCATCTCCAAGAGCTTCCTCGTCGACTGGGGGCAGCTGTCCGCGCAACAGGTCAAGCGCGACCATCCCAACGCGGTGGTCGTCTTCATCGGCGCCAACGAGGGCTTTCCGATGAAGGGGCCCGGCGGCCGCGAGGTCAAGTGCTGCGGCGCCGACTGGGCCGCCGTCTACGCCAACCGCGTGCGCCGGATGGTCGACACCTACCGCCAGAGGGGCGCGGCGCGGATCTACTGGATCGGGATCCCCGCGCCGCGGTCCGCGGCCCGGCAGAAGATCAGCAAGGTCGTCAACGAGGCCGCCGACGTGGCGACCCAGCCGTGGCGCGGGCAGGTCCGGGTCGTCGACACCGGCGCGATCTTCACCCCCAACGGCTACCGCGACGCGATGAAGGTCAACGGCGTCGAGAGCATCGTCCGCCAGCCCGACGGCATCCACCTCAACCAGAAGGGCGCGGGGCTGCTCGCCGCCACGCTGCTGAAACAGATCCGCCAGGACTTTGTGTACTAGCGCGGACCATGGGTTGACCCTTCGCCGCGCCGCCATCTAGGGTCCCGCGACGATGCCACGCTTCCTCCTCCTCTTCGCAGTCGCGGCCGCGCTGTCGCTCGTCGCCGCCGGCGCCGCCCAGGCGCGCACCTGCTCGGCGCCGAAGTACCCCGGCTCGGGCTACTTCACCTCGCTGAGCGTCAAGAACGTGAGCTGCAAGACCGGCCGCAAGGTCACCCTCGCCCACTATCGCTGCCGTACCGCCCACAGCCGCGCCGGGCGCTGCCACAAGAGCGTCCTCGGCTACTCGTGCTCGGAGCGGCGGCAGTCCATCTCGACCGAGATCGACGGCCGGGTGACCTGCAAGCGGGGCAGCAGGCGGGTCACCTACACCTACCAGCAGAACATCTGATCGCTCGCGCGCTCCTCCTCGCCGGTCTGGTCGTGGCGCTGGCCGCCGCGGCGGGCGAGTCGGCCGCGGCCCCGCGGTGCTTCGGCGCGGCGGCGCGCGACCCGGTGCACCCCTGCCACAACCCGCGGCTGCGCTTCTCGGTCGTCCCGACGCCCAGCGACGCGCCGATCACCCCGAGCGCCCCGTGCTCGCTGATCACCGCGCGGACGGGGCCGCAGGTGTGCGCCTTCGGGCTCCCGGCCACGCGGGCGCGGGTCAGCTTCGCGCTCGTGGGCGACAGCCACGCGGTGCACTGGCGCGCCGCGCTGGAGGAGGTCGCCCGCGCCAAGGGCTGGCGCGGCGTGTCGATGGACCAGACCCAGTGCCTGTTCTCGAAGGCGGTGACGGCGCTCCGGGGGCCCCTGCGCGCGGACTGCATCCGCTGGAACGGCGAGGTGCGGCGCTGGCTCGACGCGCATCCCGAGGTCCACACGCTGTTCATGTCGCAGCACCGCGGCGGCGGTGTGGACCTCGCGCCGGGGAAGACGTCGCTGGAGACGAAGATCGAGGGCTACATCGACTCGTGGAAGGCGCTCCCGGCGTCGGTCCAGCGCGTGTACGTGATCCGCGACGTCCCCTACCAGACGAGCCACACGCCGGCCTGCGTGCGGCGCGCGATGGTCCGGCGCAGGCAGCCGCCCGGCTCGGCCTGCGCGCGCTCGCGGAGCGCGGCGCTGGGGCCCGATCCCGTCGTGCTGGCCGCTCAGCGGCTCGCTTCACCGCGGGTCCGGGTCATCGACCTCTCGCGCTACATGTGCGGTCGCCGGAAGTGCTTCCCGGTCGTCGGCGGCGTGCTGGTGCACAAGGACATCGGCCACCTCACCCGCCAGTTCTCGACGACGCTCGGGCGCTACGTGCTGCGCGCGCTCGCCGGCTGAGCGAGGCCTACCAGGCCTCGTCGCCGCCGCTGGCGCCGGGGTCGGCGCCCGCGGGCGCGCTGCTGCTCGCCGAGGCGGCGGCCGGCGGGGCGAGCCCGTTGCGTGGCCGCACGTCGACGACCTCGTGCATCGTGATCGGGTGCAGGTAGCAGAAGAGCTCGTAGCGGCCGGGGACCGCGAAGCGCGACGTGGCGGTGCCCCTGCTGAGCGTCGGGCTGCCGACGAGGCGCGGGCCGCTGGCGAGCAGGACGTTGTGCGGGATCGCGTCCTGGAAGCGCCAGGTCAGCGAGGACCCCGCCTCCACCGAGACGTGGCCCGGAGTGAAGCGCGCATTGCGCAGGGCGACCGTCGCGCCGTCCGCGAGCGGCTTGGCGCCGGTCAGCGGCGTGGTGACCGTGTGCGTGTGGCCGTCGGCGCCGAGGGTGTTCAGCGGCACGTTGACCGCCGGCGGCTCGGTCCGCACCCGCTTGTACTTCGTGAGCTCCCGGCGGTCGGCGGGCAGCGGCCGGCAGCCCGCCGGGACCGAGTTGTCGGGCGACAGGTAGACGTGCATGATCGCCATCACCCGCGGGTGCGGGCGTGTCTTCTCGTAGGCGCCCGTGAGGCGGATCGTCTCCCCCTTGCGGACGGGGATGCCCTGGCGCGAGAGGAAGTAGCGGGTGTCGACCGGTCCCGGCTCGTGCAGGATCGGCTTGGCGCGGTAGTACAGGTTGTCGGGCATCCCGAAGCGCGGCGAGGTGTCGAGCAGGCGGCGGTCGCCGCAGCGCGGCTGCGAGAGCCACATGTCGCGCGCGCCGCCGTGCAGATGGCCGCCGACGGCGACGATGCGGCCGTTGAACGGCACCTTCCAGTTGTACGCGCGAGTGTCCGTCGAGCCCGGCTCACCGCCGCCCTCCACGGGATAGCTCACCTGGGCGCCGCAGCCGCTCGCGCGGACCCAGAACGGGCGCACGATCTTGAGCTGCTTCCCGGTCATCACGGTGACGCGGTAGCGGATGTAGACGTTGCGTGGTTCCTCGCTGTGGCTCATCAGCATCGCGGTCAGCCGCCACTTGTCGCCCTTGCGGACGCGGTAGCCGTAGCCGGTGGGGAGGCGCAGGTTCTGCTTCTCCTCGCCCGTGCCGTAGATCGCCTCGCCGCTCGCGCCCGAGCAGGGCCAGCGGCCACCCGAGCGCCCGACGCGATGGAAGACGATGTGGTGCAGCATCACGTCGCGGATCGTGATGGCGCGTCCGCGCCGGTCGACGAGCGAGGTGGTCATGCCGACGACATAGCCGTCGACGCCGGGCGCCCTCGTCGGCACCTTCGGGAACTTGACGTTGAAGTTCCCCATCCGGATCGGGCCGTTCTGCAGCGTGTAGGTCTTGAGCTTGGCCTGCGCCGCGGCGGGCAGCGCGAACGACAGCACCAGCGCCAGGGCGACGAGGGATCCGGCGCGTAGCGGAGCGCGACCGGCGACAAGACGTGCTCGCGGGAAGATCCCGGCACTCTGGGTCACGGGTCCGCTCAAGTCAAGTCGTGCAACCGGAGCTGAACGCGGGGAGCGGGCTTGCGTGGCGCGGCTGGTAGAGGCCGAGCTCGCCGAAGCCGGGCACCTTCAGCCGGGTCAGCAGGCCCCAGCGCTCGTCACTGACGGGTGCCGTGAACTCGACGCCCCTGGCCTCGAGCTGCGCGCGCGTCGCCGCGACGTCCGTGCACATCAGGTAGAGCTCGGTGCCACCGGCGCCCGGGTGGCAGGCGAGCTCGGCGGGCGGCAGGGCGAAGTACGTCCAGCCGTCGCCCTCGTCGAGGGCGGGGAGCTCGAGCACGTCGCGGAAGAACGCGCGCGCCGCCTCGGCGTCGTGCGCATAGAGGAGCGCGTGGATCCCGCCGATCATCCAGCGCACTCTAGGCTCCCCGCGCATGTCTCGCCCCCGGGTCGTGCTGCTGCGCGGTCACAACGTCAACGTCTGGGATCTGCGGCCGCTCGAGCGGCTGACCGGCGAGTACGACCTGTCGGTGCTGCTGACGGGC
>JAXDGC010000048.1:0-4447 GCA_034665245.1 Solirubrobacteraceae bacterium | reverse complement strand
ATCGTCGAGCCGTTCCTCGCGGCGTGGCTGGTGCGTGATATGAGGGGGATCTGATGGCGAGCGGCTTCACCTGGCGGGACGGCGAGCGCACGATCCGCTTCGGCGCGGGCGTCGCCGCCGAGGCGGTCGAGGCGCTCGGCGGCGAGGGCTACGCGCTGCTGACGACGGAGCGCGCGGCCGCGATGGCGCCGGCGGTCGCCGAGGGCGCCGCGGCGGTGCACATGGTCGGCGAGGGCCGTGTCGACGAGCTGGCGGGCGACCTGCTGGGCGCGGTCGCGCGCGAGCGCATCGTCGCCCTCGGTGGTGGGCGACTGATCGACACCGCGAAGGCGCTGGCGGCGGCCTCGGGCGGCACCCAGGTCGCGATGGCCGTGCCGACCACGTTGTCGGGCGCGGAGATGACGCGCATCCACCGGCGCGCGCGCGGCGGCGACCAGCGCGCCCCGACCGTCCGCCCGCGCGTGGTCGTCAACGACCCGGCGCTGTCGGCCTCGCAGCCGCTCGCCGACCTCGCCGCCAGCGCGCTGAATGCGCTCAGCCACGCGGCCGAGGGCCCGTGCACGCCGCTCGCCAACCCGGTGGGAACGCTCGCCGCCCACGACGGCGCGCGCCTGCTCGCCCGCTCGCTGCGGGCCGAGCCCGACCGCGAGGGGCTCGCGCTCGGCGCGCTGCTCGCCGGCTACGTGATCGACTCGACCGGCTACGGGCTGCACCACGTGCTCTCCCAGACGCTCGTCCGGCTCGGCGGCGCAAGCCACGGGGGCGCGAACGCGGTGCTGCTCTGCCACACGATCGGCGCGCTCGCGTGGCGCTTTCCCAAGCGCATCGAGGCGCTCGGCGTCGCGCTCGACGGCGACCCCGCCGACGTCGCCGCGCGCATGTGCGAGCTGACCGGCGCGACGCGCCTGCGCGACATCGGGGTCAGCCACGACGTCCTGGCGGAGTGCGCGGAGGCCGCCGCCGAGCGCCCGGAGCTCGATCTCACACCGCCGCGCGCCGACCGGGCGGAGCTGATGGCACTCTACGAGGGGGCATGGTGAACGACGACGGACTGCGGGCCGCGAAGGAGAAGATGCGAGCGGAGGGCGTGCCCGACGCGGCGATCGCCACCTTCGAGCACTACTACCGGCAACTCGTCGCGGGCGAGTCGGGGATGCTGCCCGACGACGAGCTCGAACAGCTCTCGGACGTGCCGTCCTACGACGACCTGCCGGGCGACGAGGACCGCGGCGCGCTCGACAAGACGGTCGTGATCAAGCTCAACGGCGGCCTTGGCACGAGCATGGGGATGGAGCAGGCGAAGTCGCTGCTCGAGGTCAAGGAGGGTCGCTCCTTCCTCGACATCATCGCCTGCCAGGTCCTCGAGCTGCGCAAGCGCTTCGACGCGCGGCTGCCGCTCGTGCTCATGAACTCGTTCTACACGCGCGACGACACGCTCGAGGCGCTCGGGCGCCACCCGGAGCTCGAGTCCGACGTGCCCGCCGACTTCGTCCAGAACAAGGAGCCGAAGCTCCTCGTGGATGACCTGACGCCGGTCGAGTGGCCCGACGATCCCGCCCTCGAGTGGTGCCCGCCGGGGCACGGTGACGTCTACACCGCGCTGCAGACCTCGGGGACGCTGGACGCGCTGCTGGAGAAGGGCTACGAGCACGCATTCCTCTCGAACTCCGACAACCTCGGCGCCGTGCTCGACCCGCGGGTGCTGTCGTGGTTCGCCGCGGAGGAGCTGCCGTTCCTGATGGAGGTGTGCGAGAAGACGCCTGCCGACCGCAAGGGCGGCCACCCGGCGGTGCTCAAGGAGACGGGCCGGCTGGTGCTGCGCGAGACCGCCCAGACGCCCGAGGAGGACCTCGAGCGCTTCTCCGACATCGACACCTGGAAGTACTTCAACACCAACAACCTGTGGGTCAACCTGCGCGCGCTGGCCGCCGTGCTCGAGGAGAACGACGGAGTCCTCGGCCTGCCGATGATCGTCAACCGCAAGACCGTCGACCCGGGCGACAAGTCGACGCCGGAGGTCTTCCAGCTCGAGACGGCGATGGGCGCCGCGGTGGGCGTCTTCGAGGGGGCGAAGACGCTCGTCGTGCCGCGGCGTCGCTTCGCCCCCGTGAAGACGACGAGCGACCTGCTCGTGCTGCGCTCGGACGCCTACGTGCTGACGGACGACTGCCTGGTCGAGCCGTCGCCGGAGCTCGCCGACGGCCTCCCGCTCGTCGAGCTCGACCCCGACCACTACAAGCTGCTGCGCGACTTCGACGCCCGCTTCCCGGCCGGGCCGCCGTCACTGGTCGCGTGCAGGCGACTGGCGGTCGAGGGTGACGTGCGCTTCGGCCGCGACGTCGTCTGCCGCGGCGAGGTCGAGATCCGCCACGACGGCTCCGACCAGCGCGTGATCGACGACGGGACCGTCCTCGAGGGCTAGCGCGTCTAGATCTTGAGCAGCGCGAACGTGTTCACCACGAACACGATCGCGAAGATGATCGTCCAGCGGTCGAGGTTGCGCTCCATGAGCGAACCGCCCGTGCTGCCGCCGCCCCCGGTGCCGACGCCGAAGGCGCCGGACATGCCGGCGTCCTTCCCGGAGTGCAGGAGGATCAGGAAGATCAGCCCGACGGCGATGAAGACCTGGAGGACGGAGAGCACGGTGTACATCGGCGGAGAAGGATAGCCCGGAACGAGAACGGGGCGGCCGAAGCCGCCCCGCTCGTGCCCAGCGACTCCCCGCCGCTGTAGCTCGGTCGCCTAGCGGCCGGCCCTGCTCTTCCCCGGGGCGGAACGCTTGTGATGGCGCGCGGGCCGCTTGCAACCGCGCTTGCGGGCGTCCTTGGCGTGCGGCTTGGCCGGCTGGCCCTTCGGAGGCTTGGCCGGATGCTGCGGCTTGGCCGGATGGTCCTTGCGCGGCTTGGCCGGATGCCCGGCGTGCGGCTTCCGCGGATGCGCGCGGCCGGGCTTGCAACGGCGGCTCGCCCGCTTGCCGTTGAGCTTCGCGCAGGCGACGACCTGCGTCCCGTCCGAGACGAGCACGAAGTAGCGGCGCGTCGCGTCGGTCTTGAAGGTCTTCGAGCGCTGCTTCGCGTTCAGATTGCCGTGCTTGTTGGTCCGCTTGGACTTCGGCGGGAACGCGGTCTCCTGAGTGCCTCCGGAGGCGCCCTCCTGGCAGCGCGGCTGACCCTTGGCGACGCTGTAGAGCGCGAACGTGTAGGTGGTCCGCGGCGCGAGGTGCCGCAGGTGCACGCTCAGCTTGTCGCGCTTGCGGTTGTCGACCAGCTGCGCCTTGCCGAACTTCCTGTCGGTGTAGGCGCCGTCGGCGCCGACAGCCCGGAACGAGCCCTTGAGGACCGTCGTGCGGTGGCGGTGCTTCTTGCTCTTCTTGGCCGGCGCCCCGGCGGGCAGCGCGAGCGCGAGGGCCAGGAGCGCGAGCAGCGCGATGATCTTCTTCATGTGCGCTGGAACGCCCGCGCCGGGCCGCGGTTGGAGGGTTGCGCGATCAGTCCTCCGGGCCGAGCTCGTCGAGCCGGCGCAGGACCTCCATCGCCTCCGCGCGCAGCGTCCGGTCCTGCGCGCGCCAGTCCTCCTCGGAGAGCTTGCCCATCCGGTGGTCGAGCTCGGCGTCGCGGATCTCGGCGTACTTGGCCTCCTTGGCCGCCTCGAGGCCGGCGCGGCGCGCGGACTCCGACGCCTCGACCGCCTCCACCCGCCCGCGCCGCAACGGCCCGCTGACGACGAGCACGACGACGGCCAGAACGACGAGGACCAGCAGCACGTCCAACCGGTTACGCGCGGCCGAGCTCGCGCGCCACGCGCGCCGCGTAGCGGGCCGCGACGGGCCGCGGGGCGCGGCGCAGCGGCGGCCAGAGGGCGATCAGGCCGCCCGCGAACACGATCAGGGCGCCGATCCATATCCAGCTCACGAGCGGCGACACGATCAGCCGGAAGGTCGCCGCCGGCGGGTTCGCCGCGTAGGAGCGGGTGAGGCCGTTGAGCGCCTCCGCGAGCGCGACGTCGCGCTGCGCGGGCGGCAGCGCCTTGGCGCCGGTGAACACGCGGTCGCCCTCCGCCACCTGCTTGCGCAGGTCGCGCACGCTCGGGGAGATCGCGCTCCACACGTCACGGCGCAGGCCGGCGCTCAGCCCGACCTCGCTGGTCGCCTCGCCCTCGAAGAAGCGCGAGACCGGGCCGAGGCTCGGATCGGCGGAGGGGAAGAACGAGCGCTCGGTCCGCAGCGTGCCGACCGGCTTGCCGCCGCGCGACACGCGCATGACCGCGCCGAGGTCGATCTTCTCGAGCCGTCCGTTGCTCGCCGCCTCGAGCTTGCCCGTGGGGCGCACGTACGTCAGCTCGTAGCCGCCGACCTTGGCGGACTGGCCGACCTGCAGCTCCACGTCGCGAGCGTCCTGGAAGGCCGAGGAGGCCGCCACGCCCGCGAACAGCACCGCGACGCCCACGT
>JAXDGC010000047.1:0-7991 GCA_034665245.1 Solirubrobacteraceae bacterium | reverse complement strand
GACGTCGCGAGGAACTTCGCCTTCGTCGCGAGCAGCAGGGCGGCCTTGCCGAACTTCAGCAGCAGCGCGCCGGCGACGATGATCGGACCGAAGATCCGCTCGCGCAGCGACTTCCGATGCTGCTCGTAGGGCGGGCGGGGCGCCGGCTCGGCTGGGTCGGTCAGGGGCGCTGCCGGCGCCGGGGGCATCCACTGGGTCCGGGGTTCCATCTCGAAGTCAGTGTGGCAGCGGCACCTAAGGACTTGATTTGGCCGCAGGTTGCGGGAAGCCCGCTACGCGAGCCTTGACCTCTCCACGGGCATTTCCTAGGTTCTCGCCCGACGCAAAGGTTGTAGCCGCAGAGAGCGAGGCCATGGGGACGAAAGGCCCGCCGCCCTGAAGATCGAGAAGCTTCGGCGGATCGATCGGAGGGCTCCCCGAGCGGCTCCCTTTGCGTCACTTTGCGTTAATGGCCCGCGTGGGCATCGACGGACTCGACCACGTGCAGCTGGCCGCGCCGCCGGGGTGCGAGAACGAGGCGCGCCGGTTCTACGGCGGCCTGCTCGGGCTCCCGGAGCTCGAGAAGCCCGCCGGCCTGCGCGCCGGGGGCGGCGTCTGGTTCCGCGCCGGCGGCCAGGAGCTGCACGTCGGCGTCGCGGCGGACTTCACCCCGGCGCGCAAGGCCCATCCCGCTCTGCGGGTCGGCTCGGACGCCGAGCTCGACGCGCTGGCCGGCACGCTGACGGCGGCGGGCACGGCGGTCGAATGGGACGACCGCATCCCGGGTCGCCGGCGCTTCTTCGCCGGCGACCCGTGGGGCAACCGGATCGAGCTGCTCGCGCCCTAGCTCTCGGCCTTCGCCGACTCCCACGCCGCCATCAGGTTCAGCCAGATCTCACTGCGGGTGGGGAAGGACGGCGTGGCGTGCCAGAGGCGGCCCATCGGCACCTCGCCGACGATCGCGATCGTCGCGGCGTGGACGAACTCGGCGACGCCCGAGCCCGTGATCGTGGCCCCGACGATCAGGTCCGAGGTCTTGTCGACCAGCAGCCGCGACGTGCCGGGCGCGTTGCGGCCGTAGTAGGAGCCGCCCGCGTTGGAGGAGGTCCCCACCTCGAGGATGTGGAACTCGATGCCCGCCTCGCGCGCGGTCTTCTCGGTGTGGCCGACGGCGGCGACGGCCGGGTCGGTGAACACGACGCGTGGAGACTGGCGGCGGTCGGCGCCGTGCTCGGCCGCGGAGGGGTTGCCGAGGATGTGCTCGCTGGCGATCCGCGCCTGGTACTTGCCCATGTGTGTGAGCAGGACGCGGCCGTTGACGTCGCCGATCGCGTACAGCCAGTCACGGCCGGGGACCTGCATGTCCTCGTCGACCTCGATGTAGCCGCCGCCCTCGAGCCCGACGGTCTCGAGGCCGAGCGTGTCCGTGCGCGGCTTGCGGCCGAGCGCGGCGACGAGCACGTCGCCCTCCGCGGTCGAGCCGTCGTCCATCGTCACGCGGACCTTGTCACCGGCCCGCTCGACCTTCGAGGCCTTGCGGCCGGTGCGCACCTCGACGCCCATCTCCACGAGCGCGTCGGTGACCTGGGCGCACGCGAACTCCTCCTCGGCCGGCAGCAGCCGGCGCTCGCCCTCGATCAGCGTCACCTCGGCACCGAACGAGCGGTAGGCCTGGGAGAGCTCCGTGCCCACGACTCCGCCGCCGAGGATGACCAGCGTGGCCGGGATCTCCTCGGCGGTCGTCGCCTCGCGGTTGGTCCACGGCTCGGCCTCTCGCAGGCCCTCGATCGGCGGCAGCGAGGCACGGGTGCCGCCGGCGAGGATCACCGCCCGGCGCGCCTCGAGCTCGACCTCGCCGACGTCGACGCGCTTCTCGCCCGCGAGGACGCCGAAGCCGCGGAACAGCTTGATGCCCTTCTCCTCGAGCCACGGCAGCATCGAGGAGTCGTCGAGGCCGTGGATGATCTCGTCGCGGCGCTTGAGCACGGCCTGGACGTCGAGCTCGCCCGTGACGGCGTCGGCGGCGCCCGGGATGCGGCGGATCTCCCGCAGGATCTCCTGCGGGCGCAGCAGCGCCTTCGACGGCATGCAGGCGTAGAACGAGCACTCGCCTCCGACCACGTCGTCCTCGACGAGGGCGACCTCCAGGCCGGCGTCGGCCAGCCGTCCCGCCGCCACCTCGCCGGCGGGCCCGCCGCCGACGACCACCACGTCGAAGCTCTCCATTCGTCTCCCCGTATCGCTCGCTTGTGCGCCCAACTACAATGGAAACGTACATAGCCCCTGGGGACGACAGGCTTCGACGCGGTCGATTTCGTGGGGGCGGTTGCGAGCCGAGGTGCTGGAGGCCTCGCTAAACCCCAGCAAAACCATAAGTGCGACTAAGCACAATGAGAAGGCTCACGCCTTCGCACTCGCTGCCTAGCTGAAACTAGGCATGAGCTTGGCCCCCGGAGCCTGCGCCGGGATCAGGCCGAGTCAGAAGCAGGCTCTACCCCGCGGAGGCCCGTCCGCGCCGAAGCGGGGGACATTTCAAGCGGACTGGCGAGTCACAACCCCGCCGGCGTGGCGAGTGATGAGCGAGATATAGAGCGCCGGATACGCTCGTAGACGCCGCCTTTTGCGCGACTGCGGACGCGGGTTCAATTCCCGCCGTCTCCATGAAATTGCGGACGCAACTATCTTGCTCCGTCCAAAGGACGTGGCGTTTGCGGCGACCGCGTGACCGATGGTGGTACGTTCGCTCTCCCCGGCTTCGAGGCGCATGTACTTCCAATTGCTCGGCCCGCTCGAGGTGTCCGACCACGGACGGTCGATCGCGGTCGGCGCCGGCAAGCGCCGAGCTCTCCTCGGCGTGCTGCTGCTCCACGCCAACGAGGTCGTCTCCGCCGAGCGGCTGATCGATGAGCTCTGGGGGGAGCGGCCGCCGGCGACCTCGGCGAAGAGCGTCCAGGTCTACGTCTCGCAGCTGCGTCGTGAGCTGCACGGACGCCCGCGCAATGGTGAGCTCCTGGTCACGCGCTCGAACGGCTATCTGTTGCGCGTCGGCCGAGACGACCTCGACGTGCAGCGTTTCGAGCGGGCGCTCGCCGAGGGTGAGCGGGCGCTGGCCGCCGGCGAGGCGCGGCGCGCCTCGGACACGCTCGGTGGCGCGCTCGAGTTGTGGCGAGGTGCGCCCCTCTCCGATTTTGCGTACGAGCCGTTCGCGCAGCAGGAGATCGCCCGTCTCGAGGAACTGCGCGTCGTGGCGCTCGAGGAACGGATCGAGGCCGAGCTGGCGCTCGGCCGGAACGCCCAGGTTGTCGGCGACCTCGAGGCGCTCGTGCGCGAGCACCCGCTGCGCGAGCGTATCCGGGGGCTGCTGATGGTGGCGCTCTACCGGTGCGGCCGCCAGGCCGAAGCGCTCGAGACCTACCGCGAGGGCGCCCGCCGGCTGCGGGAGGACCTCGGGCTGGAGCCGGGGCCTGCGCTGCGAGAGCTGGAGGGCAGGGTGCTCGCGCACAGTCCGGACCTCGCCGCGCCCACGGCGCCAGGGAGCGAGCGCTCCGGGCCCCGGGGTGACGCGGGCGCCGGCGCGGCCGTGGCCGAGGGCCCGCGTGGCGCACCCGTCGCCGAGGGGCCGACGGCTGTGCCGGGGGCCCTGGCCGGGCCCGCGCCTGGACCTGCCCGCCGGGCGCCGCTCCGCCGGGCCCCGCTGATCGTCGCGGCGGGCGTTCTGCTGGGCGCGGCTGTGCTCGCGGCGGCCTTGCGCAGCGCGGAGGAGCCGTCGGTACCGGCCGCGGCTCGCCTCGATCTCGCCGCCAACTCGATCGCGGGGATGCGCGTATCGGGGCGGGCGCCCGAGTTCGGCGTCCCGCTGCCGGGGCGGCCCACCGACGTGGCGGCGGCGGACGGGACGGCGTACGTCGTGACGGTGGAGTCGCCCGCGCTCACGGTGATCGACGAGCGCTCGCGCGCGCGGACCCGAACCGTCCCGCTCCGTATGACGCCCGGCGCGGTTGCGATCGGCGACGGCGGCGTCTGGGTGGCCGACAGCCGCCGCGGCCTCGTCGTGCGCCTCGCGCCTGGCTACGGGGAGCCGACGGCGCGGATCACGTACCGGCGCACGACCGTCGCCCGGCCGAACGTCGGCGGCTTCCGGTTGGATCCCACCTCGCTGGCCGCCGGCGCCGGCGCCGTCTGGCTCACCGACGGCTCCGCCCGCCTGCGGCGCCTCGATCCCCGAACCTCCCGGACGACGAGCATCGCCGCGCCCCGGCCGCTGGACGGCGTGGCGGTCGGCGCCGGCGCGGTCTGGGCGTTCAGCGCCCGCCCGGCAGCCGTCGTGCGCGTCGATCCGCGGACCAACGCGGTTACCGACGTCATCCCGATCGTCAGCCGGCAGGGCGCGGACGCGCCGTTTCCCATCGGCATCGCCGCCAACTCCTTCGGGGTGTGGGTGCTGAACGGCAACACCGCCACCGTCACGCGAATCGATCCGCAGCAGCGCGGGCCGACCGACACGATCGCCATCGGGGTCGACCGGTTGCCCAGCGACATCGCGGCGGCCGGGTCGACCGTGTGGGTGGCGAACTTCGACGGGTCGCTGTCGCGGATCGACGCCGGACGCCGCGAGGCGGCGTCGCTGTGGGTGGGCGAGTCGGTCAGCGACGTCGCGTCGGACGGAACGAGGCTGTGGCTGACCACCGCGGCGCTCGACCAGCAACTCCCGGGAGGTTCAGGATGATCCGTCGCACGATCTCGCTGGTGCTCGTGCTCGCCGCTGCCGGGTGCGGTGGCGGAAAACGCGACACGCCGGCGCCGCCACGCGTCGCCGAGGCGGTCCCGACATCCGTGTGCTCGCCCATGACCTACGGTGGATCCGGACGGCCGAACCTGCTCGTCGTCAACGTGGGGACGCTGCAGGGGGCGATCAAGGAGCACGGCGTTCAGAACGCGCAGTCGGTCAAGCTCATCCTCGGGCAACGCGGTTGGCGTGCCGGGAAGCACACCGTCGGCCTGCAGGTCTGCGACGAGGCGAGCGCCGGCACCGGCGCGCCGGACGCGCGCAAGTGCGCCCGGCTCGCCAAGGCCCTGGCGCGCAACCGCAGCGTGGTGGGCGTGATCGGTCCGGTGAGCTCCACCTGCGCGCTGGCGATGCTCGCGCCGCTCAATCGCGCTGCCGGGGGCCCTATCCCGATCATCAGCATGTCCAATACCTACCTCGGGCTGACCCGGGGAGGCCCGGGCGTCGCGGCCGGCGATCCCGCTCGGCACTACCCGACCGGGCGGCGCAACTACCTCCGCGTCGTGCCGGCCGACGACACGCAGGGCGTCGCGACCGCCGTGTACGCCCAGCGACTCGGGGTGCGTCGCCCGTTTGCGCTGCACGACGGGTCGGCATACGGCGCGGGGCTCGCGGCCGCCTTTCTGACGGCGGCCGGGCGGCTTGGGATGCACGCCGGCCGGAGCTTCAAGTGGAACCCTCGCGCCCACACCTACGCGCCACTGGCGGCGCGCCTGCGTCGCGCAGGGGCCGATGCGGTCTTCCTCGGTGGCGTCGTCGACAACAACGGGGCGAAGCTCATAAAGGACCTGCGCGACGGCCTCGGCCGCCGCCTGGCCATCTTCGGAGGCGACGGCTTCAACCAGCCGGCGACCATCGTGGAGGGCGCGGGATCGCGGGCCGAGGGCGTGGTGGTGGCGATCGCCTCGGTCCCCAACCGGATGCTGCCGCCCGCCGGCCGGCGCTTCGCCGCTCAGTTCGAACGGCGGTTCGGAGCGCGGCCGTGCTGCTTCGCGGTCCACACCGGCGAGGCGGCGCGCGTCCTTCTCGATGCGATCGCGGGATCCGACGGCAGCCGCGACGCCGTGCTCGACCGGCTCTTCCGTACCCGCGTGCGCGACGGGCTGCTCGGCAGCTTCGCGTTCGACCGCTACGGCGACACCTCGTTCAGCACCCAGGCGCTCTACCGGATCGAACGTGGGAAGTTGCGCTTCGTGACGACGCTCTCACCGTCGGCCGACCTGCTCTCCCGCCGCTGAGGCCGCACCGGTAGCGAGGCTTTACCGGCCTTTACCTCGGCGCCCCACGGTTCTCTACCGGTCGAGCGGACGCTCCTCCCACACAGCGACCGCACCGGGCGGTCGCCCGAGAAGGAGGCCTCTCCAGATGCTCTCGATCCACCGCGTCGCCGCCGCCGCGACCATCGCCGCCGCGTTGTGCGGGCCGGCCACGGCCGCCGCCGACGACTGGTACAAGACCGGCGCGCCGGCGAAGGCGACTCAGGACTACCTCACGCCCGACGCGCGCGATAGCGGCCGGCCGCCCGTCCACGTGTCCGCGCCGCCGCGCACGCGGATCGTCGAGGTTCCGCAGGCAGGCTTCGAATGGGGCGACGCCGCGATCGGCGGCGCCGCGACTCTCGCGCTGGTTCTGCTGGTTGCCGGCGGCGGGATGAACCTGCGCCCGCGCCGCACGGCGACGTCGAGCAGCTGACCACCGCCGGGCGGAGCCGCACGCCAGCTCCGCTTCGGACCGACCCCACCGGCTCCTGCCTCGTGGTCCTACGAGAGAGAGCCATGCCCAGCCGAGACATACCGAACGCCGTGCCAAAGAGGAGACGACCACATGAGTAGGACACGCCACACACTCGCCGCATTCGCCCTGCTGCTTGTCGCAGCCGGGGTCATGGCGGCAGGCGCCTCGTCGGCTACCGATTCGCGAGATGACGGGGGCGGTCAGGTCATCCACGCGGTGCGGACCACGGAGGACCGGACGCAGCTCGATCTCGGCGCCTCCGGGAGCTCGCTCGGTGATCAGCAGGTCTTCACCGCCCGGTTTGACGTCAACGGCCGCACGATCGGCTTCGACGGCGGGGTCTGCACCCTTGTGCGGCTCCCGCAGGTGTATCAGTGCGTCGCCACCAACGCTCTGCCCGACGGGCAGCTCACCGCCCAGGCGCTCGTCGACTTCCAGAAGGGGCCGGGCCCGTTCCAGTTCGCCATCACGGGCGGGACCGACCGGTACCAGAGCGCGCGGGGAACGGTGAGCGTCCTGTTCGGCGAGACACACGATCAGGTCACGTTCCGGATCATCACCGGCTCGCGGGACCGCGACTGACCCCCAGACGCCGATCGCCCGCCGCGCCGGTCACGCGGCGGGACGCCGGCGCGCCCACCGGTCCGCACATGCCCGGAGAGGGCGACGCCGTGGTGAAGCAGCCGCGACGCTCGCGCCGTCGAGATCTGACCGCTCATCACCCGCTGGCCCGGGTGGCACACCGATCCCTAAGGAGGACGACATGCCCAAGTTCACGCCCCTACTCGCCGTGGTGGCCACCGGCCTCGCCGCCGCCGGCTGCGGCGGCCACGACGACAGCGCGGCCGGGCCCGAGCGCGCTGCGAGCGCCAAGCCGATCACCACCGTGCTCAAAGTCGCGGCACAGCCGTCGGGCGGCGGACCGTTCCACTACGACGTCAAGCACCTCGAGGCAAAGGCCGGGCTGGTGACCATCCAGCTCGACAACCGTGACACGTTCCCTCACAACGTGCGCATCCAGACCGGCTCGAAGTGCTGCGCCCAGGACGGCTCGACCGACACCGGCGGCACCGACACCACCAACGGCGGCACCCAGATCAACGGCACCGTGCGCCTGAAGCCCGGCCGCTACTGGTTCCTGTGCTCGATCGGCGGCCACAACGACGGCGCGACCGGACACATGCGCGGCACGCTCGTCGTGCGCTGAGCGAGCACGACCTCCAACCCGTCGGCCGGCTTGTGGCAGGCGACGAGCCGGCCGCGACTCGCCCGTGCGACCAACCTTGGCCAGCGGCCTTCAGCGTTTCACGCGATAGCGCACATGCGTCGCGTGCGGTGAGTGGAGGGTCTCGACTGGCGTCAACGCGAGCTCGGCGATCCCGTCGAACAACCGCTCGCCCTCCCCGAGAAGCACAGGGGCGATGTCGAGCGTCAGCTCGTCCACGACCCCGGCCGTGAGCGCCTGACGCACCGTCGAGGCGCCGCCCGCGAT
>JAXDGC010000046.1:0-9777 GCA_034665245.1 Solirubrobacteraceae bacterium | reverse complement strand
CACTCGAGGTCGAGGAAGGCGACGTTGGAGGCGCGCGTGAGCGTGATCCCCTGCGAGCCCACGCGCGTGGAGCAGAGGATCAGCTGCGGGCCGTCGGAGTCCTGGAACGCGTCGACCGCGGCCTCGCGCGCCAGGGCCGAGTCGCGCCCGAGCAGGTGCGCGGCGCCCGGGAAGCGCTCGACGAGCACGTCCTGGACCTCGCGATGGCCGGCAAACACGACGAGCGGCTCGTCGGAGGCGAGGAAATCCTCGATCCACCCCAGCGCCGCGCCGAGCTTGCCGCGCGCGGCCAGCCGCTTGAGCGCGTTGAGCTGCGCAAGCCGCTCGGCGCGCAGGGCGGCGGCGACGCGGCGGTCGAGCTCCGAGAGGTCCAGCGGCTGCTCGCGCAGCCACGCGATCACGTCACGTTCGGCGAGCCGGTACTCACGCTCGTTGCCGAGCGCGACCGGCACCACGACCTGGCGCTTGCGCGGCAGCTGCGGCAGCACCTCGGCCTTCAGGCGGCGCACGAAGCAGCTCCGCCGCAGGTGCCAGTGGATGCGCTCCTCGGCGCCGACGCCCTGGAAGCGGCGCGAGAAGCGGGCGCCGGAGCCGAACTCGCCGAGCCGCCCGAGCACACGCAGCTGCGCGATCAGCTCGTCGGGGTGGTTCATGACCGGCGTGCCGGTGAGCGCGAGCCGCAGCGCGCCCTCCGGCAGCCCCTCGGCGAGCCGTCGCACCGCCCGCGTGCGCTTGGCGCGCGGGTTCTTGACGTAGTGCGACTCGTCGAGCACGAGCGCGCGGGGCTTCGCGAGCGCGAGCCGGGCGCGGTGGGCGTGGACGATCTCGTAGTTGAGGATCGTGATGTCGGCGAGCGGGGGCGTCGCGCCGGTGCCGGAGACCACCGTCACGGAGCGGTGCGGCAGCCAGTGCTCGGTCTCCCGGCGCCAGTTGAGCTTCAGCGACGCCGGGCAGACGACGACGGCGGGGTAGGCGTCGTCGGCCTCGAGCGCGGCCAGCGCCTGCACGGTCTTGCCGAGGCCCTGCTCGTCGGCCAGGAACAGCCGGCGGGCGCGCAGCACGTAGGCCACGCCGGCGCGCTGGAACGGGCGCAGCTCACCGCCGAGCACCGGCTCGATCGCCAGCGCGGGCCCGTCGTGGGCGCGCGAGCGGCGCACGTCCTCGATCGCCACGTCGTGCTCGAGCCGCAGCCGGTCGAGTACCTCGGCGGCGTTGGGCGCCACCTCGACGTTGAACGCGCGCAGGTAGTGCTCGAGCGGCTCGACCAGGTACGGGTCGACGGGCAGCGAGCGCCCGTGCGCCTCGCAGGCGGGCAGCGCGAGGAAGGCAGGGATCGTCTCGGGATCCCAGTTGACGTCGAGCTTGAACCGCGACTCCCCCACGCTGTCGATCAGCGACAGCGTCGCGGGCGCCGGCTCGAGCCCGACCTGCAGCCGGTGCGCGCAGCGGAGCGCGCGCTCGTCGAAGCGCGAGCCCGTGAGCTCGCCGAGCGCCTCGGCGACCTCGGCGGTGAACGGCAGCCACAGCCGCCCGCCCGCGCTGTCGGCGAGCGGCTCCAGCTCCTCCGGCAGCTCACCGGCGATCGTCTCGAGCACGAAGCGGCCCGCGCCCAGCCGCTTGCCCGCCCCGACGCGGCCGACCCAGCCGACGGTGCTCTGCGCGAGCCATCGCTCGACGTCGGGCGCCACCTTCAGCCACGGGTGGCGCTCGATCACGCCCTTCACGTAGGGCGCGGTCTGGTCGGCCTGCAGCGCCCACCACTCCTTGGCCTCCCAGTCGAAGCGCCGGCCCGGGATCGCGCGCACCGCGTCGACGACCTCGCGGCGGTAGGGGAAGGCGAAGACCACGGACTCGTGGCCGTAGCGGTCGACGCGCAGCTCGACGTTGTGAACGGGGTCGGCTTCACGCACTAGTGGTTCCTCCGGTGGGTCCGCCGTCCGAGTGCGAGGGGATCTGCCGGAGGGAGCACCAGCTGAGGCTAGACGGAGGTCCGTACGCTCCCGCGATGGGTCTCCGCCGCTACCGCGAGCTGCTCTCGATCCCCGGCGTGCCGCCGCTGCTGGTCGCCGCCTTCGTTGCGCGGCTCCCCTACGGGCTGTTCGCGCTCGCGTTGATCCTGCTGCTGCGCGCGCACGGCTTCGACTACGCCGCGATCGGCATCGTCACCGCCGCGTCGGGATTCTCGGTCGGTGTCGCGGCGCCGGTGCTCGGGCGGGTGATCGACCGGGTCGGGCAGACGCGCGTGCTGGTCACCACGGCGGGGCTGGGCGCGCTGACCGGGATCGGGCTCGTGGTCGCCGTGCTCGCCGGCGCCGGCGCCGTGCCGCTGACGCTGCTCGCGCTGGCCGCCGGCCTCACCGTCCCGCCGGTCTCTCCTTCGCTGCGGACGCTGATGCCCGGCCTCGTCGGTCGCGAGCGGCTCGACACGGCCTTCGCGTTCGACGCCCTGCAGCTCGAGGGCGTGTTCATCGCCGGGCCGCTGCTCGCCGCCGCGATCGCGACCGTCTTCTCGCCTGAGGCGGCCGTCCTCACCGGCATCGCCATGCAGACCGGCGGCGCGCTCGGCGTCGCCGCCACGCCCGCTTCGCGACGCTGGCGCCCGGCCCGGCGGGAGCCCGGGTCCGTGCGCGCGGGCGCGCTGTCGATCCCCGGCATCCGCACGCTCGTCGTCTCGCTCGCGCTCACGGCGATCTCGCTCGGCGTGCTCGAGATCGGCATCCCCGCCTTCGCCGAGCGCGAGGCGTCGCGCAGCGACGCGGGCTGGCTGTTCGCGCTGTGGGGCGTGGGCTCGCTCGCGGGCGGGCTCTGGTACGGAGCGCGCAGCTGGGGCGCGCCCGCCCACGTCCGCTTCCTCGTCGTCTCCGGCGTTCTCGTCGCCGGCCTGGCGCCGTTGCCGCTGGCTGGATCGATGCCCGCCTTCGCGGTGCTGGTCGTGTGCGCCGGCCTCGGCCTCGCGCCGTCGACCACCGCGTGCTACTCGCTGATCGGCGAGCTGGCGCCGGAGGGAGCGATGACGGAGGCCTACGCGTGGCAGATCGTCGGGTACGTGGCCGGCAGCGCCGCCGGGGCGTGGCTCGGCGGCGTGGTCGTGGACCTGGTCGGCGTCGCGGCGGCGCTCGCGTGCGCGCCGGCGTCGGCGGCGCTCGGGCTGCTCGTCGCCCTCGCGCGCCGGCGCTCGCTGGCCGTCTCTATGGAATGAGCACGACCTTGCCGACGTTGCGGCGCTCGATCAGCATCCGATGCGCCTCGGGCGCGCGGTCGAACGGCACCGCGGCGGCGACGACGGGCTGGATCGTCCCGTCCTCCATCAGCGCGACCAGCGGGTCGATCCAGGGCTTGAGCGTGCCCGCGTGGTCCCACAGCGTGAGCATGTTGAGCCCGATCACGGCCTTCGACGCGCTCATCTGCTTGATCAGGTTGAAGCGCGGCATCCGCAGCGCCGCGCGCGCCGCCGTGAGCGGGTTGCGCTTCTCGCCGCTCATCACCGCGGAGGCGCCGAACGCGACCAGCCGGCCGCCCGGGTTCAGCAGCCGGTAGGAGGAGCGGAAGCTGGGCCCGCCGACCGCGTCCATGATGACGTCGAAGCGCGGCAGCCCCTTCTGCCAGCCGCGCTTGCGGTAGTCGAGCGCGACATCGACCCCCTGCGCCCGGATCGCGTCGTGCTTCGACGCCGACGCGGTCCCGTAGACCTCCGCGCCATGGCGCTTGGCGATCTGGGTCGCGGCGATGCCGACGCCGCCCGCGGCGGCCTGGATCAGCACGCGCTCCCCCGCCTGCAGCGAGCCGTAGCGGATCAGGCCGGCCCAGGCCGTCGCGTAGTTGACCGGGATCGCGGCGCCCTGCTCGAAGGAGAGACCATCGGGCAGCGGCACGACGTCGTCCTCCCCCGCCACCACGCGCGACGCGTAGCCGCCGAAGCGGGTGCCCGCCATCACGCGCTGCCCGCTCCCGACGACCGTGCCGGCGACCTCGTAGCCGACCACCGCCGGGAGCTTCGGCGCGTCCGGATAGAGCCCGACGCGCGCCATGGTGTCGGCGAAGTTGACGCCCGCCGCACGCACGTCGATCGCCACCTGGCCCGGGCCCGGCTGCGGGTCCGGGCGCTCCTGGACCTGCAGGACCTCGGGCGGTCCGGTCTCCGTGATCACGACCGCGCGCACGAGGAGGCGAACCTATAGGAGCGCCACATCAGTTGTCCACGACGGCCTACGGCACTGTGCGTTCTGTAAGGTCGCGTGCGGTGGTCGACGCAGAGCCCGACATCCGCCTCGAGCGGGTCACGAAGCGCTTCGGTGACATGACCGCGGTCGATGCGCTCGATCTCGAGGTCCCGCGAGGGGCGTTCTACGCCCTGCTCGGCCCCTCCGGCTGCGGCAAGACGACGACGCTGCGGATGGTCGGCGGCTTCGAGGACCCGACGGAGGGCCGCGTCTTCCTCGGCGGCGACGACGTCACCGAGCAGCCGCCCTACAAGCGCGACGTCAACACGGTGTTCCAGTCCTACGCGCTGTTCCCCCACCTCACCGTGGAGCAGAACGTCTCGTTCGGCCTCGAGCGGCGCAAGGTCGCCCGCGACGAGGTCCGCAAGCGCGTGGCCGAGACGCTCGACCTCGTCCAGCTCGCCGGCTTCGGCCGCCGCAAGCCCGGCCAGCTCTCCGGTGGTCAGGCGCAGCGCGTCGCGCTCGCCCGCGCGCTCGTCAACCGCCCGCGCGCGCTGCTGCTCGACGAGCCGCTCGGCGCGCTCGACCTGCGCCTGCGCAAGCAGCTGCAGATCGAGCTCAAGCGCATCCAGCAGGACGTCGGCATCACGTTCGTGCACGTGACGCACGACCAGGAGGAGGCGATGAGCATGGCCGACACCATCGCCGTGATGCACGACGGCCGGATCGAGCAGGCCGGCGGCGCCGCCGATCTCTACGAGCGCCCGCGCACCGAGTTCGTGGCGAACTTCCTCGGGATCTCGAACCTGATCGACGGCAAGCTCGGCGCCAACCAGGGCGGCCTGTCGACCGTCGAGACCCACGACGGTGCCCGCCTCCAGGTCCCGACCGACCGCGTCGGGCCGCACGACGCGGCCTCGATCCGGGTCGGCGTGCGCCCCGAGAAGATCACGCTGAGCCTGCCCGCCAACGGCGGCGCGCCCGACAGCGAGGAGAACTCGCTGCGCGGCACCGTCGTGGTGGCCGCCTTCCTCGGCACGTCGATCCAGTACGTCGTGCGCGCGCCGGGAGGCGAGGAGCTGACCGTCTTCGCCCAGAACCTCGACGGATCGGAGCCGGATTCCTTCGGCCCCGGCCGCGAGGTCCGCCTGAGCTGGAACCCTCATCACACCTTCGTCGTCGGCAAGGAGCAGAGCCCATGAGTGACCCAGACCCGCGAATCGAGCGCGCGCTCGAGGAGTTCTTCGAGTCGGAGCGCCTGTCGCGGCGGGGCTTCATCGGCCGCGCCGGCAGCTCCGGGCTCGCGCTCTCCGGGCTGGCGACCGTGCTGGCGGCGTGCGGCGGGGTCAAGGGCGAGGCGGCGAAGAGCTCGAAGACCAAGACGAACGCGGCCGCGGTCAACCATCCCAAGACCACGATCGGCAACTGGACCTTCGCCAACTGGCCGCTCTACATCGACAAGAAGGTCCTCAAGACCTTCAACCAGCAGTTCGGCGGCAAGGTCAAGTACGTCGAGGAGATCAACGACAACTTCGAGTTCTTCGGCAAGGTGCGCCAGCAGCTGCAGTCCAAGAAGCCGATCGGGCGCGACATCGTGACGCTGACCGACTACATGGCCGCGCGCTGGGTGCGCCTCGGCTACGTGGAGCCGATCGACAAGAAGAACGTCCCGAACTTCTCCAACCTCGTCGACAACCTCAAGACGATCAACTACGACCCCAAGCGCGAGTACACGCTGCCGTGGCAGTCCGGGGCGATCGGGATCGGCTACAACATCAAGAAGACCGGCCGCGAGCTCAAGAACGTCAAGGACCTCTTCGACCCGAAGTTCAAGGGCAAGGTCACGATGCTCTCCGAGCCCTACGACTCCGCCTCGACCGTGCTGCTCGGCGACGGCATCGACGCCTCGAAGGCGACCATCGACCAGCTGCTCGGCGCGATCGAGAAGATCGACAAGGCCAACCAGAAGGGCCAGTTCCGCAAGTTCACCGGCAACGACTACACGCAGCCGCTGGCGAAGGGCGACATCTGGGTCGCGCTCGCCTACTCGGGCGACCTCGTGCAGCTGCAGTCGGACAACAAGGACCTGCGCTTCTCCTACTTCGAGGAGGGCTGCGCGCTCTTCACGGACAACATGATGATGCCCAAGGGCGTCGAGCACGCCTACGCCGCCGAGACGATGATGAACTACGTCTATCAGCCTGAGGTGGCGGCCAAGATCGCGGCCTACGTGAACTACATCAGCCCGGTGAAGGGCGTCAAGGAGATCCTGCTCAAGCAGGACCCGAAGCTCGCCAACAACCCGCTGATCTTCCCGCCCGACGACGTCGCGGCAAAGCTGCACCCGTACCCGTCGCTCTCTCCGAAGGACGAGCAGACGATGCAGGAGGCCATGGCGAAGGTGACGGGCGCCTAGCGGTGGGCGCGGTGGGCTGATGCTCCGGCTCTCGCTGCGCCGGCGCCGGCAGTTGCTGCCCTGGCTGTTCCTCGGCCCCGGGCTGCTGTGGCTGGTCGTGTTCTTCGCGATCCCGCTGCTGAACCAGGCCAACGTGTCGCTCCAGTCGGGCGACGCCGAGACGGGCTACGCCTTCAACTGGGCGTTCAGCACCTACACCAACGCGATCAGCGACTACGACACGCAGTTCATCCGCTCGATCGGCTACTCGGCGACGGCGACCGTGCTGTGCCTGATCATCGGCTTCCCGCTCGCCTACTTCACGGCGTTCCGGGCCGGGCGCTTCAAGAACCTGATCCTGCTGCTGATCATCCTGCCGTTCTTCACGTCCTACGTGCTGCGGACGGTGGCCTGGCAGCTGATCCTCTCCGACAACGGGTGGGTGGTCGAGCGCCTGCGCGACGTCGGTCTGCTGAGCACGGACGGACGGCTGCTCGCCTCTCGCACGGCCGTGATCGCCGGCATCACCTACAACTTCCTGCCGTTCATGGTCCTGCCGCTGTACGTGTCGCTCGAGAAGCTCGACCGGCGGCTGATCGAGGCGGCGACGGACCTCTACGCGAGCCGCGTGACGGCGTTCCGCAAGGTCACGCTGCCACTCGCGCTGCCCGGCATCTTCGCCGGCTCGCTGCTGACCTTCATCCCCGCCTGCGGCGACTTCATCAACGCCGCGCTGCTCGGGACGTCGCGCCAGTACATGGTCGGCAACGTGATCCAGTCGAAGTTCATCACGATCCTCGACTACCCGACCGCGGCGGCGCTGTCGTTCATCCTCATGACCTTCATCCTGGTCGGCGTGTTCCTCTACGCGCGCCTGCTCGGCACGCAGAACCTGACCGAGGCGGCGTTCTAAATGCGCTCGACCGGCGACAAGGTGCGCTCCTGGGGCCTCGCCGTCTGGTCCGCGGTCGCGCTGCTCTACCTCTTCATCCCGATCTTCATCGTCGTCCTGTTCTCGTTCAACGACAACCGGGGCCGCTTCAATTTCACGTGGCAGGGCTTCACGCTCAAGCACTGGGCGGACCCGTTCGCCAACCCCGACCTCGCCGTCGCGCTCAAGAACTCGATCCTGATCGCGCTGATCGCGACGGTGCTGGCGACGATCCTGGGCACATTCATGGCGCTCGCGCTCGTGCGCTACGGCTTCCGCGGCCGCGGCGTCGTCGACCTGCTGGTCTTCCTCCCGCTCGCGACCCCCGAGGTCGTGCTCGGCGCCGCGCTGCTGGCGCTGTTCCTCACCATGGCGGTCAACACGGGTTTCGCGACGATCGTGATCGCGCACACGATGTTCACGATCTCCTACGTCGTGGTGACGGTGAAGGCGCGGCTCGAGGGGATGGATCGCCACATCGAGGAGGCGGCGATGGACCTTGGCGCGACCGAGTGGGCGACGTTCCGCAAGATCACCCTGCCGATGATCGCGCCGGGCGTCGCGGCGGCGGCGCTGCTGGCCTCCGCGATCTCGATCGACGACTACGTGATCACGAGCTTCAACGCGGGCCAGACGCAGACGTTCCCGCTGTTCATCTTCGGCGCGACGCGCCAGGGCGTGCCGCCCGAGGTCAACGTGCTGGCCACCTCGCTGCTCGTGATCGTCCTGATCCTGATGGGGCTCAACGTGCTGTTGCAGCGGCGCCTGGCGGCGCGCGAGGTGCGGCGCGACGCGGTCGACGAGCCGGAAACCGCCGCGCTCGTCCCCGCGCGTGGCTAGTCGCCGCACGGGCCTCGTCTTCGACGAGCGCTGCTTCGGGCATCGCAACCCGCCCAGCGGGCCGCCGTGGCTCGCGTTGCCGCCGTTCGAGCGGCCCGAGCGGCTGGCCGCGACGTTCCGGGCGCTCGAGGGCTCCGGCATCCTGCGCCACGTCGAGCGGATGCCCGCCCGCAGCGCGCCGCGCGCCGCGCTCGAGCTCGTCCACGACGCCAGCCACGTCGAACGCGTGCTCGTCGAGCACCGCATCCCGGTCAAGCTCGACCACGAGGCGTGGATCGGCCCGGGCAGCGGCACCGCCGCGCTGCTCGCGGTCGGCGGGATGCTCGAGGCGGTCGCCTCCGTCGTGGCCGGCGAGGTCGACAACGCGTTCGTGCTCGCCAGGCCGCCGGGGCATCACGCCGAGGCGGGGCGGCCGATGGGCTTCTGCCTGCTCAACGCGACCGCCGTCGCGGCGCGCTGGGCGCAGCTCGCGCGCGGCGCGGCGCGCGTCGCGATCCTCGACTGGGACGTGCACCACGGCAACGGCACCGAGGCGATCTTCCGCGACGACGCCTCGGTCCTGACGGTCTCGCTGCACCAGGAGGGCCTGTACCCGACCGACACCGGCGAGGTCGGCGCGCCCGGCGAGGCGATCGTCAACGTCCCGCTCCCGCCCGGCACGGGCGACGCGGGCTACGAGCTGGCCTTCGAGCGCGTCGTCGAGCCCGCGATCCGCGCCTTCGCGCCCGACCTCCTGCTGATCGGGGCCGGCCAGGACGCCGCGGCCAGCGACCCACTGGGACGGATGGCGGTGACGGTGCCGGGATTCCGCGGCTGGGCCGAGCGCGCGGTGGCGCTGGCGCAGGAGTGCTGCGGCGGGCGGCTCGTCGCCTTCCTCGAGGGCGGCTACTCGCTGCGCCACCTGCCCGCCGCCAATCTCGCGATCCTCGAGGCGCTCGCCGGGCGCCCGCCGAGCTTCGAAGGCGACCCGGTGGGCTGCGACGTGCCGGAGGGGCTGCGCGACGTCGAGCGCGCTGCGGTGGAGGCCGCGGCCTGATGGTGCACGACGCGCACGGCTGGTGGATCGCCGACGCGGGCGCGCCGCCGGCGCTGCCCTCGCTCACCGGTGACCTCGACGCCGACGTGGTGGTGGTCGGCGGCGGCTACACCGGGCTGTGGACGGCGTGGGAGATCGCGGAGGCCGAGCCGAACGCGCGCGTCGTGGTGCTCGAGGCGGAGCGCTGCGGGATGGGCCCGAGCGGGCGCAACGGCGGCTTCCTGTCCTCGCTGTGGCTGTACCTGCCGCTGCTGCGCGGAGAGTACGGCGAGGCGCGGGCGCGCGAGCTGTGCGAGGCGTCCGCAGCCTCCGTGCACGCCGTCGGCGCCTGGTGCGAGGCGCAGGAGGTCGACGCCTCGTACCGCGAGGCGCCGCACCTCGTCGTCTCGTGCGCGCCCGCGCAGGACGGCGTGAG
>JAXDGC010000045.1:0-11188 GCA_034665245.1 Solirubrobacteraceae bacterium | reverse complement strand
CGTTGAGCTTGACCGCGCGCTCGAGCAGGCGCGAGTGGAGGTAGAAGACGTCGCCCGGGTAGGCCTCGCGACCCGGCGGGCGGCGCAGCAGCAGCGACATCTGCCGGTAGGCGTAGGCGTGCTTGGTCAGGTCGTCGTAGATGACGAGCGCGTGCTTGCCGTCGTAGAGGAAGTGCTCCGCCATCGCGCAGCCCGCGTAGGGCGCCATGTACTTGATCGGCGCGGCCTCGTCGGCCGGCGCGGCCACGATGATCGTGCTGTCGAGCGCGCCCGCGTCCTCGAGCGTCTGGGCGAGGCCGACGACGGTCGCCATGCGCTGGCCGATCGCGACGTAGACCGAGATGATGTCCTGGTCCTTGTTGTTGATGATCGCGTCGATCGCGATCGCGGTCTTGCCCGTCTGGCGGTCGCCGATGATCAGCTCGCGCTGCCCGCGGCCGATCGGGATCATCCCGTCGATCGCCTTCAGCCCGGTCTGCAGCGGCTCCTTGACCGGCTGGCGCTGGACCACGCCCGGCGCCTTGAACTCCGCGGGCCGCGTCGCCTCGGTCTCGATCTCGCCCTTGCCGTCGAGCGGGTTGCCGAGCGGGTCGACGATGCGGCCGAGCAGGCCCTCGCCGACGGGGATCTCCAGCTGATTGCCGGTGCGCTTGACGGTGTCGCCCTCGACGATCTTCTCCCAGTCGCCGAACAGCACCGCGCCGACGCTGTCGGACTCGAGCGAGAGCGCCAGGCCCGTCACGTCGTGCGGCAGCTCGAGCATCTCGAGCGCCTCGCAGTTCTCGAGGCCGTGGACGCGCGCGATGCCGTCGCCGATCGACAGGACGGTCCCGACCTCGGTCAGGTCGGCGCTGCCCTCGTCGAGGCCCTCGATGCGGCTCTTGAGGATGGAAGTGATCTCGTCTGGCTTGATCTGCATGGTGAGGGAGGCGTCTCCTGTTAGGCCTTGGCGACCTGTTTGCGAAGTGAGTCGAGGCGGGCGCGGATCGACGCGTCGATGATCGAGTTGCCGACGCGGACGACGAGGCCGCCGAGGATGTCGGGGTCGACGCGCTCGGTGAGCTCGATCTTCTGGCCCGTCTCGTCGCCGATGCGTTCGCCGATGTCCTTGACGGTCTTCTTGTCGAGCTCGATCGCCGAGGTGACCTCGACGGGGAGCAGCTTGTTCTCCTGCTGCCACAACTCGTCGAAGGCGCGGCGGATCGCGAAAGTGGTCGGCACGCGGTGCTTCTCGATCAGCAGCTGGAGGAAGTTCTCGATGATCGGATCCGCGCCGCTGACGATCTTGCCGAGCCCCTCCTCCTTCTCCTCGGTGGAGAAGTAGGGCGAGAAGAAGAACACCTGCATCTCCTGGTTCTCGCTCAGCGCCTCGGCGAACTCCCCGAGCTGCTCGCGCACGTCGTCGAGCTTGCCCTGCTCCTGGGCGACCTCGAACAGCGAGCGCGCGTAGACCGAGGCGATCTCCTCCATGGCGCTAGTTGTCGCTCCGATCGCCGGACAGGGCGGCGAAGTCCAGCTCGGACAGCGCTTCCTCGACGAGCCGCTTCTGGTCGTCGTCGGTCAGCGTCTTGCGCGTGACCTTCTCGGTCGCGAGCACGGTGAGGTCGGCGACCTCGGCGCGGATCTCCTGGATCGCGCGACGGGTCTCCTGCTCGATGTCGCGCCGCGTCTGGGCCATCATCTCCTCGCGCTTGCGCTTGGCGTCGGCGATCGCCTCCGCCTCGTTGTTCTCGGCCGTCTTGCGCGCCCGCGCGACGATCTCGTCGGCCTGCCGGCGCGCCTCGGTGAGGCGCTCGCGGTACTCCTCGAGCAGCCGCTGAGCCTCCGTCCGAGTGCGCTCCGCGGTGTCGATCGCCTCCTCGATGGCCTGCTGGCGCTTGTCCAGCGCCGCGGCGATGCGGGGCCACGCCGCCTTGTTGAGGATGTACATCGAGATCACGAAGACGAGCAGGGTCCAGATCATCAGCCCGACGTCGGGCGAGACGAGGAAGGACCCGCCGCTTGCTGCGAGGACCGTCGGCATTAGAGGAAGAAGGCGATGAGGCCCGCCACCAGGCCGTAGAAGAAGCACGCCTCGGTGAGCGCGAAGCCCAGCCACTGGATGCCGGTGATCTCGTCGCGCATCTCGGGCTGGCGGGTGACGGACTCGATCACCTTGCCGAAGATGAACCCGATGCCCACGCCCGCGCCGACGGCGCCGAGGCCGCCGCCCACGCCGAGGGCGATCGCCTTGCCGTCTGCGACTGCGCTGGCCGCCGCGAGGACCGAGAGAAGAGAGGACAGCACGTGGTCTCCTTTGACTAGTGGTGCTCGGCGACCGCGCCGCCGAGGTAGATGGCACTGAGCGTGGCGAAGATGAAGGCCTGCAGCGTCGCCACGAGGCCCAGCTCGAAGAGGTACAGGATCACGCCCGCGGGAAGGGTGAAGACGCCGAGCACCTCGAGGCCCAGCAGCACCGCGAGGCCGCCGGACATGAAGAGGATGATGAGGTGGCCCGCGAGGATGTTGGCGAAGAGTCGTACGGACAGAGAGAGCAGGCGCATGAAGTTCGACACGAGCTCGAGCACGAACAGCGGCGCGGCGCCGACGCCGCCCACCCCCTCGGGGATCAGGCTCTTGAGGTAGCCGACGAAGCCCTTGGCGCGGATGCCCTCGACGTTGAACGAGACGAAGACGACGAGCGCGAGCACGAGCGGCACCGAGATGTTCGCCGTCGCCGCGTAGAGCGCGAAGGCCGGGAACTGGAGGCCGAACACGTCAAAGGACTCCGCCGAGTTCGTCGGCAGCGGGATATAGCCGATCAGGTTCGAGAACCAGATGAAGAAGAACAGCGTGGCCAGGAAGGGGAACCACTTGCGGGCCATCCGGTCGTCCATGTTGCCGCCCGTGATGTCGTCGCGGACGAAGGCGTAGACGGTTTCCACCGCGGTCTGCACGCGGTTGGGCCGCGCGTGCATGCGGCGGGAGATGAAGACCATCGTCACCACGGTGAGGATCGCCGCGAGAACGACGTACAGGACGCCCTTGTTGATGTCGAACGGGCCCGGGAGGTTGACCCAGGTGTCGAGCTTGAACTCGCGCTGCGGTTGGAACGCCTTGTTGTCACGGCGGGTCGCGCCGAAGATCAGGACGACCGCGAAGATCGCGACCAGGTAGACGGCGAGCACGATCAGGAGGATCTTGCGCGTCTTGGTCACCGGGCGGCCCTCCCGACGGCGTGGAGGATCAGCAAGAGCGCGAAGTAGACGGTGAAGGCGACGAACACGAGCACGGCGGCGGTGAGGCCGTCCTCGCGCTTGCCCGCCACCCCGACGGCGATGATGGCGCCGCCGACGATCCACGCGCGGGCCAGCGTGCCGCCGAAGTTCATCAGGATCTGGCGGCGCATGTCCTTGCTCTTCGCGGCCCGGCGCTCGAGCGCGACGCCGGCGGCGCGCTGGAGGATCCAGGCGACTGCGCCGACGCCGTAGCCGAGCAGCGGCAGCCCGGCCAGCGCGACCAACGGCAGGGCGGCGACGACGAGCACGACGTCGAGGTAGCGCAGGAGCACCGTGGGTTGCTCAGAGGTCGTTAAAGCGACGGTAGACAAGCCAGATCCCGAGGAAGAAGCCGATGAAGAAGCCGGCCGCGGCCAGCGGCAGCACGGCGCCGACCAGCGCGCCGACGCCCGCCCCGATCGCGGTGCAGATCGCGTTGGCCGCGAGCAGGTACGTGCCGGCGATCGCCCCGCGATTGGTGGGCTTGCGGGTCATGGATGGCGTGGGTGCAGGCGTCGTCGCGCATGGGACAGGCGCGCCACCCTACAGCCGTCGCCCCGAGGACGGCGGCTGGTGGTGACGAGAAGTAAGTGGAGCGCCGGCACCTCTCGGGCGGCGCGCGGCGAGTCTATCGTGAAATCGGACTTTGTAACAACTTTGTGACACCCGGCTCATGGCTCCCCTTCGGGTGGTGCGCGCCCCTCTCCTACCCGGTCCGTGGTAGGTAGGACGCGTGATTCTCCGACAAGTGACGCACGACGATCTCGGCTGCGCCTCCTACCTGATCGGCGACGACGACGCGGGCGTGGCCGCGGTCGTCGACCCGCGCCTCGACATCGACGAGTACCTGCGCCTCGCGCGCTACCTCGGCGTGTCGATCGAGCACGTGCTCGAGACGCACACCCACGCCGACCACGTCTCGGGCCACAGCCGCCTCGCGGCCGCCACCGGCGCGGTCGTCCACATCCATCGCGAGGCCGGCGCGGTCTACGCGCACGAGCCGTTCGAGGACGGCTGGGAGCTGGCGCTCGGCGCGTTGCGCGTGCGCGCGCTGCACACGCCGGGGCACCGGCCCGAGCACACGGCGTTCGTGTTGACGGACACCGCGCGGGGGCCCGAGCCGTGGGCGGTGCTCACGGGCGACTCGCTGTTCGTCGGCGACATCGCCCGGCCCGACCTCGCGGTCGATCGCGAGGAGGGAGCGCGGGGGGTGTTCGGCTCGCTGCGGTCGCTGCTGTCGCTGCCGGGTGCGACCGAGGTGTGGCCGGGTCATCTGGGCGGCTCGCTCTGCGGGGGCCCCGGGATGGACATGAAGGTCGCTTCCACGGTCGCGTTCGAGCAGGCGCACAGCGAACTGCTCGCGGTCGAGGACGAGGACGAGTTCGTGCGGTTGGCGTTGGCGTCGCTGGGGCCGCAGCCGCCGAACTTCCGCGCGATCGTCGAGCTCAATCGCGGCGGCGAGACGGCCGAACGCGCCGAGGCCCGGCCGTTGACCCCGCGCCAGGTCGAGCTCAAGCGCGCCGAGGGCGCGCTGCTCGTCGACATCCGCACGGACCTCCAGTTCGACGACGCCCACGTCGGCAGCGCCGTCGCGATCACCGCGCTGCGGGCCGGCTTCGGCTCCAAGCTCGCCTGGCTGGCCGACCGCGAGCAGGAGGTCGTGCTCATCGGCCGCGACGACGCCGACGCCATCCACGCCGCCCACCTCGCCGCCGCGGTCGGGATCACCCGGATCGGCGGCTATCTCGCCGGCGGCATGACGAGCTGGCGCGAGGACCGCCGCCCCGTCGCGCGCATCGAGCGAGTCGCGCTGGACGACCTGTTCGCGCGCTGGGACGCCGACCGGGACGGCGTGCAGGTCCTCGACGTCCGCGAGCGCGACGAGTGGGACGCCGGCCACATCCCCGGCTCCGTGTTCACGCCCTACCACGACCTCGTCGACGTGCCGTCCTCGCTGGACGGCGACGGGGTCATCGCGGTCGTCTGCGCGTCGGGCCAGCGGGCCGCGGTGGCGGCGAGCCTGCTGCAGCGCCACGGCGCATCGGCCGTGTGGCACGTCGTGGAGGGCGGCGTGCCGCGGTGGGAGCGCCAGGGCTGGCCCGTGGCCCGCTCGTAGTTCCTCCGCGGTCATGATTGGGCAGGACATCGACAACCCGACGGAGGAGGCACCCGTGCCGACACGCACCGCACACGCCGAATGGAACGGATCGCTCCCGGAGGGGAAGGGCAAGATGGCGTTCGGGTCGGGCGCGTTCGAGGGCCCGTACTCCTTCAAGTCGCGCATGGAGGAGGGCCCCGGGACGAACCCGGAGGAGCTGATCGGCGCGGCTCACGCAGGCTGCTACTCGATGGCGCTCTCCGGCATCCTCGGCGCGGGAGGGAACGAGCCGGAGTCGATCAGCACCGACGCCAAGGTGCACTTCGACAAGGAGGGCGAGGGCTGGGCGATCAAGCTGATCGAGCTGACGACCCGCGCGCGCGTTCCCGGCCTCGACGACGACGGCTTCCAGAAGGCGGCCGACGCCGCGAAGGAGGGCTGCCCCGTCTCGCAGGCCCTGAACGTCGAGATCACGCTCGACGCGGCGCTCGAGTCCTAGCGGAACAGGTAGTCGCGCCTTCCGGAGGAGCCCGCGAGGCGGAAGGCGCTGAAGCGCGCGGGCGAGACCTCGCCGGAGCGGAGCTCCGTGAGGGGCCCGACGACGGTCTCGCGCGGGCGGCCGGAGAAGAACAGCTGGATGACCCGCCGCCGCTCGCCCGCGCGCTTCTCGTCGGCCGCCTGGGCGAGCGAGGCGAGCACGGTCTGCATCGCGGCGTACCCGAGCGCGGCGTACGGGCCGGGACGGCGGGCGAAGGTGCGCTCGAAGGCCGCCTCGAACTCGCGCAGCGGGGCCGTCGAGCCCGGCTCGGGCGCGCGTGAGACGAGCACGGTGCGCCGCGCCGACCGCCCGCTCAGCCGCACCTCGACGCCCGCGCGCACGACCTCGTCGGGCAGCACCACGCGCGCGCCGGGCGTCTCGGAGATCACGCTCTCGGCGATGCTCGCGGCCGCGACCGGGTCCTCGCCCGCGTAGATCACGGCGCCGTCGCGGCCGGGCTTCGAGACCACCTTCGCCCCCTCGGCCGTCGCCGCGCGCCGGACCTCGCTCGCGAGCGCCGCGGCGTCCTCCCCGCCGTCCGCCTCGACGACGATCCGGCGCGTCCCGGCGGCGCGCACGAGCGCCCGCGCCTGGGCCCGGTCGTCCCCGACGACGCGCGCGAAGGTGTGCCCGCCGGCCGGGAAGAAGCGCTCCGGCTCGCCCGCCGCGACGCGCCGCGTGAAGCCGGAGTAGCCGGCGCCGAGCGAGACCTGGAGGAAGCCGGCCGCGTTGAGCAACGGGATCGACGCGCGCGCGCCCTCGGAGTCGAGCGTGCCGATGACCGCCGCGGTCTGGGTGTCGGCCATCGCGGTGCGGGCCGCTTCGCCCGCCGCCTTGGCCCGCTCGCGCGGGTCCGCGCCCGCTTCGTCGAGCGAGGAGTAGTTGATCGCCCAGCGGCCGAGCTTGCCGTGGATCTCGGCGAGCGCGAGCTTCTCACCGTCGACGATGTCGCGGGAGCTGCCGCGCGCGGGCGCCGGGAGCGAGGAATAGACCGTCAGCGTCGGGCCGACCGTGATGCCGCCGCCGCGGATCGCCTCGCGGCTCCCGCACCCGGACACGCCGAACGCGGCGGCCGCGAGCGCGAGCGCGACCGCCCGCCGCCTCACCGGCGGGCGCGCGCGGCCGCGCGCTTGCGCGTCGCCGCGCGCATCCGCCGCACGAACGTGCGCACGACCGTGTAGGCGGGGCGCGGGCGCCCGCGCCGGTCCGTCAGCGCCGAGTCCCAGGTGGCATTGGGAGCGGGCGCGGTCCAGTGGTAGAAGTAGATGCGCCGGACGCGGGGGCTCAGGCGGGCGAGCTTGAGCACCCACTTCGTGGCCTGCACGGCGTGCTTCGGCGAGTCGGCGAACTCGACCTTCGAGCCGTTGTCGCGGCGCACGAGCCCTCCGGTCTCCGTGAACCAGATCTTCGCCTTCGTCGCGCGCAGGAGCGAGCGCGTGCCGCTCGTCCGGAAGCGGTTGGCGTCGATGTAGTTGTGGATCGCCCAGATCCCGATCCGGTGCTTGGCGGCCTTCTCCACCTTCTTCACCCAGCGCGGCATCGCGAGCGTGTCGAGCACGGACGGCCCGGCGATCGTGCACGCGCGGCAGGCGTTGCGGAGGATGTCGTAGTAGCGCCCGACGACGGCGGGGTGGTTCCAGGTCGGCTGCCCGCGGTGGTTCGCCTCGTTCCAGGTCAGGTAGGTCGTGATGAACGGGTAGCGGGCCCGGAAGCGCAGGAACATGCGCCGGTAGCGCGCCGGCGAGGGCAGCTTCTTGCGGACCGCCTTGAACCGCGAGCGCGAGTGGCTGAAGCCCAGGAGCACCCGCGCGTGGGCGTTCTCGGCCGCCGCCATGTAGGCGTCGACCTCGTCGCGCTGCCACTTCACGTCGAGCGCGTCCCAGGCGACGATGTAGCGGATGTCGCGCGCCTTGAGCCGGTACCACGGCGCGCTGGCGAAGATGCTGTCGCTCTGCTCGCCGATGCCGACGACGAGCGGGGCGGCCGCGGACGCCGCGGAGGGCAGCGCAAGGAGGCAGGCCGCCGCCAGCGCGGCGCAGACGAGGCGGACCGTGTGCACGCCGTCGATGGTAGAGAGCGGCCCCGCCGGTAAGGCGGGGCCGCGGTCTCTACGGAGGTGGGCTTACGCCGCCCGCACCCGGCGCACGATCGCGCGGATCACGGGCTCGGGTCGGTGTCGCTCGCGCCGCTCGGCGTTCGCGGCATGGGCGTAGCTCTGGTGGAACAGTGAATGCATGGTGGGGCTCCGGTCGGTGGAATGGGACGGAGCCGCCCACGAGCAACGTGAGGCGAGAAAGACCTGCAAGAGGTCGCGGGCGGCATGGCTGCCCGCGACGAGGGACGGTCCCTACGGCGCGAGCAGGAGATCGGGGAAAAGCTTCGTCATGTCTCCTGCTCACCTCCTGTGGGGTCGGACTTCGGGTCGGTGGGCGACTCTACAGGGCGGCCCGGAGATCCGACAGTGCGGTTAACCCCCACTTAACGCAGCGCGGGGAACTCGCCCGTCTCGAGATCCTCCTCGAGCTGGGAGTCGATCTGGTGCTCGGACGTGGCGGGGTCGTCGCGCCGCAGCTGCCAGGCGCGCAGCCGCCGCAGCTTGAGGATCTCGAGCACGTAGACGAGATACGCGCTGGCCGCGAGCCCGACCAGGAGCATCCCGGCCATCACCGCTGCCCACCCGGCGTTGAGGTGACCGTTGTGCTGGGAGTAGGGCACGAAGCGCAGCGCCACCGCGATGCCGGTCATCGTCGTCGTCCAGGCGTAGAGGTAGAGCACGGTCTTGCGCTGCGAGAAGCCCATGCGGTGGAAACGGTGGTGGAAGTGGTTGGAGTCGCCCTGATAGACGGGCCTGCGGTACTTGATGCGCTTGGCGACGACGAAGCCCGTGTCGAGGAACGGGACGGCCAGGATCACGAGCGGCACGACCAGCGCGATCAGGGCGTTGGTCTTCAGCGAGCCCTCGACGATCACGCCGCCGAGCAACAGCCCCAGCAGGTTGGAGCCCGAGTCGCCCATGAAGACGGAGGCCGGGTGGAAGTTGTGGACGAGGAAGCCCAGCGCCGCACCGGCGATGCAGCCGGCGAGCACCCCCGCCGCGTCCTCTCGCAGGTCGAAGGCGATCACGGCGAAGCCGATCGCGGAGATCGCGCAGACGCCCGCGGCAAGCCCGTCGACGCCGTCGGAGAAGTTCACGACGTTCATCACGCCGACAAGGCCGAGCAGGGTCAGCGGCCCGCCGAAGTCGCCGAGGTCGACACGCCCGAGGAACGGGAACGTGAAGTTGTCCACGTGCACGCCGGAGAGCACGCAGATCAGGCCCGCGGCAGCCTGGCCGAGCAGCTTGACGGCGGGCGACAGGTCGCGGATGTCGTCGGCGATGCCGACCGCCGTGATCAGCGCCGCCGCGCCGAGGATGCCGCGCATCTCAGCGCTGGCGGGCAGGAACAGCGCGCCCGCGATGAGCACCCCGACGAGGATCGCCAGGCCGCCGAGCAGCGGCGTCTGCGTCTGCGCGAGGCCGCGCTCCTGCACCGGGTCGACCGCACGGATCCGGACCGCGAGCCTCGCGACCAGCGGCGTGACGGCCGCCGTCAGCGCCAGGGCGACCAGAAAGGCGAACAGGGCGCGGGCTTCCATGGTTGAGGGAGAGGATCGCAGGGGAGGAACGTCGTCGACGTGGTCTTCGACGCCCCCGCCGTCCTCCCCGCCGACTTGCCCTAGGGAACGGCGCGGTCGTAGTACTGCTGCGCGCCCGGGTGCAGCCGGATCGGGGCGATCACCTGCTGGGCGCGCGCCGCGTCGAGATTGCGCGACTCCGGATGCGCCGCGACGAGCTCGTCGCCGTACTTGAACAGCAGCTCGGTGATGTCGTGTGCGAGCCCGCCGTTCATCTTCTCGCTCACCACGATGTAGTTGGGGATCGAGATCGTCGGGACCGCCGCGGTCACCCCGGGGTAGGTCCCGGCCGGGATCGCCGCGTCCTCGTAGACGCCGCCGTAGCGCTGGCGCAGCGGCTTGGCGAGCGCGCGGAGGTCGAGCATCCTCACGCGGTGGCCGCGGGTGAGGCCGGTGACCGCGCTCGTCGGCAGGCCACCCGACCAGAAGAAGGCGTCGATCGAGCCGGCCGCGAGCGCCGAGGCCGACTCGGCCACGCCGAGCTGCCGGCGCTCGATGCCCGAGCGCGAGTCGATCCGGGCCAGCGCGAGGACGCGCTCGGCCACCACCTCCGTGCCCGAGTCGGGCGATCCGACGCTCACCCGCTTGCCCTTGAGGTCCTTCAGCGAGCGGATCCCGGAGCTCTCGGACGCGATCACGTGCACGTAGCTGCGATAGATCTGCGCCAGCGCCCGCAGGGGCACCGGCTTTGCGAACGCCTCGCGACCCTCGACGGCATCCAGCGCCGTGTCGCCGAGCGTGAAGGCGATGTCGGCCTTGCCGTCGCGCAGGCGCATCAGGTTGTCCACCGCGCCCGAGCTCGGCTGCGCCGTGGCGCGGTAGCCCGGCAGATGGCGTGAGATGACCTTGGCGAGCGCGCCTCCGTAGACGAAGTAGATCCCGCCCTCGCCGCCCGTCGTGACGGTCAGGCGCTCCGGCGATCGCCCGCTCGTCGATGCGGCGTGATCGCCGCCACCGCAGCCCACCGCGAAGGCGGTCAAGACCGCCGCGGCGAGCACACTGCGCATCTACGTCAGACCGCCGTCGGCGTCCCGAGCTGCGCGTAGAGCGGATGGTGCTCGGCGATCGCGCTCACGCGCTCGGCGAGCTCACCGCGGACCGACTCGAAGTCGGGCTGCAGCGCCTGGCCGATGAGTCGCCCGATCTCCTGGAACTCGTCGACGCCCACGCCGCGCGTGGCGAGCGCCGAGGTGCCCACCCGGAGCCCCGACGAGACCGCCGGTGGTCGCGGGTCGAACGGCACGGCGTTGCGGTTGACGGTGATGCCGATGTCGTGCAGCCGGTCCTCCGCCTGCTTGCCGTCGAGCTCGGAGTCGCGCAGGTCGACGAGCACGAGGTGCACGTCGGTGCCGCCGGTCAGGTCGTTGACCCCCGCGCCGGCGCTCAGCAGCTCCTCCGCCACCGCCTTGGCGCCGGCGACCGTACGCTCCTGGCGCTCGCGGAACAGCTCGGACTGGGCGATCTTGAGCGCGACCGCCTTGCCGGCGATGACATGCTCGAGCGGGCCGCCCTGCTGGCCGGGGAAGACCGCGGAGTTGATCTTCTTGGCGTGCTCCTCGCGGCAGATGATCATGCCGCCGCGGGCGCCGCCGAGCGTCTTGTGGATCGTGGTCGTCACGA